>DASPFV010000109.1:0-5129 GCA_035620975.1 Vicinamibacterales bacterium
CCGGCGGTGGAGCCTGCACCCCGCACACTGCATGCGGCCGACGCGCCGGCGCCACTGACGCGTGTGTCCCGGAGCGCATCGACCGCAGAAGGCCCCGCGCCGGTCGGGCCGAATCCGGCGAGGCCGGCGCTCGAGGCCGGGCCCCCAGGTCCCGTCGTGCTCTCGAGCGCGACCGAGCCGCCGGAACCTGCAAGCATCACAATCAGCGGGTGCCTCGAGCTCGACAAGCAGAGGTTCTGGCTCAAGGACACGTCCGGGGTGGACGTCCCCACGTCGCGGAGCTGGAAGACCGGCTTTCTCAGGAAGCGCTCGGCCTCTGTCGCTCTGGTGGATACCACCAATGCGCTGCGACTGACGAGTCATGTCGGGCAGCGCATCGCCGTCACGGGGACGTTCGTCGACCGCGAGCTGCGGGCGCATTCCCTGCGCACGGTCGACGGGGCGTGCAGGTAACGCCCAGTTCACGGGCGGTCCGGGCGATACGTGAACGGCGACAGCCGGCGATACCTGGAAACCGCGCTGAAGAGCTCCACCCTCACTTACCGAACGCGTACAGGTAGCTGTCGGTTCTCACATAGATGTGTCTGTCGACCAATGCCGGTGTCGCCAGGATCCCGCCGTCGAGCTTGTTCGTCGCCAGTACCTTGAACTCCGCACCAGCATCCAGCACCACCACGACGCCCTCTTCAGACGCGATGTAGACCTTCTGGTCCGCGGCCACTGGTGAAGAGTAGTAATAGCCCGGCGCCCCCACCCGCGCGGTGTACAGCAGATCGCCGGTCCTCGCGACTCGACAGGACACGATGCCGCCATTCTGGAACGTGTAGAGTCTTCCGTTGTAATAGAGAGGTGACGGAACACCGGGCACGCCCTTCCTCTCCGACCAGGCGACATTCGCCTGGCTCAGTTCCCCGGTGCTGCCCGGACGGACGGCCATGACGCGAGCCGAGTTGTTCGCATAGAACTGCGCGGCTCGATCAGGGTTCCGTCGTTCAGCGGCCGTTTCCAGGATGATGTCCGGCGCGGCGAAGAACAGCAGACCCTCGCCAATAACCGGCGTACTTTTCCCGGACGGCGGCAGTCCTCCGACCCACCATCGCTCCGTTCCATCCGCGAGGGCGTAGGCCATCAGCCGCTGGTTCGGCTTGAAGTCGCCTCCGAGCACGATGATCTCGTCGATGCCGTCGTGACGCCAGTGCACCGGAGTGGACCATCCATACTGAAACATCGAACGGTCCGTCTTCCAGACAGTGCGGCCGTCACGCCGATCGACGGCGAGCAGGTAGGCGTCCTTCCCCTGGTGGTTCAGCACCAGCAGTTGACCGGCGACGATCGGTGAAGAGACTGCGCCATAGGGGTTTTCGGGCAAAGGAAGTCGGCGTTCCCATTTCAGGTTCCCGTTCAGGTCGTACGACACCAACCCGTAGGATCCGAAGTAGACGTAAACGCTGTCGCCGTCCGTGGCGGGCGTCGCCCCGGCCGGGCTACTGAGCTCGTGGACCTCTTCGATCTGTTCGGGCGCCACGCTACGCCGCCAGAGGACCCTCCCGGTGCGCCTCTCGATGCAGAGAGTGGAGAGTCGCCTGCTGGCCTGGTCGAATTCCGTCAGGAAGATGCGGTCGTCCCACACGACCGGTGACGACAGTCCAGCCCCCAGCGGAGTCCTCCAGAGAACGTTCTGATCGGGGCCGAAGTGAACGGGCGGTGTGCCCGCGCCGAGGCCAGACGCGTTCGGCCCCCTGAATTGAGGCCACCAGGCCTTCCCACTCTTCTGCGCTGCGCCGCTGGTGCTCGACGACAGGAAGGCCACGAGGAGGACGATACGGGGGACTGAGCGATTCATGATCCTCTCCCGACGCAGAGCGCGCCGGCCGCCATTGTCCTCCTCCTGCGTGGCGATGTCGACGATTCAGTGCCTGCCCATCTCTTCGCGTACCTTCTTCCATTCCGCCGCTTCGGCCTTGAGGGCGGGGTCCATCGTCCTCCAGAAGCGTACCGCCGGCAGATTCAGGAGTTCCTTCCCCAACTCGTCCTCCGCGAGCCGCCGGGAGGCCTCGTCCGCCAGAAAAGCTTCCTGCATCACCTCCGCGCTCATCGCGGCCAGCTTCGTGAGCAGGTACTCACGGGCGCTGATCTGCTGTCTTTCGAGGACATGCGCCATCTCCGGTATCGCCTCGTACACCCTCGTCCAGCCGTCGATGTCGTCGTTCCCTTTCGGAGGGTCGATCCCGGCGGCGCGGTCTTCGAAGTCAGGGATCTCCTTCAGGAGCTTGAGGAGCTCGCGCTCGACTGCAAACATGCGTCGGACGTTGTCGGCAGTCAGACGGTGCTTCGAGATGGCGAGCGATTGCTCGCCCGGGAGGAGCACGGACAGCGGACTGTCCTGCACAGGCGTGCCGCCGAGGGACAGGACAGTGACCAGTCCAAACCATTGCCAGATTCATCCGCGTGCCAGCCACGGCCGGACACGGGGCATTGACTCGCGTCAGGCAGATGTTGTCCTCGATGGTGTTGACGCCCGGAGCGAGGTTGCGGATGTCGACTCCCTTAGACTGCGCCCTGGCAGTCAGCTCTGATACGGCCCGCCGGAGACGATTGCGGGCACCACGAGGTACCCGATCCCCGCCAGGGTCTGCGGAACAACGCCCCGCGCCGGCAGGGTCGTCCATCGTCGGTAGCAGAACCACGCCTGCAGCAGGACGCCAGCCGTGACGTACACCGCCGCCAATGGCCGGGGCCAGTAGGGATACCAATAGATGACGAAACCGCCGGTCAGCATGGGGTACAAGCCGACATACAGCAGCGAAAACAGCAGCGCGATTACGATTCCGGCAACGGTCAGCCCCGTTACGCGTCCCACACGCACCTCCACGCGTTCAATGTGTATCTCGTGGCTGGTCGGGCTCGCCCGAGCCCCTGGGGTCAGGTCTTGCATTGACGTACGAGCCTTTTGAAGGGGTCTTCAGTACGTCATTGCAAGACCTGACCCCGGGCGACCCCCGGGGCGAGTCACTGCTGGAGCCGTTGCCGTCCGCCTCGCCTTGCCGCCGACGCCTGGCGTGAGGAAGGGGCGAACGACCGCTGTCCCGGGATCGTCCAATGACCTCTGGAGGTACCTCGATGTCTCGTCGGTTCTTGTCGGCGGCGCGCAGCATCGCCCCGGCCCTGCTGATTCTCACGCTGCTTTCCGCCGCGGCCCAGGCCCAGACCGCTGCGGGAGCTTTTCAGCGGACGCTCACTGTCGGTGCCAGCCCGGCGATCGAGATCTCGGCGGGTGCCGGACGCATCGACATACGTCCCGGAGCGCCCGACCGGGTCGAGATCAGCGCCGAAGTCCGGGCCGGCGAATGGACCGGCTGGTTCCGCCGGGGCGGGTTGAGTGCGCAGGAACGGGTGCGGCAGGTGGAAGCCAGCCCACCCGTCGAGCAATCCGGCGACACCGTTCGGATCGGGTACGTGGCAGACGACGATCGGCGCCACGGCGTGACGATCAGTTACGTGCTGACCGTGCCACCGGCATCGAACATCGTGGCGCGGACCGGTTCGGGATCGCAGCAGGTCGAGGGGGTCTCGGGACGCGTCGAGACGCACAGCGGCTCGGGATCGTTGACGCTTCGCGCGGTGGGCGCGGTCCGCGCGTCCGCCGGGTCGGGCTCGATCACGGCGGATCGTGTGGAGGGCGCCTTTCATGCCTCGACGGGAAGCGGGTCGATTCGGGCATTGGACGTGGCCGGGCCGGTGACCGCGAAGACCTCCAGTGGCGGGATCGAGGTCGTTCAGACGGGCAGCGGCGCGGTGGACGTGTCATCCAGCTCCGGCTCGATCTCGGTCCGCGGCGTGCGCGGCAGCCTGCAGGCATCCACGTCGAGCGGGGGTCTCACCCTGCAGGGGGAGCTCGCCGGCGACTGGCGCGTCTCCGCATCCTCTGGAAGCGTCAGGATTGCTCTTCCCCCGGCCCAGGGATTCGAGCTCGACGTGCATACGGGATCCGGTTCGATTGACGTCGACTTCCCCGTCACGGTCCAGGGGACGGTCGGCCGCCGATCCCTGAAGGGATCCGCCCAGGGTGGTGGGCCGCTGCTGCACGTGCGGACCTCTTCGGGCGGGATCGCGATCCAGAAGCGCACCTGACTGCGTCGGCTGCGGCCCACCCCGCAGCCGATCGAGGCCTCGTTACTGGCGGGGCACCGCGAGCGGCCCCAGATTGCGCGCCGGCCCGATGCGGCGTGCTTCGATCTTCTGAAAGTCCCTTTCCCACGTCCGCCCACCGTCATCCGATCGGTCGGCCGTCCAGGAGAACGCGTCTGCGCGGATGTCGTGGTAACGGATCCTCCAGACGGACGGCGTGTCGCTCGTCACTCCGAACTTCTGCTCGATGTGAATCTCGTCGCCGACCTTGCGGCCGGTACCGAAGTCCTGCAGCCCGGTCCCCGCGTCTGCGCCAATCAGCTCCCATCGTCCCATCGCGCGGTTGTAGTTCCGCAGCGTCGTCGTGACGTAATACGTCTCTCCCTTGTCGCCGACGATGCGGTACTCGTCGAGAATCTGTCCCTCGTCGAGTCGCACGGCGCTCCAGTAGCCGCGGAACGAGCCGTATTCCTTGCTGTCGGCGGTGAACTCCCAGTCGCCCAGCAGGTAGTCGAAGTCGCCCTTGTGGGCGTCGAAATCCGCCCGCATTTCGTCGGGACTCCGGGTGCCCGCGGCCCGCGTGATCCGCGAGAACGTGAACTCGCCGCTGTCGTCGCCAATCGAGTACCGGCCACTGATGGTGTCCCCGGCGAGGACGCCTTCGATAACGTAGCCACGGACCGTCCCGTCGGGACGGGGACCCTCGCCCTCGAGCCGCAGCGTGCGCGTGTCCGGACGGAAGCTGCCCTTGCGAACCGGCGTCCGGACGGCCTGGCCGCCGGCGCGCCAGAACACGGTACCGGAGACGCCACCCTTGCCATCGAAGGCCAGGTCCAGAAACGTCGCGCCCTCGGCGCCCCACCGGCCGGACAGCTCGTCCGTCGTTTGCGCGCGCGCGGCGGCGACGAGCATCACGACCGCAGCGATTGTGCAGAGTGTTCTCTTCAACATGGCCTCGCTCCTGGCGACGTCCCCCGAGCATAGCGCAGACCGGCGTGGCG
>DASPFV010000110.1:0-61296 GCA_035620975.1 Vicinamibacterales bacterium
ACTGTGGCGTGCCGTCCCTCGTCAGGTCCCAGTCGGTCAGCCTCGCCCGGACGCGCACGGGGGCCTTGCCGTAGTTGCGGAGCGTGACGGCCTGGGTGGTCGTGCTGCCGGGCAGCGCGTCGACCTCGACGCGCAGCGGCGACACCTCGACCGAGACCTGGGCTGCAGCAGGCACTGACAAAAGCGAAACGCCGATCACGATTGCGACATAGGCCACTGATCGCGCGAACGGCGAAAGCAGGCGCTTCTCTCGCGCCGTGATCCCGCCGAGGCAGCCGGCTGTCCGTCCCGGGCAGGACACGGCCCTGGCCCTCAGGGGGATGTCAGCGTGAAGACGATCGTCTGCGTGTACGTGCCAGCGCTGTAGTTCCATGAGTTTGCGAGCCTGAACGTGACCGAACCGCGCGTGTTCGGTTCAGACCCGAGGCCGCTCGCCAGGGTCTGCGCCACGGTGCTGCTGAGCGTCCCGTCCCGGAACGGCGGGCTCGGCGCCGCGACCCAGGTGATGCTCGCTATCGGGATCTGTGCCGGCCCGGCGGTCAGATCCCCGTCGGCCCTGACCGTGATGCTCCAGGACCCGCTCCCGCCCCGGCCGCTGCCCCTGACGAACGAGACCTGGACGGGCGCCGCCGCCACCACCGGCACCGTATCCGGATCGCTCGAGGGGAATGTGATCGTCTGCGGCTGGATCTGCAGGACCTGGCAGAACGCCGGCGTGGCCGCGGCCAGGGCCATCTGCACGATCCCGATGCGGAACAGGAGCTTCATGGGGAGGAGAGGGTGTACTGCATGCTGAGCGTGTAGGTGCCGACGGGGTGTGACCAGCTGTTCTGGAACAGGAAGCTCTGTGTGCCCGTCCGCACGCCGGATCCGACCCACGTTCCGATCGTCTGATCCGCCACTGTCAACGTGCCCGAGGCGAAGCCGTCGCCCGCGGCCGTCCAGGTCAGTGTGCCAGCCGGAATCGTGGTGACCCCCGAGCGCAGGTCGTCGGTCGCGCGCAGCGTGAGCCGGAGCGTGGCGCCGTGCGCCGCACGCGCCTTGACCGTGATACCGACCGGTCCGGGGAGCGCTGCGACCAGCGGGACGCCAGTCGGGTCGGAGTCGGGGAACGAAATGCCCGCCGGCGAGACGGACAGTCGGGCCGTCGCGGCGATGACGACGCTGATCGTCGCGGTGCGACTCTGGGCGGCCGCCGGCAGCGGCAGGGCCAGCAGCGCTGCCACCGTCCACCCAATCCTGAGGCTCGCCGGCATCCTGGCACCGCCCGCCAGCACGAACGCCGGGCGCGTGCGAGGTCGCACGGCGCCCGGCGGATCAGGCACGCCGATCGGGCCAGCCCGTTTATCGGCTAGGGAACTGCGAGCGTGTAGTTCAGCGTCGTCGTGTAGGTCCCGACGACGTAGTCCCAGCTGTTCGGCAGGGTGAACGTCTGCGTCCCGGTGCGGGCGCCCGGCCCCGACCACGTGCCGACGTTCTGAGCAGTAGTGGACGCCGTGCCCGCCGTATATCCAGGCCCCGTAACCGCCCAGTCCAGGTCGCCGATCGGAATCAAGGCGCCGCCGTTGTCGAGGTCGCCGGTGGCGGCAAGCGTCAGCGACGAGTTCCCCGCCGCGGCCGTCCGAACCTGCACCTGGATGTTCAGCGCGTTCGACGTGAGTGTTGCCGTCACGTCGGGATCGGCATCGGTGAAATTGACCGGGCCGCCAGTGATCGTCAGCTTGGCACGGGCGTTCACGTTGACGTTCACGGCGACGGTCGCCGTGGTCTGCGCGTACACGGACGTGGACAGCAGCAACATCCCGGCGGCCGTCGCGACTGCACTCCAGACTGCCTTCTTCATGGGTCTACCACTCCGTTGGTACCTTCCGCGGGGCGGAAGTGGGCACTTGGTCTCGACCGACCGTTCCCGGGCACGGCGTGCCTCCGACCGGGATGGGAAGCTGGTGGTCGCGTTCGTACTTGTCATGACTTCGTATGACTTAATATGACAAATACAGACAACATGGTAGAGCTTCGAGGGTCGGACGTCAAGAGGCCAGGAGGGTTCGCGGGCCCGTCAGGTAAGAAGGTGTGCCAGCGCGTGCAATTCCGTGCAGTTCCGTGCAGCGCTATTCGCCCAGCGCCCTGGCGGCGGCGGCGAGGACCCGAGGGACGCGGAAGGGCTTCGTGAGATACCCCGACACGCCGAGATTCACCGCTTCGATCGCGCTCGCCTCGGTGGAATACCCGGTGATGATGATCACCGGAATGTCCGCCTTCAGGCGTCGCGCCTCGCGGATCACGGTCAGTCCGTCGACGCCGGGCATCCTGAGATCGGTGATGAGCAGATCGTAGGGGATGATCCGCAGCCGATCGAGCGCGGTCTGGCCGTCCGGCGCGAGGTCCACCTCGTATTCGGCGAGCGCGAGGGTCTTCTGGAGCAGATCGCGGATCGCGGCTTCGTCGTCCACGACCAGCACCCGCGGACGACTCGCAGCCACACCCGTCGTCCTCGTCATGCCGGGAGACGTGCGCGTCGTCCGAGGGCGCTGGCTTTCGAGCCAGGCGTCGAGGTCCCGCTTGCGGAAGCGCCATTGCCGCCCCACTCGCACCGCCGGAATCCGCCCCGCCTTGATCAGGCGGTAGACGGTACGGAGGTTCACCTGGAGGTAATCGAGTACCTCCTCGGTCGTCAGGAAGCCCTCTTCAACCATCGCGACGTACTCTATCGGACTTTGGCGGCGCCGGTAGCTCGATCGTGACGATCGCCCCGCCCTCGGGCGCGTTGGCCGCCTGAATCGCGCCGCCGTGCTCCTGGACGATGCCGTAAGTGATGGCGAGGCCGAGACCGGTGCCCTTCCCGACGTCCTTCGTCGTGAAAAACGGATCGAAAATGCGCGGCAGCACGTCTTCGGGGATGCCCGGCCCGGAGTCCTGGACGGAGACGATGACGGTGCTCCCGGCGGGCCCGGCCGTCGACGTGATCTGGATGCGCCCCGGCCGTCCGGTCTCGGCAATCGCGTGTTCGGCATTCACCAGCACGTTCAGGAAGGCCTGCTGGATTAAGAGCGGGTCCGCCAGGACGGCCGGGAGATCGACGCCGGACCGGAGTACCACCTCGATTCCGCTGCGCTTCAGCGATGCCCGCCGGCTCGCCAGTGCCCGGGCGATCACGCGGTCGATCCGCAGGCGCCGCCGGGCGATGCGCTGAGAGCCGGTGAACACCAGCAGATTCCGCACGATCTTCGCCGCTCGCCGCGCCTCCTGGTAGATGAGCCGCAGGTCGGATCGGATCGGCCGGGCCTTCTGAGAGGTGTCGATGAGCAATTCCAGATGGCCGAGCACGCCTTGAAGAGGATTGTTCATCTCGTGGGCGATGCCTGCCACGAACTGGCCGAGCGCCACGAGCTTCTCCGACTGCGCCAGCCTGGTGCGCAGTGCCTCCCGTTCGGCCTCGAGTCGCTTCTGCCGGGTGATGTCGCGGGCGACCAGCACCCGCCCGACCGGTTCGCCGTCCTCGTTGATCAGGGGCGTCACGGTGGCGGCGAACGTCCCGCCCAGTGTGGGGTCCTCGAAGGTCCGCGTTCGCGCCGTCGTGTCCGAGGGGGCTTCTCCAGAGGCATCCAGGCCTGCCGCCCACGCCGTCATTTCGGGCCCGAAGGCCTCGGCGAGCGGCCGCTCGACCAGCTCGGCTCGGGGCTTGCCGATGCGCGCCGTGACGACCGTGTTGACCTGCACGATCCGCATCGCGCGGTCGGTGACCACCACGAGATCCGCGAGCGAGTTGAAGGTGTCCTCGAGCAGCCGTTGCTGGCGGACGACTTCCTCCAGCAGCTGGACGTTCTCGATCGCCGCCGACAGCGGCTGCGCGAGCTCCGCCGCGAGCTCCAGGAGGCGGCCCTCCCCGACCGTAGCCCCGTCCAGGCCCTCGAGAACGAACGTGCCCAGCGCCCGGCGCCACCCTCGGAGGGGTGCGACCAGCACGCGCCCGGCATCGGCCCGCAGCACCTGCGGGCCCTCCAGGCGCATGCCGCGTGCCTGGGCGGAAAGGCCCTCGGCGGGCACCCGCTGTGACGGCTGGCCGGGGTCCGAGGAAGCGGTGAGAGCCAGCTCCCGGGCGCGTCGATCGTGGAGCCAGATCGACGCACGGCGGACGTCGAGCAAGGCGGCGGCGTCCACGCACAGGGTCTCGAGCGCGGACGCGAGGCTCTGCGCGGTCGACGCGCCACCCGCGAAGACCAGCGCGCGGGCCAGCGTCGTCAGGGACGGCGGCGAGCTCATGGGGGTTGCGCCATTCTAACCATGGATCGGCCCTCCGCCCGCGTCCGATCGCGTGCGGCGGCCCGTTGGAAGCGCTAAAATACTGCAGATACAGGTGAAACTGCCGTCCGACTGTTGCCACGGCGGCGGCGTCTAAACAGGGTGACGGCGGGCGAGAGGTCGCAGCCGGCGCCGCGGATCCGAACCGACAGCTCCGGCCGGCCTGGCGGCTCCGGCGTACTCGATGATGAGTGACGAAGAGCTGGTCGCCCGCTCGAGGGAGGGCGATCTCGACAGCTTCAACCAGCTGGTGCTCCGCTGGGAACGGCCGATCTACGCCCTGGCCTACCGGGTCATCGGACGCGAGGAGGACGCGCGCGATGTCGCCCAGGAAACGTTTCTCCGCGCGTTCCGCGCGCTCGGCGGGTTCAAGGGTCAGGCGAAGTTCTCGTCATGGCTCTACCGCATCACGCTGAACCTGTGCCGCGACTGGATCCGGCGCGAGCGCCGGACTCCCGTGGCGCAGGCCCCCGAAGGCGTCGATCTCGTCGAGCTGGCAGGCGAGGCCACGCCCTCGGAGTCCATCGAGGATCTGGTCTCGCGGCGCGAAATGAGCCGTGCCGTGTCGATAGCCATGGCCGCCCTTCCCGAAGAGCAGCGGACCGCGATCATTCTGAAGGAGTATCACGGGCTCACGTTTCAGGAGATCGCGGATCTGCTCGACTGTCCGCTGAGCACCGTGAAGACGAGGCTGTACCAGGGACTGACCGTGCTGCGACGCCAGCTCCATGCCGAGCAGACGGGCCGCGGCACGCTTTCGCGCCGCGAGCAGCGCGGCGCCGAGCTCTGACGCGCAACGGGATGACTTATGACTTGCGATAGCGAACTTCTCGTCGGGTATCTCTACGACGAGGTATCGGCGGCCGATCGCCAGCGGCTGGAGCGCCATCTGGCCGCCTGCCCCGGCTGTCGGGCGGAAGTGGACGGGCTGTCCGAGACGCGCGAGACGCTGCGCGCGTGGACGCCGCCCGCCGCGGATCTCGGGTTCGAGGTGATTCGGCGGCCCGTGGAGATCGGGCGGCGCCGGCCGGCGTTCCACGTGCCGCGCAGGCTCGGGCTCGCCGCCGCCGCGGTGCTGGTGCTGGCCCTCGCGTCGGCCCTTGCCAATCTGGACGTGCGGCTGGCGAGCGATGGCGTGTCCATCCGCACCGGCTGGAACCACGCCGCCGCGCCGCCGACGCAGCGCGACGCGGGCGTGGCGGCCGCGACGCCGTCGCACGCGGAGAGCACTCCCACTGCCGCGGATTTCGCCGCGCTGACGGTGCGGTTGCGCGAGCTCGAAGCGGCGGTCGCCTCCCGTCCGCCGGCCTCGGCGACCGAGTCGACGGTGTCGGTCTCGCGGGTGGAGCTGCTCCGTCAGGTGCGCCAGCTCATTGCGGAGAGCGAGAAGCGTCAGCAGGGGGAGCTCGCGCTGATGATCGGGCAGGTGCATCGCGACGTGGACGCGGCGCGGCGCGCTGATTTCGCGCGCCTGCAGCAGGGGCTGGCCCAGGTGCAGGGACTCAACGACGCGCAGGTGCTCTGGCAGCGACAGGTCGAGGATCGCCTGCTCCGGGCGGTACAGCAGCAGCGGTGAGTCTGACGCGCGCCAGCCTGGCGAAGGTCGCCCAGGCAGGGCTGCGCATGTGAGGTGAGGTCGTGAGGAGAGTCATCCTGTTGTCAACGGCGCTCGTGCTGACAGCGGCCGCCACGGTCCCGCAGGCCCAGAACCGGCACGTGGACACCCAGCGCCGGCGGAACCAGATCCAGCTGCTCGAGGGTGTGCTGGCCCGCGCGGTCGGGCTGGGCGCCGCCGAAGTGGCGAGTCAGATGCAACGGCTGGATCCGACGATGGCCGTCCTGACCGGCCGCGCGCGCGCGCGGGGATTCGTGCTCGAGGGCTACGGCGTCTTCTTCGACGTCGAGATCCCCGCGCTTCGCCAGAGCGTCGTCTGGTCGATGATGACCGTGCAGCGCGACATGCAGATTGCGCGATCGCTCGACAACATGAAGCGGGCCGTCGACAACGTGCCGTCGCAGGAGCCGGCCGGGCAGCGCCTCCAGCAGGAGCTGAAGAACCTGCAGCGGCTGGTCGGTCCGGTTCAGGCGAGGAGTAACGCCGGGGGGCAGATGGCGGAGGTCAGCGCCGCCTCGACGCCGGGTGGTCCGACGGCCGTGAGCGACACGCGGCCTGCGCTTCCCCCCGCGCTTCTCGACGATCCGAACGCGCACTACACCGACGCTGTCAAGCGCCAGCTCATCGACGCGATGCTCGATCACAGCCTGCCGATGGATCTCGGACCCGACGAGTGGCTGACCGTCGCGGCCCGCGACGGCGAGGGTCCGACGACGCCCGGGGAGATTTACGATCCGGAGACAATCGTCCTGCGCGTGAAGGGGAGCGATCTCGCCATTTATGCGGCCGACCGGAGCCGGCGCGACGAGATCCGCGGCAAGGTCCACGTGACGGTCTTCTGATCTACAATCCGCAGATGTCGCTGCGAGGAAAGGCGTCCATGCCGCCTGGTGTCGCGGCCGCGCGCCGCGCGCGACGGGGCCTGGCCGCCGCGCTCGCCTCGTGGCTGATCGCGTCGTGGGGCTGCGGCCCGCCGGTCGAGCTCCAGCAGGTCCTCCAGGTCACCGATCTCGCTGGCGGCTACTTCGACGCAGGCATCGTCGACGGCCGGAACAAGCTCCAGCCCACCGTATCCTTCAGGATCGTGCGGCAAGGCGACCGTCCCAACACGATTTCGCTGAACGTCCACTTCCGCAAGATTGTCGGGAACGAGCTCGAGGAGTTCGACGAGGTCTACATGCAGACCGTCGAGTTCACCGAGGGCAACCGCACGGGGCTCATCACGGCGCGTCCGGACGCCGGCTATACGGGAGAGCAGCCGCGCGCCGAGATGCTGAAGCACTCGCAGTTCCAGGACATGCGCATCCTCATCTTTGCGCGGCAGAGCTCGTCGAACTGGGTCGAGCTGGCCACGTTCGACCTGCCGCGTCAGGTGCTCACCCGGTAAGCCACCCGCACCGTGGCCACCCCCCGACGGAAACCCGCTCCCGAGGCCCCCGCCGCGCCGATGCTCGAGCGCCGTCTGGGCCCGCTCGACGCGGCCGCGATCATCGTGTCGAACGTGATCGGCGGAGGCATCCTGTTCACTCCCCCGCAGGTCGCCTCGAGTGTGCCGCATCCCTGGTGGTTCCTGGCGGCCTGGGTGGCGGGCGGGCTGCTCGCGTTCGCGGGCGCCATGGCGTACGCGGAGCTGGCCGCGCTCAGGCCGAAGGCAGGTGGCGAATACGTCTACCTCCGGGCCGCTTACGGGCGGCTGGCCGCGTTCCTGACGGGCTGGACGTCGTTCGTGGCCGGCTTCTCCGGCGCCGTCGCGGCCAGCGCCGTGGTTCTTGCCGCCTACGTCGGCCGCTTCGTCCCGGCTGCCGCGGATGCGACGCCGCTCTTCGTGCTGCCACTGCCGTTCGTGCCGCTGACGGTCTCGCGACAGGCGCTCGTCGCGCTCGCCGCCATCGCCCTCATGTCGTGGATCCACCTGCGCGGCGTCGGCCCTGGCCGGTTCATCACGAACGTGCTGGCGGGCCTGAAGGTGTCGGCTCTGCTGATTTTCATCGCGCTCGGCTTCTCGCTGGGCGCGGGGTCGGGCTCCAACCTCGTGCAGCCGGCCGGCTCCGTGGCGGGCGCCGCGTGGCTGCTCGCCCTCATTCCCGTGATGTTCACTTATTCGGGCTGGAATGCGGCGGCCTACGTCGCGGAGGAAGTGCGGAATCCCGGCCGCAACGTTCCGCTCGCCCTGGCTCTCGGCACGGTTGCGGTGATCTTGATCTACGTCCTGCTGAACCTGCTGTTCCTCTTCGTGCTGCCGGTGGGCGAGCTGGCTCTGGTGCGGGGCAGCGTCCTCGACGTCATTGCCGATCGTCTGCTCGGCACGCGCGCGGGGGACGTCATGGGACTCGTCTCGATCGTCAGCATCGCCGCCAGCATCAGCGCCATGGTCTTTGCCGGTCCGCGCGTGTACTACGCGATGGCGCGCGACGGGCTGTTCTTCCGCGGGGCCGCGCGCGTCCACCCGCGCTATCACACGCCGGCGATCTCGATCGGGGCGCAGGCGGTCTGGAGCAGCCTGCTGGTGCTGTCGGGCGGCGCGCAGGCGCTCACGACCTACACGGGCTTCTCGGTCGTGCTGTTCGCGGGCATCGCGGTGGTCTCGCTCTTCGTCCTGCGGGCGCGGGAGCCGGAGGCGCCGCGCCCGTTCCGTGCGTGGGGATATCCGGTGGCACCCGCGATTTTCGCCGTCGCCAGCCTCCTCATCGTCCTCAATGCCCTCTGGTCCGATCTCGTCGTTCCCGTGCGGACGGGATCGGACTGGGGCCCCGCCGCGGCGGGGTTGATCATCATCGCGCTCGGCGTGCCCATCTACTTCTTCTTCAGCAGGCGCGGCTGATAGGGCCGATTACCGAGCAGGTTCCCGCAGCAGCGCCCACAGCGTGAGGAGCGCGAGGGTGCCATCCGACGCCGCAAACAGCAGGAACGAGGCGGGCGATCCGCGGAAGGCGTAATCCAGCAGGAACGCAGCGGCTCCGGCTCCCTTCAAGCCGGGTCCCATGACCCACATGTAGGCCCGGTAGCGCGCCGGTTCCCGCCAGGGCCAGTAGTACCCGACGCCGATCGCCATCAGGAAGAGCGCGTTGAGATCCGAGAAGATCCGCGGCGCGGCTGGAGGCACGCCGAAGGCGGCGGCAAAGATGTCGGCCGCCAGAAGCAGAAAGGCCCCTACGACGAAGTCGTAGAGGCCCGAGATGCCGGCGACCAGCGAGAGCATGCCGCATTGTAGCGGCGAGCCCCTACTTGATGGGCGTCATCGCTCCCTTGTAGGTGACCGTCTCGCTGGGTGTGATCAGCACGTCGAATTCGAGCGGCTCGAATCCGTCAGCCTTCAGCTCCACGCGATGCCCGCCGCCATCGAGCTTGAGCCGCTGGAACACGCCGTCGAAGTCGTCCACGACGCCGACGAAGTACCCGTCCACGAACACCTGCGCCTCGCGGGGATTGATCTTCAGGCGGAGCGAGCCGGTGTCGTGATAGGCCTGGCCGTAGCTGCTGCCGTAGCCGTATCCGCCGCCGTACCCGTATCCGCCGCCGTACCAATAAGGATCGTAGTAATAGCCCAGCCCGTAACCGAACCCCGTACCCCAATAGCCCCAGGGGTAGTAGGGGTAATACGGGTAACCCGGGTAGATTGGCGGCCTCACGACGCCGCCGCCCGGAATCGTGCCACGCTCGACCGCCTCACCGGTCACGGGTCGATCGCCCCTCGGCCGGCTGTAAGCGGGCACGGCGCGCCGCTGCGGCGTGTCGGCAGCGTCACCCGACCCGGTCACCCCGGCGGTCCGGCCGCTCGCCGTCCCGGCGGTGCTGCCGCCTCTGGAATCGCTGCCGCCCGAGCTGCGCGGGACAGCGCGGCCCCCCGTTCGCTCGCCGCCGCCTGCCCGCGACCCGGCGCGGCCCTGCGCCCGCTGCGGTGCGGCCGCGACGCCCGCGCTGGATGAGGACGGCGCCGATGGAGTGGAGGAGGAACCCATCGAGCTGCCGCCGCTCATCCCGCTTCCGCCGCCTGTCGAGCTGCCCGCGCTGCCGGCCGCCGACCCGCCGCCAGCCGACCCCCGGTCGCCGCCGCCTCCGCTGTCGCGCGGGGCGGCGGAGCCCGTCCGTTCGCCGCCGCCGGAGGGGCGTCCGCCCTCCGACGGCCGTGACTGGGCGGTCGCCGTGCCCGCTGCGAGGGTGAAGGCCAGTGCCACGGCCCCTGTGGTCCACGTATGACCCTTCATGGGGTGCTCCTGGGAGAAGCCGGAAAAAACCTGTCTCTGACGAAGCAGACAGCAACGCGACTGCCATCTGCCGACCGCTGATTCACGCCGATTTCCTTCATTCTACGCCCGTTCGACGCTCCTGTCTGTCCACTCGAGATAGCAGGCCGTCCCTGCACGCGGACAGGCCGTCGAGCCGGCTTCATGGCGTCTCGGGACCCGCGCAGGCGGGATGATAGACTCGACGTTTCGAGCACCATGGTGCATGCCACGACCGTCCTCGCCGTCCGACATCAGCAGCAGGCCGTCATGGCGAGCGACGGGCAGGTGACGTTCGGGAACACCGTCTTCAAGCACACGGCCCGCAAGATACGCCGGCTGTACCAGGATCGGATCCTGGCCGGCTTTGCCGGGTCGGCGGCGGATTCCTTTGCCCTGTTTGCGCGTTTCGAGGCGAAGCTCGAGCAGTACCGCGGCAACCTCGAGCGCTCCGCCGTGGAGCTCGCCAAGGACTGGCGGACCGATCGCCTGCTGCGGCGCCTGGAAGCCATGCTCGTGGTCATGGACGCCAGGGCCACGTACCTGCTCTCGGGCACGGGCGACCTCATCGAACCCGACGATGGCATCATTGCCATCGGATCGGGGGGTGCGTATGCGATGGCAGCCGCCAGGGCGCTGGCGCGGCATACCCAGCTCACCGCGCGGGAGATCGCGGAGGAGTCCATGAGCGTCGCGGCCGCCATCTGCATCTACACCAACGCGAACGTCACCATCGAAACGCTGTAGCGCCGGAATGCCGATCTATCTGCCCGAGACGACGTCGTCCACCATCGAATCGCTCACGCCCCGACAGATCGTCGCCGAACTCGACAAGTACGTTGTCGGCCAGACCGCGGCCAAGCGGGCGGTCGCGATCGCGCTCCGGAACCGGATGCGCCGCCAGAAGCTCGCGCCGGATCTCGCCGAGGAAGTCGCGCCGAAGAACATCCTGATGATCGGACCCACGGGCGTGGGCAAGACCGAAATCGCGCGACGGCTCGCCCGGCTCGCGCAGTCCCCCTTCATCAAGGTGGAGGCCTCGAAGTTCACCGAGGTCGGCTACGTCGGCCGCGACGTCGAGTCCATGGTGCGCGATCTCATGGAGCTGTCGGTGGACATGGTGAAGGAGGAGCGGACGGCCGAGGTCCGCGAGCGCGCGCGGCAGAGCGCGGAAGAGCGTCTGCTCGACATCCTGCTGCCGCCCGGTCCCGCCGTCCCGGAGTTCGATCCGCAGGCCGCCGCCCAGCGTGAGCAGACGCAGCGCACGCGGGAGAAGCTGCGCGAGCAGCTCCGCGACGGCCGCCTCGATCAGAAGCAGGTCGAGATCGAGGTGCGCGAGAAAGCGTTTCCGTCGTTCGAGATCATCGCCGGGTCGTCGGTCGAGGAGGTCGACATCAACGTCAAGGACATGCTGCCCGGCCTCTTCCAGGGGCGCACGCGGAAGCGGAAGCTGCCCGTCCCCGAGGCGCTCCAGGTCCTGGCGCAGGAAGAGGAGCAGAAGCTGATCGACATGGATTCGGTCGCCCGGGCGGCGGTCGACCGCCTGCAGCAGTCGGGGATCATTTTCATCGACGAGATCGACAAGGTCGCCGGACGCGAGAGTGGCCACGGGCCTGACGTGAGCCGGGAGGGGGTTCAGCGGGACATCCTCCCGATCGTCGAGGGCACGACGGTGAACACGAAGCACGGCATGGTCCGGACGGATCACATCCTGTTCATCGCGGCGGGCGCGTTCCACGTCGCCAAACCGTCGGACCTCATCCCGGAGCTGCAGGGGCGCTTCCCCATCCGCGTGGAGCTCGAGCCGCTCACGCGCGACGACTTCGTGCGCATCCTGACGGAGCCGAAGAGCGCGCTCATCAAGCAGTACATGGCCCTCCTCTCGACCGAGGGGGTCACGCTGCGCTTCACTGACGGCGCCGTCGGCCGCATCGCCGATTTCGCCGCGCTCGTGAACGAGCGCACCGAGAACATCGGGGCGCGCCGGCTGCACACGGTGATGGAGAAGCTGCTCGACCGGATCTCGTTCGAGGCCCCTGACATGACCGACAAGTCCGTGACGATCGACGAGGCCTACGTCGACGGCATGCTCGCCGACATCGTCCGCAACGAGGACCTGTCCCGCTACGTTCTGTGAGCGCCGCACGTCAGCCGATCCGCCTGGCCGTCCGGCACGCCCGCGGCCACTCCCGCGGAGCCGGTTCGCCGCTCCACGGTCGCGCCTTCGCGACGGCCGTCGCGCTCGGGCTGATCGCGGGGCAGGTGTCCGGCATCGGATGCGGGAAGAAAGGGCCGCCTCTGGCGCCGCTCCGTCTCGTGCCGGCGCCGGTCTCCGCTCCCGATGCGCGGCGAAGCGGCGCGAGCGTCGAGCTGCGGTTCGGGCTGCCCACGGCGAACGCGAACGGGCCGGGCCCCGTGGAGCTGGATCGCGTCGAGATCTACGCCTTGACCATCGCGGCGGGCGCGAACGAGCCGGCCAACCAGGTTCTGCTGACCCGCGACCGCCTCATAGGGACGCTTGCCGTCAGACCGGTTCAGGAGTCCGACGAGGTCGCTGCGCAGCCGGCGCAGGCGCCTGCCGATACCCGGCCCGCCCCCGGGGACCGCGTGACGTTCGTGGAGGAGCTGACCGGCGAAAAGCTCGTGCCGGTCAAGGGAATCGGGGACCCGGCCACAGCTGGAGCCGGAGGCCCGGAGGTTGCCGCGGCCGGCACACCGGCACCCGGTGCGGCGCCGACCTCACCGGCGCCGGAGACTCCGCCGCCGGGCGGTACGGGAGCGCAACCGGCCGCGGCCGCGCCAGCAGCGGCGGAGCCATCGGCAAGCCCACCGCCTGCGGGCCAGGCGGTTGCACCAGCCCCCGGCGATCCCGACGCGCCGCAGGCCGGGCCGCCCGCCACCCCGGGCGCCGCCGCTGGATCTCCCGCAGCCGGACCAAAGGTCCCCTATCGCGTGTACGGAATGCGGGGGATGACGCGGGGAGGACGGCCGGGCCCGCCGGTGCGCGTCAAGGTGCCGCTGGTCGACCCACCGGCGGCGCCGGCAGGCGTGGCAGCCCGGTTCACGGAGCACGCGATCGCGCTGGACTGGACCCCGCCCGTTGCCGAGGTGGGCGCCGCGCCCATCGTGTTCAACGTCTATCCGGCGGCGGGCGGGGCTGGCGCGCTCAACGCGGCGCCGCTGACGGCACCGGCATTCGAGCAGCCCATTGCCGGCTACGGCGAAGAGCGGTGCTTCGTGGTGCGCAGCGCCCAGGTCGTGGCGGGCGTCTCGATCGAGAGTGAATCCTCGCCGCCGGCCTGCACGACTCCGCAGGACATCTTTCCGCCGGCGGCGCCGGGCGGTCTGCAGGCCGTGCCCACACAGGAAGGCGTGAGTCTCAGCTGGGACGTCAGCGCGGCCCCGGATCTCGCGGGGTACGTGCTCTTGCGCGGCGAGGCCCCCGGTGCCACACTGCAGCCGCTGACGCCCGAGCCCATTCGCGAGACGACTTTCCGGGACACGACCGTGCAGCCCGGGGTGACGTACGTATACGCGCTGGTGGCTGTGGACCGGGCCAGCCCGCCCAATACCAGCGCACGTTCCGAACCGGTGACGGTGACCGCACGATGAGGCGCTTCTATCGGATCGACTATCGCGGGACCCCCCGTCATGTCGTGGAGGAGGCCGGCATCTGGCGGCTGGTGGAGGGCGATCTGTTCGGGCACTTCGAGACCGGCGACCCGGTCGAGTCCGGCAGCGCCTGCCTGCTCGCGCCGCTGGTGCCATCGAAGATCGTCGCTGTCGGCCTCAACTACAAGGACCACGCGGCCGAGCAGAACAAGCCGCTTCCTCCCGAGCCGCTGATCTTCCTCAAGCCCTCCACGGCCGTGATCGGGCCCGGGGAGCCCATCGTCCTGCCGCCGGGCGCCGGCCGCATCGATCATGAGGCAGAGGTCGGGGTGGTGATCGGGCGCCGCGCCTCGCGCGTGACCGAGGCGGACGCGCGACATCATGTGTTCGGCCTCACGTGCGTGAACGACGTCACCGCGCGCGAGCTGCAGAAGAAGGACGTGCAGTACACGCGCGCGAAGGGCTTCGATACCTTCGCGCCGGTGGGCCCCTGCGTGGTTACCGGCCTCGACTATCACGCGCCGGCCGGCCTGACCGTGGAGGGATGGGTGAACGGCCAGCGGCGGCAGGCCTCCTCGACGCGTGAGCTGATCTTCTCAGTCGATCGGCTGATTGCGTTCATCTCGGGCGTCATGACGCTGCTGCCCGGCGACATCATCTCGACGGGTACCCCGGCCGGTATCGGTCCCCTCGCGCCGGGAGATCGTGTCACGATCAGGGTGGAAGGGGTCGGGGAGCTCATCAACCCCGTCAGGTAGGCAGCAAGGAGCCTCTATGAAGCTGTTCATCGATTCGGGCAATCTGAAGGAGATCGAAGCGCTGGTGCCGCTCGGCATTATCGACGGGATCACGACGAACCCCTCGCTGCTCGCGAAGGAGGGGGGCGACTACCGGTCCATCCTCAAGCGCATCTGCCAGATCGTGAAGGGTCCGACGAGCGCCGAGGTCGTGGCCACGGACGCCGAGGGCATGATCCGCGAGGGGCGCGACCTGGCGTCGATCGACGAGCACATCGTCGTCAAGGTCCCGTTCACGAAGGACGGGGTCAGGGCCTGCCGGACGCTGTCGTCGGAAGGCAGGCGCGTGAACGTCACGCTGGTGTTCTCGCCAACGCAGGCGCTGCTCGCCGCCAAGGTCGGTGCCACCTATGTCAGTCCTTTCGTCGGGCGCCTCGACGACATCGCGACGTCGGGCATGCACCTCATCCAGGAAATCGTGGAGATCTACGAGAACTACGAATTCCCGACCGAGGTGCTGGTCGCCTCGACGCGGAATCCGCTCCACATCGTGGAGGCCGCCAGGCTCGGCGCCGACATCTGCACCTGTCCGGCGGCGGTGATCGAGTCGCTGTTCCGGCATCCGCTCACCGACATCGGGCTGGAGCGCTTCCTGAAGGACTGGGAAAAGGCGCAGGCGGTGAAAGCATAACGGTGCGGCGAGCCCGCTCATGAGCAGCCCGCTCGAGGATCTCGAAGATCTCGAGCGCCGCGCCGAAGAAGGCGGCGGCGCCGAGCGCCGGCGCCGGCAGCACGAGGCCGGCAAGCTGACGGCCCGGGAGCGGATCGGGCTGCTCTTCGACCCGGGGACGTTCGAGGAGGTCGACAAGCTCGTCACCCACCGGTGCCGCGACTTCGGGATGGATCGCCAGGTCATCCCCGGCGACGGCGTGGTCGCGGGCGTGGGACGTGTCGACGGGCGTCCCGTGTACGCCTTCGCGCAGGACTTCACGGTGTTCGGCGGGTCGCTCTCGGAGACCAACGCGGCCAAGATCGTCAAGATCATGGACCTCGCGATGAAGATGGGAGCGCCCGTCGTCGGCCTGAACGATTCGGGCGGCGCTCGGATTCAGGAAGGCGTGATGTCGCTCGGCGGCTACGCCGACATCTTCCTGCGCAACACGCTCGCTTCCGGGGTGATTCCGCAGATCTCGGCGATCATGGGCCCGTGCGCCGGCGGGGCGGTCTACTCGCCGGCGATCACGGACTTCAACATCATGATCGAGGGCACGAGCTACATGTTCGTCACCGGCCCCGACGTCATCAGGACGGTGACGCACGAGGACGTGACGAAGGAGCAGCTCGGGGGCGCGCGCACGCACAACGAGACGAGCGGCGTTGCGCACTTCGCGGTGCAGGACGATCGCGAGTGCCTCCTGCTCATCCGCGAGCTTCTGGGCTACCTGCCCGGCAACAACGTCGACGATCCGCCCCGCGCCGCCACGACCGACCCCATCGATCGCGAGGACGAAGCGCTGGACCGCCTCGTGCCCGCGTCTCCCAACCAGCCGTACGAGATGCTCGATCTCATCCAGGCTGTCGCCGACGACGGCGGGTTCCTGGAGGTGCACCGGCACTACGCACGGAACATCATCGTCGGCTTCGCCCGCCTCGACGGGCGGAGCGTCGGGATCGTGGCGAACCAGCCGGCGCATCTCGCCGGCACGCTCGACATCGACGCGTCGGTCAAGGCGGCGCGGTTCGTGCGTTTCTGTGACGCCTTCAACATCCCGCTCGTGACGTTCGAAGACGTGCCGGGATTCCTGCCGGGCACGCGCCAGGAGTACGGGGGGATCATCCGGCACGGCGCCAAGCTGCTGTACGCCTTCGCGGAGGCAACGGTACCCAAGCTGACCGTCATCACCAGGAAGGCCTACGGCGGCGCGTACTGCGTCATGTCGAGCAAGCACATCCGCACCGACGTGAACTTCGCCTGGCCGACGGCCGAGATCGCGGTCATGGGGCCGGAAGGCGCGGTGAACATCCTCTACCGGCGCGAACTGGAGACCGCCGCGGACCCGGCGGCGCTGCGGGCCGAGAAGGTGGCGGAGTTCCGCGCCAAATTCGCCAATCCCTACGTGAGCGCGTCGCGCGGCTTCATCGACGAGGTGATCCGGCCGCGGCAGACGCGCCCGAGGCTGATTGCCGCCCTGACCCGGCTGGAAACGAAGCGCGATCGGAACCCCCCGAAGAAGCACGGGAACATCCCGCTGTAGGGTCCCTGCCCCGCGGACGCCCGGTGCCCTCGCGCACGCCGGCGTCGACCACGTCCTCGTCGCCAGGCACATCTCCGCCGCCAAGTTCATGGACTCCGGCAGGGCAGACCGATTCGCTCCAGGCTCGGGGCTGACGCGGCGGACCGGAAGCGGAGATAATCTCTGCATGCGCGCCGCCGCCTTCTGGCGGGCCGTGACCCGCGATATGGCCGACCTCCTCGATCGCTTCTTTCGGCTGCTCGCCGAGGAGGGAATCCGATACTGGCTCATTGGAGGCCAGGCGGTGAACGCCTACGCGGATCCAGTGGTGAGCCTCGACCTCGTTGTCGTCGTTGCGGTCGAAGACCTGTCGCGGCTCGAGGATGCGCTCCGGCGGACATTCACAGTCGAGCGATTCCCCCACAGCCTCAACGTCGCCGATCCGCAGTCCGATTTGCGAATTCAGATTCAGACCGACGAGCGGTACTCGCCGTTCGTGTCCAGAGCGGAGACACGGGAAGTTCTCGGGAGGGCGCTGTCCGTCGCGCGCCCCGACGATCTCCTCCAAGGCAAGGTCTGGGCGGCGCTCGACGACGGGCGGCGGCCCAGCAAGCGGCAGAAGGACCTCGCCGACATCGCGCGGCTGCTCGAGGGGTTTCCCGAGATGCGGTCGCAGGTGCCGCAGGCGATCCTGGATCGCTTGATCTGAGTCGCCGTTGGCGTGCGTCCGGGCTGACCAGCCGCCAGCCCGAGCCGAATGGCCGGAGTGGGCTGCCCAGGCCGCCGGCCCTGAGCCAACTCCTGAGTGGCCCGAAGAAGCACGGCAATATCCCGCTCTGAAAAGGGCTGTATTACAATTGCGGACGAACGCCCCGAATCGCGGCGCCCCATGGCCCGGTTCGGCCGCCCTGCCTTCGGAATCTGCGGCCGGTGAAAATCCTGATTGCCAATCGCGGCGAGATCGCCGTGCGTGTCATCCGAGCGTGCCGCGAGATGGGCATCCCCACGGTGGCCGTCTTCTCCGACTGCGATCGCGGCGCCCGGCACGTGTCCGAGGCCGATCAGGCCATTCACGTGGGCCCCAGCGAAGCCACCCGCAGCTATCTCGATATCGGCGCCCTTCTCGAAGCCGCCCGGCGATCGGAGGCGACCGCCGTTCACCCGGGCTACGGCTTCCTGGCCGAGAACGCGGCGTTCGCCTCGGCCTGCCTCGAGGCCGGCTTGATGTACATCGGCCCCGCGCCGGAAGCCATCGCGCTGATGGGGAGCAAGACGGCGGCCCGGCAGGCCGCCCGGCGCGCGGGTGTACCCGTCGTGCCCGGCACGGACGAGCCCTTCGGACCTGACGTTTCCGAGCGGGAGATCGCCGCCGCCGCCGAGGAAGTCGGCTATCCCCTCCTCGTCAAGGCCGTTGCCGGCGGCGGCGGCAAGGGGCTGCGCGTGGTCAGCCATCGAGGCGACCTGCCTTCGGCGATCCAGCTCGCACGCTCGGAAGCCGGGGCCGCGTTTGGCGACTCGCAGATCTATCTCGAGCGCCGGATCCTCCAGCCGCGCCACGTCGAGATCCAGCTGCTCGGGGATGCGCGCGGCACGGTCGTGCCGTTCGTCGAGCGGGAGTGCTCCATCCAGCGCCGGCATCAGAAGGTGGTCGAGGAATCCCCGTCGCCGGTCGTCACGCCCGCCCTGCGCCGCCGGATGGCCGAGGCTGCCGCGTCGGTCGCGAGGCTCGTGGGCTACACGAACGCCGGAACGATCGAGTTCCTGCTCGACAGGGACGGGGCTTTCTACTTCCTCGAGATGAACACGCGGCTGCAGGTCGAGCACCCGGTCACCGAGATGGTCACCAGTATCGATCTGGTCCAGTGGCAGATCCGCATCTCGCGCGGGGAAGCGCTGGACGTCGATCCGGAACGCGCGCTGACGCCGCACGGTCACGCGATCGAATGCCGGATCTACGCGGAGGATCCGGACCAGGGATTTCTTCCCTCGCCAGGGCTCATCCGGGCCCTCCGGCCGGCCGGCGGCCCGGGCATCCGCGACGACAGCGGGGTGGCGGCCGGCTACACCGTGCCCGTCCACTATGACTCGCTCATCGCGAAGCTCGTCGCCTGGGCGTCGGCGCGCGACGAGGCAGTCGCGCGGATGGCGCGGGCCCTGCGGGAATACCACGTCCTCGGGATCCGGACGACGATCCCCTTCTTTCTCTGGCTGCTGCGCCAGCCGGCGTTTCTCGAAGCGCGCTTCGACACGAACTACCTCGATGCGCTGCTCGCCGAGCGCCAGGGGGCGACCTTCAGCGAACTGGAACCCGGGGAAGAGGACCTCGTAGCCATCGGCGCCGCGCTCGACGCCTGGCTGCGGGCGGGCGGAGCGGGCGACAACGGCCGGCGCGCGGTGGAGCGCGTGAGCGCATGGCATCGGCTCGCCCGCCGGGAGTCGCTTCGCGAATGACGGTCGAGGTCGAGGTCGGCGAACGCACCAGGACGGTCATCCTCGAGCGCCTCGCGCCCGGTCGGTTCCGTGTCACGCTGGATGGACGTCCCTGCGAGGTGGACGTGATCCGGACCGCCGAGTTCGGCCTCTCGCTCCTCCTCGACGGGGCGTCGGGAAGGAGTCGGGAGATGCTCGTGGCACCCGGCGGCGAGCGCGGCGTGGTGTTCGTGAACCTCGAAGGCCGGACCATCGCGGTCGGGATCAACCGGGGCCGTTCACGGCGCAGCGTGGACGGCGCCCCCGGCGCCGGAGAGCAGGTGATTGTCGCGCCCATGCCCGGCCGGGTCGTCCGGCTCCTGGTCCGCCCCGGCGACCAGGTCGCCGCCCGCCAGGGCGTCGTCGTCGTCGAAGCTATGAAGATGGAGAACGAGCTGCGGACCGCACGCCCCGGCACGGTCAAGGAGATTGCCGTCGCACCGGGTGCCTCCGTGGAGGCCGGACGCGTGCTGGTCGTCGTGGCGTGATCGCCGGACGTGATGGACCTGCCTGAAACCCCCGACGGGTCGCCGGCCGGGGCGCCTGAGACGCCGCCCCAGACGGCTGGACGGACCAGATGGTTCCGTCGCGTCGTCCTGCGCGTGGTCGCGCTGTTCGTCGCGCTCCTGGCCGCCGCCCTCGTGACCTTCTTCACGGTGGACATCGGTCCCTGGTTTCGCGAGCTGGCGGAGCGCGAAGGGTCGAAATACCTGAAGCGGCCGATGCACATCGGCCGGCTCGAAGCGACCCTCCGCACCGGCGTGTTCGTGATCGAGGATCTCGTCATCGAGGGGCTCGCCCCCACGGATCGGCCGTTCCTCACCGCTCGCAAGATCACCGTCAGCTTTCCGTGGTGGAGCGTGGTCAGCCGCGCGCTCGTGATCGAATCGGTCGACATGACCGACTGGCGCATGGTGATCGAGACGTTTCCGGGTGGCCGGCACAACCTGCCGAAGCTGGTGCCGGAACGGCGGACCCAGGGGCCCCGGCGGTTCACGACCACGCTGCGGTCGGTGGTCTCGGCGCGCGGTGAGCTGGTGTACGAAGACCACGGGACGCCGTGGGGCGTCGTGGCCCGCAACCTCAACGTACAGCTCTATCGGAGCGACGTCCTGAACGACTACCGCGGCCGCGCTTCCTTCACCGAGGGCACCGTACGGATCCAGGCCTACCAGCCGTTCCGCGCCGACATGGAGTCGCGCTTCAACATGGTTGGCGGGAAGGTGCACTTCGACCGGATCGATCTCGTCAGCGACGGGGCGCGCTCGGTCGTGACGGGGGACGTCGATCTGGGCCGGTGGCCGGAGCAGCTCTACCGGGTGCGATCCGTCATCGATTTTCCCACGCAGAAGGACATCTTCTTCCACGGGGAGCCATTCACGGTCTCGGGGGTCGGGGAGTTCGACGGGACCTTCCACCTGTTCAAGGGCGGGCGCGAGCTAAAGGGCACGTTCCGCAGCGACGTCGCGGGGTTCAACCAGTGGCGGTTCCCGGACCTGCGGGGCTCGGTGCTGTGGGTGCCCGAGCGTATGGAGGTGACCGACGCCACGGCACAGGTCCATGGCGGGCGCGCCCGCTTCGACTATCGCATGAGCCCGTTTGGTGACCCGGCCCGGCCGACGCGAGCGACGTGGGACGTCGAATACAACGGGGTCAGCCTGGCGCGGCTGACCGACTTCCTCGATCTGCAGGGGCTCCGCCTGGACGGGTCAGCCTCGGGCACCAACCACATCGAATGGCCGCTCGGAAAGTGGGCGGCGGCGCGCTGGCGAGGCCAGGTGGCCGTTCATCCGCCCGAGGGGGTGGAGCCCATGACGCGATCCCTGCCTGCAGAGCTGGTGGAGGCGCGGGCGTCCCTGCCCTACGAGGAAGGGCCATTCAACCCGCGCGCGCCGCTCGGGTACGTGCCCGTGGCGGGGCAGATCGGCTACACGGTCGATCCGCGCTGGATCTCGATCGATCGCAGCTGGGCGGCCACCGAACACACCTACGTGGAGTTCGAGGGGCAGACGGCATTCGGAGAGCGTTCGGGCATCCGGTTTCACGTGACCAGCCTCGACTGGCAGCAGAGCGATCGCCTGCTCGCCGGCATCATGACGGCATTCGGCGCGCCCACGGGCGCCGTGCCCATCGGCGGCTACGGCGAGTTCGACGGGGTCATGCTCGATTCCTTCGCGCAGCCCCGGATACAGGGCACGTTCAGCGGCGAACGCCTGCGGGCCTGGGACACGATCTGGGGACGCGGGCGCGGGGACATCGTCGTCCAGAACAGCTACGTCTTCGTTTCGAACGCCGTGCTGACCAGCGGCGAGGGAGAGATCCGCGCCGCCGGGCAGTTCTCGCTCGGGTATCCCCGTCGCGACGAGGGCGACGAGATCGACGCGCAGATCACACTCGTGCGCTGGCCTCTGGCAGACCTGCGGCACGCGTTCGAGCTGGACGAGTACCGCGCGGATGGGCTCGTTTCCGGGAACTTCCATCTCTTCGGAAAGTACACCACGCCGCTCGGCTACGGACGGATGCGCATCGATGACGGGGTAGCCTATGGCGAGCCCTTCGAACGCGCGACCGCTGCGCTGCAGTTCGAGGGCAACGGCGTGCGCCTGCACGGGATCGATATCGTCAAGTCGACGGCGACGGTGACGGGGGCCGCCTGGGTCGGCTGGGACGGGACCTACGCCTTCAACGCGGACGGACGCCGTATCCCGGTCGAATCGCTGGCAACCCTCGCGTATGCGAGGGCGCCTCTGACGGGACTGCTGCAGTTCAGTGCCACGGGCACCGGCAACTTCGATCAGCCGCGCTACGACGTGAAGGTCGGCATCGACGACCTCTTCGCGGGCGACGAGGGCATCGGCACGGTAACCGGGGTCATCGGCCTGCGCGACGAGCTGCTGACCCTCACCTTCGAAGCCGGCTCTCCCCGACTGGCGGTCACCGGCTCGGGCCGGATCGCGCTGACTCCGGAGATGGATGCGGAGCTGACGCTGCGCTTCGCCGACACGTCGCTCGACCCCTACGTCCGGTTCTTCGAGCCGCGGCTGTCCCCGTTCACCAATGCGGTCGCGGGAGGCACGATCCGCGCCGTCGGGGAGCTCGCCAATCTCGATCAGCTCGTCGTCGAAGTGCGGGTCGAGGACATCGACCTCAAGCTGTTCGACTACCAGCTCCGCAACAGCGGTGTCATCGAGCTGACCCTCGATCAGCGGGTGGTCGAGGTGGACCGCTTCCAGCTCTCGGGCGAGGGAACCCAGCTCCAGGTGACCGGCGACGTTTCGCTCCGGGACGATCGCGTGTCCGTCGAGGCGGCCGGCAATGCGAACCTGGGGATTCTGCAGGGCTTCTTCCGGAACCTCCGCAGCCGGGGGACGGCCGTGCTCAGGGCCACGGTCGAGGGGCCGCTCAGGCAGCCGGTGTTCTCCGGGTCGGCCTCCGTCGAGGACGGCCGGTTGCGCCACTTCTGGCTGCCCCACTCGCTGGACGACATCAACGGTACCATCACGTTCGATCAGGCCGGGATTCGGCTCGACGAGGTGACCGGCACGCTCGGGGGAGGCACCGTGGCCTTCGGCGGCCGAATCGGACTGGTCGGCTTCACGCCGGGGGAGCTGAGCCTGACTGCCAGAGGCGAAGGCATGCGCCTGCGCTACCCGGAAGGCTTGCGCTCCACGGTTGACGCGGACCTCACGCTGCAGGGGACGATGGCGTCGCCGGTGCTGGGAGGACGCGTCACCATCCGTGACGCGCTGTGGTCGCGCCGGATGGAGGCCACGCCCGATCTCTTCAACCTCGGCGGCGGCAGTCCCGTGCAGCTGGCGCCGCCGACCGCCGCCACGACCATCCCGGTCCGGTTCGAGGTCGACGTCGTGGCCGACGAGAGCGTGCGCATCCAGAACAACCTCGCGACTGCCGTGGCCAGCGCCGACCTGCAGCTCCGGGGCACATACGATCGGCCGCTGCTGTTCGGCCGTGCCAGCGTGGACCGCGGCGACGTGGTGTTCGAAGGCAACCGCTACATCATCACGCGCGGCAGCATCGATTTCTTCAACACGACCCGCATCGAGCCGTTCTTCGATCTGGAGGCCGAGACGCGGGTCCGGCAGCCCGGCCAGACCTACACCGTCACGGCGACGCTGACCGGCACGGCGACTCCGGGGCTGACGCTCACGCTCAACTCCGATCCGCCGCTCTCCGAGATCGACATCATGCTGCTCATGTTCGGCCAGCAGACCGATCCGCAGAGCGCGGAGCTGCGGGCGCTGCGTCCGGGCTCCACCGAGGAGCAGCAGCAGCTGTTGCTCAGTCAGGGGCTGGCGCGCGCGCTCACCGGCTCGCTCGCGGCACCCGTGAACCGCGCCTTCGAGCAGATCGCCAACGTCCAGATCACTCCGACCCTGAGCGGCAACGAGACCGACCCCCTCACGCCATCGGCCCGTGTGATCATCGGCCGGCGCATCTCGAACCGCGCCTATCTGACATATTCGCGCTCGCTGGGCAACACTCAGCGCGACCAGGTGCTCATCCTCGAATACGACCAGAACGATCGGCTGGGGTGGATCCTCACGCAGAACGGCGACGGCACGTTCGCAATCGATTTCCGGGTGCGCGCCAGGTTCTGATGCGCCTGCCGGTCGCCTGCCTGTTCGTCCTCCTGGCGGCCGCTCCCCCGGCCGCCCAGTCGGCCGCGGGGCGGTACGTCGGCCGCACGGTCGAGCAGGTCCAGATCTATATCGAGACCAACCGCGTCGAGGACCCGGCTCTCCTCGATCTGATCGAGGTCCAGCCCGGGCAGCCGCTGGCCATGTCCGAGGTTCGCGAGTCGATCGCCCATCTCTACGGCCTCGGCCGCTTCCAGGACGTGCAGGTCGTCGGCGCAGCGGGTGTCGACGGCGGGGTGCACGTCCGCTTCGACCTGATCCCGGTGCACGTGGTCCAGCGCGTGGAGTTCAGGGGCAATGACACGCTCCCGGAGGGCCGCCTGCGCGGTGCGGTCATCGATCGCCACGGCGCGGCGCCCGCCGTCGGCCGCATCCAGGACGTGGCGCTGACGCTCGAACGCGTATACGCAGACGAAGGGTTCCTGCGGGCGGCCATCAGGCCCGAGGCCGTCGAGCTGCACGACCCCGACCGGACCCTGCTCACGTTCCACGTCACCGAAGGGCCGCGGGCGACGGTCCAGTCCATCGAGGTCCGCGGGAACCCGCGCATTCCGGAACCCGAGCTCCTGCGTCGGCTCGATCTGCGCGTCGGCCAGCCCTACCAGCGCGCGCGGATCCAGGGGGCCCTGGACCGCTATGTGACCCAGCTCCAGGATCGGGGCTTCTACCGCGCGATTGGCGCGCTGCGACCGGAAGTGCTCGCGGACGCCACCGCGGTCGCGCTCACGATTGACGTCGATGCCGGGCCGGCGGTGCGGCTGCAGTTCGAGGGCGATCCCATTCCAGAAGGCCGGCGGCGCGAGCTCGTGCCGGTGCAGCAGGAGCGATCGGTCGACGAGGACCTGCTGGAGGACGCGGAGGCTGCCATCCGCCGTTACCTGCTGCAGCAGGGTTACTGGAAAGCCAACGTGACCCGGCGGGAAGAGGGGGACGAAGACACGCTGCGGATCGTGTTCACGGTCCAGCGCGGGCCCCAGTACCGGCTGGCCGACGACGTCGAGATTCGGGGGAACCAGGCCGTGCCGCTGCCAGATCTGCGGGCGCTGATTCCCCTCAAGCCCGGCGAGCTGTTCGTCGACAGCGAGCTCACCACCGCCGCCAGCGCGATTCGCGCGCTGTACCTGCGGCGCGGGTTCGTGGCGATCGCCCTGAAGCCCGGCGTCACCGAGACGGATCCGGCCGGACCGGGACAGGGCCGCATCCGGGCGGAAATCGTGATCGTGGAAGGGCCGCGGACCGCCATCCGCGAGGTGCGGCTCGAGGGAAACGGCTCGATCGCCGAGCCGCTGCTGCGTTCGCGCCTGCCGCCGACGCTCGGTCCTGGAAACCCTCTGTACGAGCCCGCCATCGTCGAGGGGCGCGACGCACTGCTGCTCGAGTACCTGAACGAGGGGTTCGCCTCGGCCGCCATCCAGCCGAGGACCGTTTTCTCCGACGACCGGACTCAGGCCGATCTGATCTTCGCGATTCAGGAGGGGCCGCAGACGCTGGTCGATCACATCCTCATCGTCGGCAACGCGAAGACGGATCCCGACGTCATCCTGAACGCGCTCGAGTTCAGGTCCGGCGATCCGTTCGGCTTCACGGCGCGGCTCGACAGCCAGCGTAATCTGACCGAGCTGGGCCTTTTCCGTCGCGTTCGCATCACCGAGCTCACGCACGGGACCGGGAACGAGCACGACGTCCTCGTGACGGTCGAGGAGGCCGCTGCCACGACGATCGGATACGGCGGCGGCGTGGAGGCGACCCAGGTCCTGCGGGCGACAGGCGCCGAAGGCGAGGCGCGTGAGGAGCTGGAGTTCGCGCCGCGCGGGTTCTTCGACATCACGCGCCGCAATCTCGGCGGCCGCAACCGATCGGTGAGCCTCTACACGCGCGTGGCCCTGCGGCCCGACGACGTCCCCGACGACCCGGAGCGGGACGGCACGGGGGTAGGGTTCCGGGAGTACAGGGTCGTGGGCACCTACCGGGCCCCCCAGTTCGTGGCCGCGAGCGACCTGACGATCACGGGCGCGCTCGAACAGGCCAAGCGCGCCAGCTTCAGCTTCTCGCGCCGCGGCGCGAACATAGACGTGCAGCGGCGGTTTCTGCGCGCGATGCTCTTCAGCGGGCGGTACTCCTTCAGCAGGACCCGCACGTTCGACGAACGACTCAGCGACGAGGATCAGGCGACGATCGACCGGCTCTTCCCCCAGGTCCGGCTGTCGGGCTTTTCCGGAGCGCTGTCGCGCGACACGCGCGACGAGCTGTTGAGCCCCCAGCGGGGCGGGTTCCTCAGCATCGAGGGTGCGATGGCGGCGCGCTCCCTGGGCGGCCAAGTCGGCTTCGTGAAGACCTACATGCAGGGATTCTGGTTCCGGCGGCTGCCCGGCAGCCGGCCCGTGGTGTTCGCCACCCGGGCCGCCGTCGGCCTCGCCGACGGCTTCCCCCGCGAAGTGTCGTCGACCGATCCCGATGGCACCACACGGGTGGAAGTCATCGAGGACCTGCCTGCCAGCGAGCGGTTCTTCGCTGGCGGTGACACGACGATCCGGGGGTATGCGCTCGACAGCGTCGGCGCGCCGAACACGATCACACCGGCCGGCTTTCCGACCGGAGGCAACGCGGTGCTCATCCTCAACGGCGAGCTTCGCATGCCGGTCTGGCGCGATTTCGGTACGGCGCTTTTCGTCGACGGCGGGAACGTCTTCCGGCGTGTGATGGACTTCGACGTGGGGGAGCTTCGCGGCAGCGTCGGGTTCGGCGTGCGTTACATCTCGCCGATCGGCCCCCTGCGGCTCGATCTGGGGTTCAAGCTCGATCGACGCGAGATAGGCGGGGCGCTCGAGTCCCGTACGGCGCTGCACTTCAGCTTCGGCCAGGCGTTCTAGCACGATGCTGACAGACGCATCCTGCAGGGGAAATGGGAAAGGGGAAAAGCGAAAACCATGCAGGCCGGCGTTTCTCAGGGGCCTCCTGGTGGCGACACGAGGCGAATGGAGACCATGCGCGGAGCTCGGCATGAGGCTCTGAGCGGCTGGCCGAGTCGGTGTCGTCGGCCCCGGCTCTCGCCTGGCGTCGCAGCGCTCGTCCTCGTGCTCGCCTGTCTGCCGGCCCGGGCCCAGATCGTCGAGCGGGTGCTGGCGGTGGTGGGCGGGCAGCTCATCCTGCTCTCGGACTGTCTGGCCGCCCTGCGTTTCGGACTGGTCGACCCGCCGCCGGCGGGGGCGGATCCCGTGGCCGCCACGCTGCCGGCGCTCATCGAGCGGCAGCTGCAACTCGCCGAGATCAACCGCTATCTCCCGCCCGAGCCCGCCGAGACGCTGGTCGACGAACGGCTGCGCGCCGTCCGCGGGCGGTTCCCGGACGACGCCGCGTTCGAGGCGGCTCTGGCCGAGACCGGATTGGGCGCGGCGCAGCTTCGCGGGATGCTGCGCGATGACCTCCGGATCGCGAGCTACCGACAGCAGCGCTTCACGAACAGCCTCCAGCCGACGGAAGACGAGCTCGCCCGCTATTACCGGGCCCACGCGGCCGAGTTTGCCCGCGACGGCGCGATCCCGTCTTTCGAGCAGGCCCGCGCGGAGGCGCGGAAGCGCCTGATCGCCGAGCGGAGCAGCGCGCTCATCGCCGACTGGATCGAAGGCCTGCGCCGGCGCGCGGAAGTGACGATTCTCTATCGGGCCCAGGGGGAACCGGCGGCGTCCGGGTTGGCGAGCGCGACGTCGTGAGCCGTGCGAGAGCGGAGCCGCGAGACTCTGATTACTCCACCACCGCGACGCGGATGAAATCGACGGCGGCTGCGAGCGATCGCGCGTCGCCGCCCAGGCCGACTTCTGCCGGCGTGCGGGACCAGTCGAACCGCAGGAGCAGCCGGTTCACGCCGCTGCGCCAGTGTTCCTCCGGCACGACCATCTCGGCGGTCTGCCAGTCCGGCCCGACCCGCTGCGGCGGTTGGCCGTGGCCGTTGACGAGGATCGTGAGCGCCTGAGGCGGTGCGCCAGGGAAGCCGAATCCGTGGAGCTGGACCTGCAGCCGAAGCGGGGCCGGGTGGTCGAGAGGCACGAGGACCTGGGCTTCCCGCGTCGCCCATCGGAAGGTCGCCGGCCCGCTCCGCTCCGCGTCGTGCCATCCGGGCCCGAGCAGCCACTCGTCGGCGGTGCCGATGTCCACCCGGCCGTAGGGCTGGAGCGGATCACTCAGGAAGCGGCCCGCCGAGAGCAGGTCGTAGCGCGCAGGCGACACGCCGTTGCGCAGCGCGAAGAGCAGGCTGATCGGGTACGTGAACGGGTGCCCGAACCAGCGATGGAAGGTGCGCGCCTGCTCCGCGCCCAGCTCGCCGAACGACGCGGACTCGCCGATTCGCATGGCCCCGCGGTGCGCCGCCGACATCAGCGTCAGGTTCCAGAGCGCGAGCAGCGCCGCCGCGGCCGCGACCGGGAGGACGGGGCGCCGGCGAACCAGCGCCACGGTGCGCTCGCCAGCCACGGCGGCGCCGAGGCAGAAGAATGGAATCGTGCCGTCGAAGCGCCGCCCGCCGTAACCGGCGCTGCCCCACCAGTCCTGCACGCAGGCGTTGAAATAGGTCATGAGCGCCAGAGCCAGCAGCATCGGCCCGCCGAATCGCGGCTGCCGGATCGAGAACAGCGCCAGCCCGATGGCGCCCACGTACAGAACGGGCGACGTGCTCAGCAGCCCGTTCCTGGACGACCACAGGATGTCGACGAGGTGCGGATCCGCAAAGCGGATCTGCGGGCCGACGGGCGAGACCGCCAGGTAGCTGCCGTAGATGGCCTTCCAGGCCAGCATCTGCGGCAGGAAGGCGACCGTGGCCGCAGCCGTGAACAGCAGGCCCGCCGCGATGGTCTCCGAAGCCGCCCGCCGGTTCCCGGCGCGCCAGGCGGACCAGAGGGCGACCATCGCCTCGCAGGCCGGCAGGATCGCGAAAAGGGCGTTCTGCCAGCGGACGAGCGTCATGAACCCCGCGAGCAGCCCGAGCAGCACCCACTGGCGCGTCGTCCGCCGCCCGCGCGTCACCGCCCACGCGAGCGTGAAGCCGGATACCAGCGCCATCGACGGCGCGTGGGTCATGCTCGGCTCCTTGACGAGATACCAGAGAAAGAAGGATCCGGAGACGACGACCGCGACGGCGGCAGCCGCCATGCCGGGCGGCACGGCCAGCGAGGTCAGCCGGAAGGCGAACCAGCAGCCGAGCAGACCGTAGACCAGGCCGGCGATGCATACGGCCTGACGGTACGGATAGGAGATGCCGTCCGTGCTGACGGGTGCCCCGGCCGCGTTCAGCCTGCGGGCGACCAGGTGTCCGGCGCCGAAGAACGGCGCCCACACGATCGCCGGCCCGATCGTCCAGGCCGACTGCGCGTGACCCGTGGGCGTGGGCCTGAACAGGTGGGGCTTGTCGCCCAGACCGAGCAGGCGATAGTCGTTCGAGAACTCGACGTCGCCGTCGAACACGAGAGAGCGGAGGTAGGCATAGTAGTAGAACCCGTCGCTCTGGAGGCGGGCGCCAAGCTGCAGCTGGTACGCGACGCCGGTCGTGAACAGCACGGCGAACAGCACCGGGGCCGTGCGATGCCAGGCACGCCGGCCAGCCCCGGGTCGGGAAGCCAGGACCAGCGCACCACCCGCTGCAGCCGTCAGCACGAGCGCGGGCAGCCCCGGCCGCCAGCCGCCGATCATCTCGACCGGCGCCCGTCGCGCGACCTCGCGGGCCACGAGCTCCACGGCCGAGGCCACGATGAGCGCCCAGCCGCCCGGGACGCCAGCCCTCCGCCATGCCCCGGCTCCGTTCACGGGGCGACCTTCAGGATCCGCAGTTCGGGCCCGGGGTGATCGGCCGATGGCGCGAAGCGCACGATCTCGCGCGCCTGGCCGAAGATGCGCATGTAGTCGGCGTATTCGCGCGGGTGGATCTGGGGATCGCTCAGAAATGGCCCGTACACCTGTGAGGACGCCACCAGGTACTGCACCTGGCTCGACGAGTATTCCTCGTACGTGCGGCGGCGCAGCTGCGGGACGTTGTCCGCCCGATAGCCGGGAGGCAGGAGCAGTCCGCGCGACTCGATCACGATGGACGACTTCGGCGGGATGTTGGCGGCGATCCACTCGTAAGCGAGCGCGGCGGTGCTCTTGCGCGCGATGGTCCGGTTGAACGCCACCGATACCAGTCCCGGCGGCAGCACGGCCGCGATCGTCAGGGCGGCGATGAGCAGGCGGCGCGGCGCGCGGGGGATCTCGTACCGGCGCAGCAGGCTGACGCCGGAAATCACGGCGCACGAGGCGAGCAGGCAGAGCGCCGGCGTCATGGGCAGCAGATAGCGGCCGAAGACGATCGACTGCCGCGAGATGAACGCGTAATAGATGAGCGGAAACAGCGTGACGATCGCCCAGCGGACCCGACCTGGTCCTCGAGCCAGCCGCACGAGCCCGAGCACGAGCCCGCCCGCCACGAGCAGCATGCCTGGCCACTGAAAGCTCAGGCGCAGGTATTTCAGGTAGAGAATCCAGATCGGTTCCGCGCTGCCGGACGTTGTCCGGTACTCGCTGGCGAGTCTCGCGAAGCCGTTCAGGAACCCCGGCAGATCGAGCACCATGTACGGGGCCGTCAACAGCATCGCCGCGACTGCAGCCCCTGTCGACGTCAGAGCGCAGGCCAGCCGCGACGGTCTGGCTTCGCGCGTCATCCAGCAGGCGAGCAACGGGATGACGAGAGCCAGGGCTCCGTTGTATTTGGTGGCGGCGGCGAGGCCGGCCGCGGCGCCGGCGAGCGCGAAGGCGCCGAGCGATCCCGCCTCGTGCGCCCGCAGCGCCAGCAGCATCGTCAGCGCGACGAAGAAGGTGAGCGGCACGTCCGTGAGCACGTAATGGGATTCGCGGACGTGGCTGGGCAGCACGGCGAGCAGCCCGGCCGCGAGCAGCGCGTGCCGGGCGCCCCAGCGCATGCCAATCTGGAAGACCAGGAGCACCGTCGCCACGCCCAGGATCGCCGTCATCCCGCGACCCCAGAGATAGAACGCCCACGTGGGTGCCTGGTCGAGGGAGGACCAGTGTCCGGCAACGGCCCCTGTCATGAAGCGGGCGATGGCGACGAAGGTCTGGAGGTGGATGTAGAGCCCGGGGTAGTCGTGGAACCCGGGATTGAAGCTGCCCGAACGCATCGCGTTCACGGCGCGCTCGAGGATCTCCGGCTCGTCGACGCCGAGCGCGAACGGGATGCCGTGCCCGAGGGCCCAGAAGCGCAGAAACGCGGCGGTCACGAGCACGATGGCCAGGCCGACGCCTGACGGGCGGAGGTCGCTCGCCTCGCGCCATTCGCGCTCTGTCACTGAGCTCCTCGCTTCACGTGGCGGTCAGCTTACTACGCCTCCCGGCCGGAGAAGAGGAGGAGCCGGGATTGCGGCTCCCAGCCGGGCTCTCAGCCGTTGACGGCCGCCGCTGACGCCGGGGGGGCCGTGCCCAGGTTCAGCAGCGAATCCATGCTGCTGGCGAGCACGGTTCTGACGTGGGCGACTTCGAGCGGTGCCGCGAACAGATATCCCTGGCCGAACTCGCAGCCCAGCTGGGTGAGCTGAGTCAGGTGCGGCGCGGTCTCGACACCCTCGGCGATCACCTGGAGCTCGAGCGCGTGCGCCAGACCGACGATCGCGCGCACGATCCCCGACTGCTCCGAGGACATCGACTTGACGAACGAGCGGTCGATCTTCAACGAGTGGATGGGGAAGCGATGCAGGTAGCTCAACGACGAGTGACCGGTGCCGAAGTCGTCGATCGCGATCCGCACGCCGAGGGCCTCGAGCTGCGACAGGATCGTCACGACGGAATCGAGGTTGTCGATGATGGCGCTCTCGGTGATCTCCAGACTCAGGTTGGACGCCGGCAGCCCCGTTTCCCGCAGCACGGCCTCGATCTGGTTCGCGAGATCGGTCTGCCTGAACTGCTTGCCCGACAGGTTCACGTGCACGGTCAGCGCCGCCGTCCAGGGCAGCTCGGCCTGCCAGGCACGCATCTGGCGGCACGCCTCGCGCGTGACCCAGGCTCCTATTGGCACGATCAGGCCGGTCTCTTCGGCGACGTGGATGAACTCGGCGGGCTCGACGAGCCCGCGGGCCGGATGCCGCCAGCGAATGAGCGCCTCGAAGCCGGCGAGCAGCCCCGTCTGGAACGAGACGATGGGCTGGTAGCGCAGCTCGAACTCCTGCCGCTCGACGGCCTTTCTGAGATCGGTTTCGAGCGCGAGCCGCGCGACGGCCTTGTCGCGCATTTCGGCGTCGAAGACCTCGCACCGCGCCTTGCCGAGGGCCTTGGCCTGGTACAACGCCGTGTCCGCGTCGCGCAGCAGGTCCTCGGGTTCCTCATACCCCGTTTCGCTCGTCGCGATGCCGATGCTGGCGGACGTGAAGAGCTCGTGTCCGCCGACCTCGAACGGCTGGCGCAGGTTCTCGAGGATGCGCTCCGCCACGCGGACCGCGTCGCTCACGTGCCTGATTCCCTCGAGCAGAATCGTGAACTCGTCTCCGCCGAGGCGCGCAATCGTGTGCTCGCCGCAGATGGCGGGCGGCGGAGCCTCCTCCGCGACCCGCGCGACGGTGTCGGCCGCCCGCACGCTGCCTTCCAGCCGGTGGGCAATGGCGACCAGCAGCCGATCCCCGGTCTGGTGCCCCAGGCTGTCGTTGATGAGCTTGAACCGGTCCAGGTCGAGGAACAGCACGGCGAAGGCCTCATTGTGCCGCTTCGCCCGTTCGATGCACCGGCCGAGCCGGTCCAGGAAGAGCACCCGGTTCGGCAGGCCGGTCAGCGGATCCGACACCTTGCCCTCGGTGATGTCCGTCTGCGAGCCGGCCATCCGGTACGGCTTGCGGTCGCTGCCCCGGACCGCGACGCCGCGAGTGAGCATCCAGCGGTAGGCGCCGTCGGCGTGCAGCACGCGATGCTGGTTCTCGAGTTGCGGCGTGAGCTCGTCGAGGTGCGCCGCGATGTCGGCCATCAGCGGCTCGCGATCGTCCGGGTGGACCCGGCCGAACCACGTCTCCGGCGTATCGCCGTCCGTCTCGTCCGGGAGCCCGATCATCTGCCTCCAGCGCGGCGAGAAGTAAATCGCGTCGGTCCGGAGGTTCCAGTCCCAGAGGCCGTCGTTCGCCCCGCGCATGGCGAGCGCGTAGCGCTCTTCGCTCTCCTGGAGCGCGGCCTCCGCCTGCTTGCGGGCCAGCTGGGTCTGGATGCGCGCGACCGCAATCGGCAGATCGATGGGCTTGGTCAGATAGTCGTTGGCCCCGCGATTCAGCGCCGCGACGACGTCGCGGCTCTCCTGACGTGCCGTGACGATGATGACCGGCAGCTGACTCGCTGACCAGCGCCGGCGGAGGATCTCGAGCACCTCGAGGCCGCTGAGCCCAGGCATCTCGATGTCCAGCAGCACCAGCGCAAAGGTCTGCGCCTCGACCAGCTCGAGGGCGTGCCGGCCGTCGACGGCGGTCTCGACCTGGTAGCCCTGCCGGCGCAGGCGGCGCGAGAGGATGTCACGGTTCACCTCGTTGTCGTCGACAACGAGCAGCGTGCCGGGCGTGGTGCTCACGGGTGGTCTCCTTGGGCGTTCAGGATCGCCCGGATCTTCCCCAGTAGTCGCAGAAACTCGACCGGCTTCGTCTCGTACTCGTCGCAACCCGCCTCGAGCGCCTTCTGGCGATCGCTGGACATCGCGTGGGCGGTCAGCGCGATGACGGGGATGTGCCGCGTGGTGCGATCGGCTTTGAGCTGCCGCGCGGCCTCCCAGCCGTCGATCTCGGGCAGGCTCATGTCCATGAGGATCAGGTCAGGCGATTCGGTCCGCGCGACGGAGATCCCCTCGCTCCCGTCGTAGGCGGTGATCACCGCGTAGCCCCTCCGCTGCAGTCTGCGGATGAGCATGTCGCGATTCATCTCGTTGTCCTCGACCACCAGGATCGTCGGCATGGGTCACCCTGCCGCAGCCGGCTGGCTGACGCAGCCGCGTACGTGCTGCCGGACTTCCTGGAGCAGTTCGTCGCGCCGGCAGCCGGACTTGCGGAGCACCCGGGTGACCGACCCGTTGAGCCGCGCGCGGTCCTCCTCATCCAGGTCTCTGGCCGTGACGACCACGACGGGGATCCTGCGCCAGGCGTCGGATCCGCGCACCACCCCGAGAAAATCGAAGCCGTCCATCTCCGGCATGAGGAGGTCCAGCAGGATCACGCTCGGGTGCGAGACCCGCAGGCGATCGAGCGCCTGGCGGCCGTTGCCGGCGACGTCGACGTTCCAGCCGTCGCGTTTCAGCAGACGGCGCGTGGCCTCGCGCGTCGCCTCGTCGTCGTCGACGATCAGCACCGATGCGGCGGTGCGCGCCGACGCGTGCCGCCGGAGCACGCCGGCGAGCCTCGCGGGATCGACCGGCTTGCTCACGTAGTCGGCGGCGCCGAGGGCGTAGCCCATGTGCCGGTCGTCGGTCATCGTGACGATCACGACAGGGATCTCGGCGAGCTCCGGGTCGGCCTTGAGCGCGGTCAGGACGGCCCAGCCGTCCATGCCGGGCATCACCACGTCGAGGGTGATGGCGATCGGACGCAGCGACCGTGCGAGCGCGAGGCCTTCCGGTCCGCTGCCGGCGCAGACGGCGTCGAAGCCTTCCTTCGCCAGCACCCGGCTCATCAGGTCGTGCACGAGCGGGTCGTCGTCGATCACGAGGACGGGCGGCCGCGCCGACGGCAGCGTGCGGGCCGGCGCGGTGATCCTGGAACTCTGGGCCGCGCCCGCGGCCGACGCCTCTGTGGTCGCCGGAATCCGCAGCGTGAAGGTCGACCCCTTGCCGAGGGCGCTCTGGACGCTGATGTGGCCGTCCATCATCTCGCAGAACCGGCGGCTGATGGCGAGACCCAGGCCCGTCCCGCCGTACTTCCGTGTGGTGGACGCGTCACCCTGCGTGAAGTCCTGGAACAGCCGTTCGACCTGCTCCTCGCTCATGCCGATGCCGGTGTCGCTCACGCTGATCTGCACCCACTCGCGGCCCCCGTCGAGCTGGCGCGACGCTTCCAGCGAGACCGCGGCGTCGCGGGTGAACTTGCAGGCGTTGCTGAGCAGATTGAACAGGATCTGGCGGACCTTCGTCAGATCCGAGCGCATCACGCCGAGCGCGTCCGAGTAGCGCGTCCGCAGCGTGTTGCCGCTCTTCTCGACGAGGGGCTGGATCGTGATCACGACGTCGTCGATCATGCCGGCGACGTCGAAGTTCTCGACGAACAGCTCCATCTTGCCCGCCTCGATCTTGGAGAGATCCAGGATGTCGTCGATGAGCGACTGGAGGTGCTTGCCGGCGGCGTGAATCTTCTGGAGGTCTCCGATCGACTCGCGCTGCTCGAGCTCCTCGGCCTGCTCCTGCAGCATCTCGCTGTACCCGATGATGGCGTTCAGCGGGGTGCGCAGCTCGTGGCTCATGTTCGCCAGGAACTGGCTCTTGGCGCGGTTGGCGGCCTCGGCGGCTTCCTTCGCCTTCAGGAGCTGTTCCTCGGCCCGCTTGTGGACGGTGATGTCGCGGAACACCGCGACGCCGTTGTGCAGCACGCCGGCCTCGTCCTTGAGCGGCGTCGCGTTCAGGCTGATCCAGATCCCGTCCGGCGCCCCGGCGTGCGACACGTAGACGTCGGCCGCCTCCACGGCCTGCCCGCGGATCGCCTGCACCAGCGGAAAGGCGTCGGTCGGGTACGGCGTGAGCATGTCGGGCAGGAAGAATCCGAAGCGCGACGCCCACTCGCCCATGGGCGCGTCGGCCAGGCGCACCCGCAGGATGTCCTCGGCGGCCGGGTTCACCAGAATGAAGCGGCCTTCCTCATCGGCCACGATGACGCCGTCGCTCATGCTGTCGAGGATCGACTGCAGGATCCGCGTCTGGTTCTCCAGGGCCTCCTGGGATCGCGCGAGCTCGAGACTGCGCTGCTCCGCGGCCGCGCTCCGCTCCGCCACGCGCTGTTCGAGCGTCGCATTCAGGACCTTCAGCTCTTCCTGGGCCCGCAGCCGCTCGCCGACCTCCTGCTCCAGCTCCTGCGTGCGGGTCTTCAGGTCCTCGTTGGCGCCCTGCAGCGCCGCGTCGCGCTGCTGGATCTCGGCCAGCATGGCGTTGAAGCCCTCGATGAGCGCGCCCACCTCGTCGTCGTTCGCCTTGCGCGCGCGGACGGCGAAGTTCTTCTGGGTCGAGACGCTCCGCATCGTGCGTTCGAGCGCCAGGATCGGCTCGGAGATGACCGTCTGGAGCCGCGACGAGAGCACGAAGGCGACGAACGCCGCGCCCAGCATCAGCACGGCGACGATGCCGGTGTAGCGCGTCAGCCGGGCGTGCCACTGGCGCATGTCGGACGCGATATGCAGAGTGCCGAGCAGCTCGCCCTGCAGCCGGATCGTCTGGAACACCTTCAGGTGCTCGTCGTGATCGACCCGTACCCCGTCGGCTTCCGGGCCCGGCGGCAGGACGTAGCCCGCGGCGTCCTGTCGGCGGTAGGCGGCGAACAGCTTCCCGTCGGGGGCGTAGATGGCCGCCGCGACCGTGTCGTCCTTCGCCCTGAGCGCGGCCAGGATGTCGGCGACGGCGCGCTCGTCCTGGAACGCGAGGGGACCGATGCTGCTGGTGCCGAGGATCTCCGCCTGCGTGACGAGATCGTCGCTCATCCGGGCGCGGAAGGCGGTCAGGTCGTACAGCAGGAAGCCGGCCGACGCGACCAGCAGTGCGAGCGAGCTGGTGGCCATCGTGATGACCATCAGCTTCCGCTTGATCGAGAGGTTTCGGAGGGTCATCTCACCGGTCCCTGACGATGGTCGCGACCCTGAGGATCTGCGAGCTGACGGTGAGCTGCGCGCGCTTCGCTGCGTCGACGTTGACATCGAACCGGACGCGGTCGTCCTCGATGCGGAAGTTGATCGTGGCGCCGCGGGCGGCGGCCTGGGTCGCCTCGCTCACGACGAGCACCGGCAGGCCCGCCACGCGGTTCGACAGCTCGCCGAGCCGCCCGCTGTCGGTCTGGCTGACGAACAGGATGTGGCAGCGCCGCAGATCCTGGCTCCACTGCAGGCGCTGCACGGCGATCGGCCGCCGGTTCACCGTCTTCCCCTGGAAGGTCAGCTCGAGCGCCTGACCGAACGGGTCGGCGCCGACGACGCCGACCGTGATCGGGGCCTCGGCGGCCGCGAAGGCCTGGGGCGGCCATTCGATCAGCCGCGCGAAGTTCAGCAGGTACGCGGCCTTGATCATGTACTCGGGCGAGGCCTGGCCCGGCGCCTGCCGCTCCGGGCCCGGCGACGACGCAGCCAGCACGCGCGTGCCGATCAGCACGGCGGCGATCGCGGTCACGAGGCGGCGGCCTGTCGGCGGCGTCATGGGCTTCGCGGCTCTCCCCGGGGCGCTACTTCGCGCGTCGGAACGTGTACGTGAGTTTCACGCGAAAGCTGCGTCCCTGCTGCTGGATCATGTCCTGGCGGTGCTCCTCCGAGCCCGGGTCTGCGTACACGTGGTCGCCGAGGTTGTACACGCTCGCAGACAGCTCCAGCCCGCGCCGCAGCTTCTGCGTCACGAGCGTCAGATTGGGCACGAACACGCCGGGCACGAACGCGCCGCCGATCGTCCGCCTGCGGCTCAGGTACTGGAACTCGAGCCCGGCGACGACGCGATCGTGCAGCAGCGGCGTCTGCACGTTGAACTGGACGAGATGCCCCGGGGAGTTCGTCAGCGCCAGGCCGGTCTGCTCGTTCCAGCTGTCCTGCGCGGTGTAGCTGATGCGCGTCTGGAGGCCCGCGGGCCACCGGCCTTCCGCTTCGAGCTCGACGCCCCTGGCCTTCACCTGGTCGACGTTGTTGTAGACGAGCAGACCGTCCGCGGGATCGGTCTCCTGGGTAATGAGGTCGTTGATCGTGTAGTGGAAGGCCGTGGCGGCCAGTCGCACGCGCCGACCGACGTAGCGCTCGATTACGACTTCGGTCGTCTCGTTCGTCTCCGGCTGCAGCGACGGGTTCGACTTCGTGACGCCGCTCTGGCTCCAGAAGAGCTCGTACGCGTTGGGCGCCCGGAAGGCTTCACCGTAGAGCAGCTTGAGGGTCGTGTCCTGCCACGGATCGTAGATGACGCCCAGGCGCGGATTCGTCGTGCCACCGAAGGAGTCGTAGTGGTCGTGGCGCAGGCCGAGATTCAGCATCAGCTTCGGGTGGATCGTGATCTCGTCCTGGGCGTAGACCGCCCAGATGGTCGACGTGCGCCGATCGTCGAGATACGGGACGAACGGCTCCTCGTCGTAGTTGAACTGGTCCTGCCGCACGTTGTCGCGGAGGTCGGATCCGAAACCCAGACGGTGGCGCCCGATCTTGCGAGAGACCTTGGCTTCGGCGCCCCACCAGTTCCCCCGCGCGAAGTCCTTGTTCACGACGAGCTGCGGCGCCTCCTCCGTGCCGAGGTCGTATACGTAGTCGCCGTCGTAGCCGTAGCGGTCGTAGTACGCGCGCGAGGCGAGCTCCCAGCCGGCCCCCAGGTTTCGGTCGTACTGCACGTCGAGGAACCCCTGCTTCTCGATCGTGCGCGAGCGCGGATCGTTGAAGACCGTGCCGAAGGAGGCCGTGGGAATGGCCTTCTCCCGCGAGCCGTACAGCCCCTGCACTGTCAGCCGTCCCCACGTGATCCGGCCGAACAGCTTCCGGAACTCGTCCGAGTCGGCCCGCTCCGCCACGCCGTGGTTGGTCGCCGGGCTGTCGAACTCCTTGAAGTAGAGCGCACGCTCGCCGTCGCTCCCGTACGCGCTGACTGACCCCAGCACGCCAACCCCGTTCGGCAGCCGATGGCCGTACGTGACCCGTCCCTTCTTCGAGTCGAAGCTGCCCGCCGATCCCGCCGCTTCCGCCCAAACCGCATCATCCGCCTTGCGCGTGATGATGTTGATGACCGCCAGGAACGCGCTCGTGCCGTACAGCGACGAGCTGGGGCCCCTGATGATTTCGACGCGCTCGACGAGATCGATGTCGAGCGGGAACTCCGTGCCGAGCAGGGCACCGCCGAAGACGTTGTCGTTCATGCGGTGACCGTCGATGAGCAGCAGAATCCGGGAGTTGTAGTCGCCCGGCCGCGAGAAGCCACGGACGCCGATGAAGCTGTAGTTGCGGTCGTAGGTGACGTAGAAGCCGCGCACGCTCCGCAGGATGCCGGCGAGGGAGGTGTAGCCGTGCTTCCGGATCTCGTCGGCCGTGACGATGCTGATCGAGGACGGCGCCTGCGTGACCTTCTGCGTGTACCGCGATGCGCCGTACACGGAATCGATCTTCAGGCTCGCGAGCTCCTCGAGGCTGAGCTCGCCGAGCGCGGCCGGTTGGGGCGCGCCGCCACCCGTCTGCGCGGCAAGCGGCGACGCGGAGAGGGCGAGCAGCAGCGCGAGCCGGGACACCGTTCCGAGCCGGACGCAACGACGCCGTATGCATGTCCTCATGACAACACCTTCATGGTCTCGAACGTCGGATCGGATGCGCCCCTGAGTACGGCCCCGTGGCGTTTCATGTACTGGAGGTACTCGACGGCTTCCTTCGAGATCACTTCGCCGGCGGCCAGGATCGGCGAGCCGGGCGGGTACGTCGCGATCGTGTCGCCCGACACGCGCCCGACGGCCTCGCGAAGGCTCGACGCGTGCTTGGGGGCGAACTTCGCTGCCCTGGGCGTCACGGCGATCGACGGCAGCGGGGGCGGTGGAGGCACCTCGACCCTCCCGCGGCGGCGCTGCCGCAGCACGTGCTCGAGTGCGCGCAGGACCTGCTCGATGTCGTCTGCCATGGTCCCCGGCGTCAGGAGGAACAGGACGTGCTGCAGCGTGGCCATCTCGGGGTAGACCCGGACCTCGTGGAGAGCGGCCGCAATCTCGAAGCCCGTGAACCCCGTGTGCGACAGATCCAGCGTGACCCGCGTGGGATCGAAGTCGCGGAACCCCGACGGCCCGATGCGCTCGCGACCGAAGCAGCCGACGCCCTCGAATCGCCGGCATCCCCAGCGGAACGCCTCCGCCTGCGCAATGGCTTCCTTCCACAACGCGTCCCCGTCGAGCACGAGCTGGCGGACGCCGAGCTCGATGGACGCGAGAATCGGATACGAAAAGGACGTGCTCACGAGGCCGAGATCGTTCACGTGCTCGTAGAGCGGGTCGATCAGGCGTTCGTTGTTGATGAGGAGCAGGCTGCCCTGCGACAGCGCCGTCGCGACCTTGTGCGTCGACTGCGTCACGCAGTCGGCACCGAGATCCTCCGCCCCCGGCGGGAGGTCGTCGCAGAAATGGAAGTGCGGGGCGTGCGCGCCGTCCACGATCACCGGAATGCCGCGCGCGCGAGCCAGACCGATGATGTCACCGAGCTCGCCGACAATCCCGAAGTAGGTCGGCGAGGTCAGCACGATGCAGTCGACGGGCTCCCGGTCGAGGACGGCCTGGACGCCCTCCAGGGTCAGTCCCAGCGACAGGCCGAGCCCGGGATCGTACGGGGGAACGACGTACACCGGGTGGAAGCCGCCATGAATCATCGCGGCAGTCACCGAGCTGTGCGCGTCGCGGCCGACCAGCACCCGCCCGCCCGCCCGGCAGGCGCTCAGGAGCGCCAGGATGTTCAGACCTGTCGTGCCATGCGTGGAGGGGAAGCTCCACACGACGCCATAGGCCTCGGCGAGCGTTCGCTTCAACCGGTTGAGCGGCTTGTCTTCGTGCCGGACGAACAGACTGCCGAGATCGGCGATCGAGGTGCTGTGATCCAGCCGAAAGGCGCCCTCGAGGAGGCGCTGCCCTTCGCTAAACACCTGATCCCGCGGCGGTCCTGTCCGGCACGATCCTGCAGCTTCGGCCGCAGCGGTGCCCAGGTGTCGCAAAGGAGACTCCATTGGCCGCCACCTCCAGCAGGGCGGCGGTCAGCGATTGCTTCCAAGCATCGATTCGTTCGGTCGCGTGGGCCCCGGCGCGCCGTGGCGCTCGCGGACCGGAGGGTTCCGCAGTGGCGGCACGATCGCGCTCAGCTGGCGAGCCGGGAGCGTCCAAGAGGGCCTTCATCTGCTGCACCTGTTCCTCGGCGCCCCTTCGGGACGCCGGATTCGGAATCCTCGATACGCACGGCGACTGGCGCGGCGGAGGCGCAAACCGCGTGCCCCGGAACGCCTGACCGGCCGTCCCGGAGGAAACGCTGGCGTCAGCAGGGGTTAGAGCGCGAACGACGGGCGAGCGGAGTGGCGGTCGGGCGGGTCGTCAGGACGACGTGATCTGTTCCAGCACACCGGGCGGGGGAAACTGTAACAAATCGCCCGCCGCAGGGCCTGAGCGGCGTCCATGCAGTCCCGGGCTGGTTCGTGCAGCAGGGGCACGCTGCCGGATCCCCCTGGGACCCATCATTCGAGCAGGTCCCGATACAGCTGGATCGTAGCAGCCGCCGCATGCGTCCACGAGAACTCGCGTTCGACGACGCGACGTCCGGCCTCTCCCATCTCGCCCAGCCGTGCGCCGGATGCGAGCGCCGCGCTCAGCGCAGCCGCCAGCGCAGAGGCATCGCCGGGGGCGACGAGCCATCCGGTGGTGCCGGGTGTGACCTTGTCGGGAATGCCGCCGGCCGTAGTCGCCACGACGGCCTTGCGGTGCGCCATGGCTTCGAGCGTGACGAGCGAGCTGCCTTCGTACAGAGTCGGATGTACGAACAGGCTCGCCGCGCGGTACCACCCGTGAAGGTCTCGATCATCCAGGCGCCCCGCCAGGAACGCCGCCGATTCCAGCCCGCTCGCCGCAATCCGCCGCTGCAGAGTCGGACGGTAGGGCCCGTCGCCGACGATGACCCAGCGGCAGGGGCCGGGCAGCCCGGAGTGGAGGCGGAGTGCGGCAAGCGCATCCGCCAGGACGTGGAAGCCCTTGTTCGCCTCGATTCGCCCGACACTCAACAGGACCGTGTCGCGCGGCCCGACGCCCGCTGTGGCCCGCACCCGCGCGGCATCTTCATCCGTGACGAGCGAATCCAGCCACTCGAGATCGATGGCGTTGGGGATCACGCACACCCGATCGGCGGGGACGCGGAGGTGTCGTCTCACCGCCGGCTCGAGCGCTCGATCCGTGGCAATCACGCGGTCGGCTGCCTTCGCGCAGACGACCACGGCCCGCCGGAGCGGCAGATACAGCGCCCGCTTCAGGCGTGCGCGGGCGGGGTCGGTCGCCCCGAACTCCTCGAGCCCCTGCGGGTTCAGCACGAGCGGCGCCGCCGCCCGCGCGCGCCGGCGCGCGTAGCCCAGCACGCTGGCCCCCAGACCGTGCACCAGATCGACGCGCCCTTCCTGCACGAGCTCCCAGGCGAGCCGCCCCGCGAGCTCGCCGAACAGCGGATACGCAACGCTGCGATCGAGCACGGTCGTGCCGCGGCGGCCGGCGAACGGGAAAGTCCAGTAAGGAATCGTCCGGAGTCGAATCCCCGGATCGATGCAGTCGGCGGACCGCGCGCCAGGACGCGCCGGGTCCTTCGTGATCAGTGTCACCTCGACGCCGGCGCGGGCCAGGTGGCGAACGAGATCGTACACGTGCCGCTCGAGGCCGCCATGCCCATGGAGCGGGAACACGGCGCGGGCCAGCACGGCTACCCGAAGACCCGCCGCGTTCCGGCCCGGGGCTGTGGACATCGGCGTCACCGTGATCCCCGCGTGCTCCGCGCGCGTGCGGTCGCGCGCGCGTACACCTCCTCGATGCGATCGATCACGCGGGGCGCATCGAACCGTTCACGCGCCCGAGCCTGCGCCGCCCGGCCGACGCGGGCACGCAGGCCCTCGTCCTCCCGCAGCCGGCGCACGTCGTCGGCCAGCGCCGCCGGCGTGTCGGACAGCAGCCCGGTCACGCCGTGCTCGACGATGTCCGCCGTGCCGCCGGTGTTCATGGCCGCGATGGGCAATCCGAGCGCGCTGCCATCCAGCAGGACCCGGCTCAGCGATTCGGGCCCGCGCGACGGGAAGATCAGGAGGCTGGCGTGCGCCAGCCAGGCAATCGTGTCGTCGCGATCGATCCAGCCGACGAAGCGGATGGTGCGCGTCGAGCGGGCCGCCCGCGCCTCGAGGTCGGTGCGATCGGGGCCGTCGCCGGCCACGACGAGCGGCCAGTCGAGGCCTGCGCGCTCGATGACGTCCACCAGATGCCTCGTCCCCTTGTTCGGCGCGAGCTTCCCGAGGTAGATCGCATAAGGGCCGGCCGCCCGGCGGGGCGCCACGGCGGCCCGCGCGAGCAGCGCGTCGATGTCGACCGCATTCGGGACGACGGTCAGGGGCGTGGCCGCCAGCTCGGGCGCGCGCGCGCGAAGGTCTGCCGCCATCCGCGTGCTCACGGCGATCACGGCGTCGGCGTTCGCCAGGGCGGTGCGCTTCCTCGACAGGTTGCCGCGCATGTACGGGATGAACGGCAGCGCGAGCGGCCAGGCAGCCCCTGTGCGCGCGCGCAGGCACTGCTGCATTCCTGCGCTCGTGCAGGCCGGGCAAAGGCCGCCTGCGCCGGCTTCGTCCGCGCGCGTGTGAATCAGGTCCGACCAGTAGCACACCGGCCAGTAGTCGCGAACCGTGGCGACGGCAGGGATTCGCGCGGCGCGGGCCGCCTCCACCGACGGCACGGTCGTGAGCACGTGCTGTGCGTGGATCAGATCGATGTTCGATTCGGCGATCAGTCTGGCGAGATCCCGCGCCACTCGAGGCCAGAGCCGTTCGTTCTTCCAGTAGTTGCGCAGGAACGGCACGGCCGGCGCCCCGAACCCGAGCTCCACGACGCGCAGATCGTCATAGCGCCGCTCGCTCGCGCCGGACGCGGATTGCCGCGGCTGGACGACGAGGATCTCGTGGCCGCGCGCGCGCAGCCCCCGCGCCAGCTCGAACGTGCTCCAGCCGCTGCCCCCGCACACGGGTGGAAACGCGTCGGTCGCGAGCAGGATCCTCACGGCCCGCCCGCTGGGAGCCGCGCCTCCCGCGCGCGCCGGATCGCGGCCTCGAGAGCCCGGCAGTGCGCGGCCCAGCTGTAATCGCGGACGGCGCGCTCCCGCGCAGCCCGTCCGTAGGCCAGGCGGAGCGCCGGGTCGCTCAGCCGTTCGAGAGCGGTCGCCAGCGCCCCGGGGAACGCAGGATCGTAGAGCAGCCCCTCGCGTCCGTGCGTCACCAGATCCGGCAGGCGGTCCACCGACGGGGCGACCACGGGCAGGCCGGCAGCCATGTACTCGAAGATCTTGAGCGGCGACCAGTAGAACCCGAGCGCGAGGGGCCGGTGCGCGGAGAGGTCGAACGGCGCAACCCCGATGTCGGCCGCTGCCAGGCAGGCCGGCATCATGGCGTGATCGATGGCACCGGTGAACACGATGCCGGGGATGCCGGCAGCCTCGGCGCGGACGGCGGGGAGTTCAGGGCCTTCCCCGACGAAGACCGCCGAGATATCGCTCCGGCCCCGCGCCCTCAACTCCCGGATGGCGCCCACCAGGTTGACCGCACCGTGCCAGCTGCGGAACGCGCCTGCGAACACTGCGAGCGTGCCTGCGGGCCGTTCGAATGTCACCGGACCGCTCGCACCCGGCGTGAAGCGTTCGGTATCGGCGCCCCATTCGAGGCGGACGACCCGTCCCGCTGGAATCGCCGGAGGCAGGATGGCGGCGCTCGGCGAGACGATGACGTCGGCGAGCGAGCAGAGATGCTCGCGCCAGCGGCGCATCGGTCGCACGACCAGCAGCCTGTCGACGACAGTCTTCGCCGACCCGGGAACGTCGATGGCCGGCGCGTTCACCTCGAGCACCGTCGTGATGCCGGACGACGCGCCGCTCACGATGGCCTCTCCCCCGAAGTTGTAATATCGCTCCATCACGACGTCGGGTTGCAGCTCGCGCACGACCCTGCGGACGGCAGGCAGCCGCATCCACCGAAGCTCCTTGCGGCCGAGCGGCGGCGTCATAGCCCTCCAGCGGACGTCGCCGCGCGGAAAGGGCCGCCGCCCCGGGGCAGCGAGAACGTGCACCTCGTGCCCGAGCGCGGCGAGCCCATCGGCCACGGCGGTGACGTGGACCGATCCTCCTTTCGTGCCCGGTACCGCCTGGTCGATGGCGCAGTAGAGGATTCTCACCTCGATCGCAGCCCCTTCAATCCTTGATCAGGACGGCGAAGAACGGGCCCGATCGGACACGCCCGAACAGGAGCAGGTCGAGCTTCATCAGGGCCGACAGCCCACGCAGCGCGGCGTAGGTCGTCCGGCTTCGCGCGATCCGCGCCTTGGCCGCGGCGCGCGCCTCGCGAACCGCCCGGGCCTCGAGATCCCCCGGGTCGGCTGAATTCCCGAGCCGCCTGGCGGCGCGCTTCGCCATCGAACGCTCCACCAGCCGGACGAGGATGTTCTCCACGAACCCGCCGATGATCGGGCTGTAGTAGCAGATGCTGCGGATCCGGAATCCCGACGCCCGGCACACCTCTTCGAGATGCGGGATGTCGCGGAGCGGGTTCAGGTGGTCGGACTTGCGCAGGCGTTCCTGGCGTGCGTCGATCAGCCCGGCGCGCTCGAGCCGCTGTCCCAACCGGTTGATGGCCCGGAGCCCCCTGGCGGGCCAGGCGTTCTTCCGCACGTGCGTGTAGACGAACAGCTCTCCGCCGGGCGCCAGCACCCGCGACGCCTCGCGCAGCACGTCGAGCAGCGCGTCGGGCGAGAGGTGTTCGAGCACATCGAGCGACCAGGCTTTCGTGAAGGTCGCGTCGGCGAACGGCAGGCGGCGCAGGTCGCCGAGCAGCAGGTCGACCTGGTGCCTCGCCTCCTCGGAAAAGAACGGGCTGATGTCGATGCCGATCGCGGTCGCTCCCAGATCCCGGTTCCACACCAGGGCGCGTCCGCTGCCGCAGCCGAGATCGACGACGAGATCGTCCGCTCCCGGCGCCAGCATCCGGCGCAGCATGTCGTTCCTGATTTTCGATCCGAGCAGCGCAGGGGAGACGCGTTCGTGCCTGGCGTCGGCGTGCAGCGCCTCGTCGAGGTACTTCGTCTGCTCCTCGAACTGCCGGGCCGGGCGCAGGTCGAGGCAGGCGCCGCCCATCGTGGAATACCGCCGTCCGCACGCGGCGCAGGCCACCGCGTCCCCCCGTGCGTCTCCCGCCAGGCTGCCCAGGCACTCGGGGCAGCGGGCCAGTGTCAGCAGTCGCGCCGAAATCATCGCGAAGCGCCGGCGACCTCGCGCAGCAGGGCCTCGAGCCGCGCCGCCCGGCGCTCCCAGGTGTAGTGTTCCACACGCGCGCGCGCCGCCGCCGCCAGTCGTTCCCGCAGCGCCTCATCTCGCGCCAGACGCCGGATCGCGCCGGCCAGCGATTCCGGATCGCCCGGTGCGGCCAGAAGCACGTCGGTCTCGTGAGTGACGACCTCGCGCACCGCAGGCAGATCGCTGGCGACGATGGCGCGGCAAGCGGCCATGTACTCGAAGAGCTTCAGCGGCGAGGTGAACCGTGTCGAGATGGCAGACTCCTGGTTGGGCAGCACGAGGATGTCGGCCGATCGGAGGAGCTCGGCCACCCGCGGCGGCGCCACGAGACCGGTGAGCGTCAGACGGCCTGCGAGCCCCAGCCGCTCGGAGAGCGCCTTGACGCGCGCGAGGTCGGGCTCGCCACCGTGCCCTCCGACGATGAGGCCCCGCACTTCCGGAACGCGCGCCAGCGCCTCGAGCAGGACGTCGACGCCTTTCCAGGCGTAGAGGTGACCCGCATATCCGACGGTCACCGGTCGAGTGCCGCCGCATGACGCTGGCTGGGCCTCCGGGCGGAGCCGCGTGCCGTCCGGGACGACCGCAAGCCGCGGACGCGGCCCATACCGCTCGCACAGCGTGTCGGCCAGCCCCTGCGTGATCGTGACATACCCCTCGGCCGACCGCCACACACGGGCTTCGCGCCGCTCCAGGCGCGCGCGCTTGGACGCGCTCGCCGGGCGTGCCGTGGCGACGAGATCGGGCAAGGCGGCGGCGACGTCCGGTGCATACCCGTGGGACTCGTACACGAGCGGCGGCCGGGCGCCGCGCGGGATCCGCAGCAGCAGCGAGGCGAGCCCCAGGTCGCGCGTCAGGATCGCGTCGGCCCGGAGCCGTCCTACCGCGCGGCCGACAGCCACGCCCAGATAGGCCATCCGCACGGCGGCCGGCGGCGTCCGCGGCGCCGGTGCCCGCTCGACGATCAGACCGGAGGACCGCGGCAGCCCGTAGAACTCGAACGGATCGCGTGCCGGGCCTTGCGTGTCCGGCCGCACCACCAGCCTCACCTCGTGTCCGCGTTCCGCCAGCGCATGACACGTCTCCATCGTCTGGATCCCGTTGGCGCGCTCGAGCGGGAACCGGATGTCGGCGAAGTACAGGATGCGCACGCGTCCCATTCACCGGTCGCGCGCCGCCGGTTCGTAAGCCGCCGTCCGCCCGGGTCCACCAACTCGAGTCCGTGCTTGTCCGTGTTCTTCCGTGGCCGTGCCCCGCTCTGTCCGTGTTTGTCCGTGTTCTTCCGTGGCCGTGCCCAGCTGGGTCCGTGTTTGTCCGTGTTCTTCCGTGGCCGTGGCCCGCTCTGTCCGTGTTTGTCCGTGTTTGTCCGTGGCCGAGGCCCTCTCTGTCTGTGTTTGTCCGTGTTTTTCCGTGGCCGATCTCCCGTGTTCGTCCGTGGCATAGAAGTGGCGGCGGTCGGTCAGATAGCGCCAGGCGAGGGAGGGTGCCATGGCCGGGATGGTCACGAACGCCGCGTACGCGTTCCGGCCGAGCTCCAGTCGCTGCCGGTTCATCATGCGCGTGCCGAACTGCGCGATCAGCGCCAGGTTCCACCAGACGCTGAGACCGACCAGGACGGCGGCCGTGGCGCGCAGCGGCCGTGAGGCGCGGGCGCGGAGCAGCGCGGCCAGCCCGATCGTCAGCAGGACGGTGAGCGCGACGAAGCGGCGCTGGCCGAATGCGCCGGCGACCGTCCACGATTCGACGCTCCCGGTCACGTATACCTGTGCCGCGATCATCACGAGCGCGCAGCCGGCGATCCGCCGCCGGACGCCGGTGCTCCGGCCGGCCAGGAGCACGAGCCCCGTCATGGCCAGCGCCGCGAGCGGCGTCCACAGAAGGAACCCGTGGGACGTCGACGTCAGCACGTCCAGTGCGTGCGGCGCCGTCCAGGTCATCTTGCGCGTGACCAGCGTCGACGGCATGGGCCGGCCGTTGAGGGCCTGGTACGCGGCGAGCTGCGGGAGCAGGCCGACGCCGAACGCGGCGAGCCCGGCAGCAGCACTGCGCAGCCAGTCTGAAAGGCGGGCTCCCCGCCCGTGGATCAGGAAGTCGACGGCAGGCCCGAGCGCCAGGAACGCGTCCTGCTCGCGCACCATCACCATGAGCGCGGCGGCCAGCCCGAGCGCCGCCGCGCCGCCGGTCGTCCAGGTGCGGCGCACGTGCAGCCAGACCGTGACGAAAAGCGCCACCGCAAACGCCGAGCACGCGTGAGCGAAGGGCGGGGCCACGTACATGTAGAAGAGCAGGGGCGTGCCCGTCCAGATCAGCGCTCCAGCCAGGATCGTCCGGCGACGCGAATCCGCCGCCGCCCGATGATCTTCCTCTTCGAAGACGCGGCGGGCTGCCGCAATCGACAGCAGGACGGCTGCGAATCCGTAGAACGCCGAGCCGAAAGCCACCGCCGCGATGTACGGCGTGGAGTAGCCGTCGGCGGGCACGGTGCTGCCCGTCAGCCGCAGCACCCGCGTGACGGCGTCGCCGGCGGCGTAGAAGGGCGCCCACAGCAGCGCGCTGCCGATCGTGGCGAAGTTCGGCCGCCGGCCGGCTTCCGTCTCCAGCGAGAGGAAGGTGTCGTGGAAGCCGTCGCTGCGGACAGTCCCGCTCTCGAAGAAGTGCCGATACTCGTTTTCGAACGAGACGTCGTGGTCGAACCACAGCGACCTGAGATAGGCGTAGTACTGCACCTCGTCCGACGCGTAGATCCGGACCGTCACGGCCGGCAGTGTCAGCAGGAACGCCGCCAGGAGCAGGCCCAGCTCGCGGGAGCGCATGCGCAGTGTCCGGCAGACAGCGGCGAGCACGTGGATCGAGGCGACGGAACGGGGGTGGACGTGCGACGAGGTTGGCTTGCGCTGAACCTGGACCATCTTACCGCAGCGCGACGTGGTTCAGGAGCTGCGCGAGGTTGAAACCGGCGTGGCTGACCATGGGCGCGACGATGCTCCCGCGGGCAAGGAAGACGGCGCCCCAGATCGCCCCCAGCACCGAGATGGCGATGGCAGCGTCGTAGCCCTGCTCGATGTGCCCCAGGCCGAAGAGCACGCTGTGGACGATTACCCCGACCCCCCCGCCCCCGAGATACTGCCTGAAGCGATGGAGGATGAACCCGCGCTGCACCTCCTCCCGCACGCCGCCGGCGATCATCACGACGAGCGCGAACATCGCCGCGTCACGATTCGTCTGCAGCATGTCCTCGAGCGGATTCCGCGGCACGTTGTGCAGCCACGGGGCGAGCGACACGATTGCCGCCAGTGTCATCAGCAGGATGAAGTACATGAACGGCATCAGGACGATGCCGAGCAGCGTCTCGCGGGAGACGCGGGCGGAGCCGAACAGCACGTCCGTGGCGCGCTCCCGGTGAGCCCGGAAGAAGAACAGGACGAGCCCGAGGACCACGACCGTATCGACGAGCGAGAGCGTGAACAGGAAGGTGGGCGCCAGCTGCCCGCCGTCCGTTCTCGGCGTCATGCCGGCCCTGGTGAGCAGCCCCAGCAGGAGGATCTGGGTCGGGAGCCCCGAGCACAGCAGGATCTCGGCCAGCGCGCCGAGCCGCTGCACGAAGAAGACGCGCGGAGCGACGACCGGCGTGTAGTCGGGTTCCGGAACCGGATCGAACACCTCAGCGACTGTACTACACGCCGTCCGGCACCCGGTCCGGACGCGTGACGGTGCGGTTCACGCTATCGCGCCTGCGCCGGGATCCGGACGAGGAACGATTCGCCGAGACGTGCGGAGACGACGGTGCCGGCCGGCACCTCGACTTCCTTGCCGCGGGTGCCGAGGACAACGCCCGTGCCCGCCGCGCCGCCGACCGCGGCGCCCTTGGCGGCGCCGTCGCCGCCGCCGAGGATCGCGCCGATGACGGCTCCGCCGGCGGCCGCCCCGCCAATGGTGGCGGCGTCCTTCTTCTTCGTCGGCTCGGCCTCGCGGACGATCGGCGCCGTCCGAATCGACACGCGGCTTCCGGTCTCGGGATGCTCGAGCACGTTGAACCGGAACGCCACGCGCGCCAGGCCCTTCACGCGGCCGGAGCGCTCCACGTCGGTCACCGTCCCGAGGACAGTCGCACCCTCGGGCACGACCTCGACGTCGTTGACGACCAGGGGGCGGGTGAGCCGCCCGCGGATCTCGTCCTCGACCGCGCTGGTGTCGGAGCCGATCGACGTTCGCAACTCGACAGAGAGCCAGAGGCCGGCGGGGACCTGGTGCTCTTCGAAGCTGGCCCTGCGCGACGCAACCATTCCGTGCTCGTCCGTGTTCTTCCGTGGCGAGTTTGTCGGCGTGGCCGTCGCTGCCGTGTTCCTCCGTGGCCGGGCGTCCGCGCTCCTCCGTGGCGCGGCGTTCGCCGCCGGCGACGCGTCGCCTGCCGGAACGCTGTCAGCGGCAGGTGGCGCAGCATCGGGGGCCGCGTTGGCCTGTCTGGCATCCGTGGCGGAGCAGGCGCTCGCCGCGAGGGCGAGCAGGGTGATCGTGCACAGCGTCAGGTTGCGCATCGGACCTCCGGGGGGGAATTCCAGATGGGCTAGCAACGGGTGTACCCCGGCGTGCCGAACGGATGGGCTGGCTGCCCAACGCCCGGCGCTCGCCTGATTTTTCCGGGTTGTCTCGACCCCCCCGGTCCACGATACAATGTAAGATTTACAGTAACAGTGATAAAGTCAACGACGGTTATGGAAGACACTAACGTTTCTGAAAGCCCTGGCGAACGCGTTCTCATCGTCGAGGACGACTCATCGACGCGCCTGGGACTGGCGGAGCTCGTCCAGGCGTGGGGCTTCCAGACCGAGGAAGCCAGCGACGGCGAAGAGGCCCTGCGCAAGGTCACCAGTTTCCGCCCCGCCATCATCGTCAGCGATCTGATCATGCCGCGGATGGGCGGGCACGACCTGCTCCGCACGCTGAAGGATCAGCTCTCGGACATCACCTTCATCCTGCTCACGGCACAGGGCACGATCGAAGTGGCCGTCGAGGCGATCAAGGACGGCGCGTACGACTTCCTGAGCAAGCCGGTCGATCCCCAGCGGCTGAAGATCCTGCTGCAGAAGTCGGTCGAGCGGCAGGAAACGCTGCGCGAGGTGAAGCTGCTTCGGCGGCAGCTCCGCGAACAGGGCAGCTTCGGGCGGATCGTGGGGAACAGTCCCGGGATCCGCGCCCTCTACCGCGTGATCGAGCAGTCGGCTCCGACCGCGGCCTCGGTGCTGGTCTGGGGCGAGTCGGGCACCGGCAAGGAGCTGATCGCGCAGACCATCCACGAGCTGAGCCCGCGCGCGGGGTTTCCGTTCGTGGCGATCAACTGTGCGGCGATTCCCGAGACGCTGCTCGAGAGCGAGATCTTCGGGCACGAGAAGGGGGCCTTCACCGGCGCCCATGATCGGCGCACGGGGGTGTTCGAGCTCGCGCACCGGGGCACGCTCTTCCTCGACGAGATTGCCGAGATGCAGCCCGCGACGCAGGTGAAGCTGCTCCGGGTCCTGCAGGAGCGGACGTTCCGCCGGCTCGGCGGCCGGCAGGAGCAATCCGTGGACGTCCGCGTGATCGCCGCGACCAACCGCGAGCCCGCCGAGGCGGTGCGCGCCGGCAAGCTGCGCGAGGACCTGTACTACCGGCTCAACGTCTTCACGATCGAACTCCCCCCGCTGCGGGCGCGCCGCGAGGACATTCCGCTGCTGGTCCAGGCGTTCCTCAACGAGTTCAACCAGCGGAACAACCGCGCCGTGCGCGCGGTGAACCAGGAAGCGATGTACCTGCTCGAGCGCTACCCGTGGCCCGGCAACATCCGCGAGCTGCGCAACGTGATGGAGCGGGCGACGATCCTGGCGGAAGGCGACTTCATCGAGCCCAAGCATCTGCCGCCGACCGTCGTGGCGCGGAGCGAGGAATCGCTCCCGTCGGTCACGCTGCAGCCGGGGACGACGGTGGACGAAGCCGAGCGCCGGCTGATCCTGCTCACGCTCGAGCACACCCGGAACAACAAGACGCGGGCCGCCGAGATTCTCGGGATCAGCCTGAAGACGCTGCACAACAAGCTCAATCGGATGAAGCAGGAAACCGGATCGAGAAGCTGACCGCGGTCCCTCTCTGGATTCCGGGCTTCCGGGCTCCAGCCGCCAGCTCCAGCTTCCAGAGTGGACCTGAGTGCGAGCCGGAGCCGGAAGCGGGCAGCTGAGCTGATGGCTGGAAGCTGGTAGCGAACCTTGTCCATCAAAGCCAAGCAGGTCGCCGGCGTCACGACGCTGGTCGTCCTCGTCGTCGCGATCATGAGCGCGTGGCAGATGGCCACGCTGATGACGCTGCGCCTCGAGGAAACGCGCGCGGGCGCCCGGCTCCTGAGCGACGCGCTCTTCCAGCGCACCAACGCCGTGCTCGCCACCCGGCCGGAGGATGCGTTTGCCGCCATCCGCGAGGATGGCGGGATTCGGTCGATCCTCGAGGCCAGCATCGCCTACTCGAAGAACCAGCACATCCTCTACACCGCCATCGTCGCCCCCGACGGCACGGCCGTGGCGCATGCCTTCCCGGCGCAGGAAGGGACGGTGCTCCCGTACCGGGAAGACTTCGAGAAGGTCGCGGACCTGCGCGCCATCGACCAGTTCCTGGTCGTGATCGCGGAGCGGCAGTACGAAGTGAAGGAGCCGCTCCTGGTCGGCGAGCAGCAGTTCGGCAGCATCCGCGTCGGCGTGTCGACGTTCCTCATCGGCGACGAGATGAAGCGCGCGCTCTGGGGCGCCGCGCAGACCGCCGTGGTGGCCATGCTCGTGTCGATGCTGGTCGCCATGGTCCTCACCCAGTGGATGCTGCGGCCCATTCACGTGATTCAGAGCGGTCTCAGCCGGCTGGGCCGCGGCGAGCTGGACGTGACGCTCGATCTGCCCGGCACCGAGTTCAAGGATCTCGGCAGCTCCTTCGAAGCGGTCAGCGCGCAGCTTGCGGCCGTGCGCGCCAAAGCCCTCGGGGTCACGGGGGGCGACTTCGAGTCCGTGATGGAGAACCTCGAAGACGCCGTCGCGCTGTTCTCGCCTCAGGGCGAGCTGATCTTCAGCAACGCGGCGATGCGTGCCCTGCTCCCGAACCTGGCCGCGCCGGGTGCGCCGGGCGGACCGGCGGTCTCGGCGCTGGCCGCCGATCACCCCGTGCGGCAGCTGGTCGAACGCGCGCTCGCCGGCCGGAAGTCCCAGGGGCCCCTGTCGATGCCGCTCGGTCCGCCGGCCGAGCCCGATCAGGAGGCGCCGGAGCGCCTGCTGCTCTGCCATGCCATCGGCGATGCCTCCGGGCGCTTCCTCGGCGCCATGCTCGTCGCCCGCAACCTCGGCTATCTGACGCAGGTTCATACGACGTTGAACTTCTCGCGGAAGCTCGCGGCGCTCGGCCGGCTGATGGCCGGGGTTGCGCACGAAGTCAAGAACCCTCTCAACGCGATGACGATCCACCTGGAGCTGTTGAAGCAGAAGCTCATGACGGTCCGCGAGCCCGTCACCGTGGCGGCCGGACCGGGTGGGCCGGAGGCGCGACCGCTCGACCTCACGAAGCACGTGACGATCATCAGCGACGAGATCAAGCGGCTCGACCAGGTCGTCGTGGGGTTTTTGAAGTTCGCCCGCCCCGACGAGCTGAAGCTGCAGCCGCTCCAGCTGCCGGCCATCATCAACGAGGTCCTGTCGATGACCACGCCGGAGGCCGAACGCAACGGGGTGTCGCTCAAGGTCGAGTGCGCCGACGTGCCCGACATCAACGCGGATCCGGCCATGCTGCAGCAGGCGCTCCTGAACCTGACGATCAACGCCTGTCAGGCCATGCCCGAGGGAGGGACGCTGAAGGTGGCCTGCCGGCGCGCGTCGCGCCGGCGCGTGGAGGTCGACGTCGAGGATACCGGCGTGGGCATCCCACCCGAGAACCTGGCCCGGATCTTCGACCTGTACTTCACCACGAAGGAGAAGGGGAGCGGGATCGGGCTGTCGATGGTCTTCCGCATCGTGCAGTTGCACGATGGCGAAGTTGAGGTACAGTCGACACCAGGGCGCGGCACACGCTTCCGCCTGACGTTTCCCGAAGCCCACGGCTCAATCGCGCGATGAAGGCGAGTCGATGAAACGAGCGCTCGTCGTCGGCCTCCTGGCCGTCACGGCGGCGGCCTGCTCCACCACGCGCGCGCACGTACGCGTGGAGGAAGCGCCGCCGCTCGAGGTGCCCCCGGTGCCCGCGAGGGTCATCGAGCCGGCCCCGCCCGCCCAGCCGCCGGTGCTCGAGCCGGTGCCCGACCTCCCGAGCAGCACGACGACCGAACCCCCGCGTCGGCCCGCGACGGCCAAGGAACGCGCCGGCACCGATCCGAAGCCGGAATCCAAGCCCGAGAGCCCGCCGGACGCCTCGGCCGCCAACCCGCCTCCGCCCGTGCCGCCGCTCCGGACGGCGGCGTCGCCGGAACCGGAAGTCGCCCAGCAGCAGGTTCGTGACGTCCTGGACCGGGCCAGGAAGATCCTCGACACGATCCACTACCAGGGGCTGAGCCAGGAGCGCCGGGACAACTACGAGGCGGTGAAGGGTTTCATCACCGAGGCGGAAGCGGCGCTCAAGGCAGGCAACATCGTCCAGGCCAAGGCGCTGGCGGATCGCGCGGAAACGACCGCCAAGGCCCTCGGTGGACGCTCCGGAAAATAGGGCAGCCGGAAGAACCCCGCGTAGACTCGGCCGTTTTCCCCATATCTTGCGCCTGCCCTAAAAATGGGGCACAATATGTGGTAGTTCGGGGCTTGACAAGCACGTAAACAGGGTCCATATTTGTCCGCCAGCGCGACAGACCGGCGAGACTTCCCAGCCGCCCGGCCGTTTCAGACGGTCGATTCTGCCGGCGCCATCCAGAGACAATTGCAGGTTTTCCGGGTTCGCGGCCCGTGGGGGAGGTCCGTCGATCCACGGTAATTCGGAGGGGAGATGCAAAAGGGCGCTGCAGCGATGGGTTCGAGCTTCGGCCCGGGTGGCGATCCGAGCTTCACGCCGGGTTCCGGCGACAGTCCGCAGTCCACGCCTCGATCGGCGTCCCCCGGCCAGGCGCCGGCGGGTCCCCTCGGCCTCGAGTTCACGCGATCGTTCAGCCGCGAGGGCCTCGATCCATTCGACGAGATCGAATGGGAGACGCGGGCGGCGGTCATCGGCAACGAGAAGGGGGCGGTCGTCTTCGAGCAGCGCGATGTGGAGATCCCCCGTTTCTGGTCGCAGCAGGCCACCAACATCGTCGTGTCGAAGTATTTCCGGGGACAGATCGGCACGCCCGAGCGGGAGCGGAGCGTCAAGCAGCTCGTCGGCCGCGTGGTCGACACGATCACCGGGTGGGCGGGCGACCAGCACTACTTTGCCAGCGAGGACGACCTGCAGGCGTTCAGCGACGATCTGAAGCACCTGCTCGTCTATCAGAAGGCCGCGTTCAACTCGCCGGTGTGGTTCAACGTCGGGTTCGAGAAGCACCCGCAGTGCTCGGCCTGTTTCATCAACTCGGTCCAGGACACGATGGAGTCGATCCTGGGGCTGGCGAAGACCGAGGGGATGCTCTTCAAGTACGGCTCGGGCACCGGCTCGAACCTCTCGACGATCCGGTCTTCGCGCGAGCTCCTGGCGGGGGGCGGCACCGCCTCCGGGCCGGTGTCGTTCATGAAGGGCTTCGATGCGTTCGCCGGGGTGATCAAGTCCGGCGGGAAGACGCGCCGGGCCGCCAAGATGGTGATTCTCAACGCCGATCACCCCGACATCGTCGAATTCATCAACTGCAAGGTGGAGGAGGAGAAGAAGGCCTGGGCCCTGATCGACGCGGGCTATGACGGCTCGTTCACGGGGCCGGCGTACGCCTCGGTCTTCTTCCAGAACTCCAACAACAGCGTGCGCGTGACCGACGACTTCATGCGGGCGGTGCTCGACGACGGCGAGTGGCAGACCCGGTCGGTGCTGGCGGGCGACGTGATGGACACGTATCGCGCGCGTGACCTGATGCGCCAGATCGCGGACGCCACCTGGATCTGCGGCGATCCCGGCCTGCAGTTCGACACGACGGTCAACGACTGGCACACGTGCCCGAACACGGCGCGCATCAACGCGAGCAACCCGTGCTCGGAGTACATGTTCCTGGACGACTCGGCGTGCAACCTCGCGTCGATCAACCTGATGAAGTTCGTGGGCGGGGACGGGGAGTTCGACGCCGCGGCGTTCGAGGCCGCGTGCCGGGTGATGATCACGGCGCAGGAAATCCTGGTCGACAACTCCAGCTATCCGACCGCGGCCATCGCGAAGAACAGCCACGAGTATCGTCCGCTCGGGCTCGGCTACGCGAACCTCGGCGCGCTGCTGATGTCGCGCGGGCTGCCGTACGACAGCGACGCCGGGCGCGACTACGCGGCGACCATCACCGCGATCATGCACGGGGCCGCCTACGCCCAGTCGGCGAAGATCGCCCGCGACCACGGGGGGCCGTTCGCCGGCTACGAGCGGAACCGCGAGCCGTTTCTCCGCGTGATGCGGAAGCACCGGGCCGCGCTGAAGGACATCGACAAGACGAACGTGCCGAAGCCGCTGCTCCAGGCCGGGCGTTCGCTCTGGGACGAGGTGATCGAGCTCGGCGAGCAGCACGGGTTCCGCAACGCGCAGGCCACGGTGCTGGCGCCGACCGGCACGATCGGCTTCATGATGGACTGCGACACGACCGGCGTGGAGCCCGACATCGCGCTCGTCAAGTACAAGAAGCTCGTCGGCGGCGGACTGATGAAGATCGTCAATCAGACCGTGCCGATGGCGCTGGCGAAGCTGGGCTACACGCCGACGCAGATTCGCGAGATCGTGGAGTACATCGACGAGCACGAGACGATCGAAGGGGCGCCGCACGTCAGGGACGCGCACCTGCCGGTGTTCGACTGCGCGTTCAAGCCGGCGCGCGGCCTCCGCTCGATCCACTACATGGGTCACATCAAGATGGTCGGCGCCACCCAGCCGTTCCTGTCGGGCGCCATCTCGAAGACCATCAACGTGCCGAAGGACGCCACGGTCGAGGACATCGAGCAGGCCTACATCGATGCCTGGCGGCTCGGCGCCAAAGCCGTGTCGATCTATCGCGACGGGAGCAAGCGCACGCAGCCGCTGAACACCTCGCGCGACCGTGAGAAGACGCCCGAGACGGTCGTCGTCAGCACGCCGATGCGCCGGAGGCTGCCCGACGAGCGGCATTCCATCACGCACAAGTTCGACATCGCCGGCCACGAAGGCTACATCACGGTCGGGCTCTACGAGGACGGCCAGCCGGGCGAGCTGTTCCTGGTGATGGCCAAGGAAGGCTCGACCATCTCGGGCTTTGCCGACGCGTTCGCGCAGGCCATCTCGTACGCGCTGCAGTACGGCGTCCCGCTGCAGGACCTGGTCGACAAGTTCTCCCACGTACGGTTCGAGCCGTCCGGCATGACCCGCAACCCGGACGTCCGGTTCGCCAAGTCGATCGTCGACTACATCTTCCGGTGGATGGCGACCAAGTTCCTGTCGCAGGACGTGCAGTACAAGGTTGGCGTCAACAACCGCGAGGAGCTGGTCACGACGCCCGAGCAGCTGCCGCTCGACGTAGCGGCCGCGGCCGGCGCCGCGCCGACGGCTGCCGTCGCCTCGAGGGGGATCTCGTCGTTCGCCGCCATGCAGAACCAGGAGGATGCTCCTCCCTGCTCGACGTGCGGCTCGATCATGGTGCGCTCGGGCTCGTGCTACAAGTGCGCCAACTGCGGCACCACCTCCGGGTGTGCCTAGCCTTCGGGGTTCAAGGTTCAGGGTTCCCTGGTTCAAGGTTCAAGGTTCAGGGCTCAGGGTTCCAGGTTCGCGATCAGTAAGCAAGGGCCGGCGCAAGCCGGCCCTTGTTTTTGCCTGGAAGGCCGAACCCTGGCACCAGAACCTGGAACGAGGAACCAGGAACCGAACCTTGAACCTTGAACCAGGAACCTTGAACCTTGAATGAACCAGGGACCGACGATTCGGCCACGAGATGCCCCATCCTCACGGCTTCCGGACCAAGCTCGAACTGCCGCTGGCACGGGAGCGGGTGTTTCCGTTCTTCGCCGACGCCGCCAACCTGCAGCGCATCACGCCGCCCGAGCTGCACTTCCGGGTCCTCACGCCGCTGCCCATCGTCATGGCCGAGGGAGCGCTCATCCGGTACCGGCTGCGCCTGATGGGCGTGCCGTTCGAGTGGCTGAGCCGGATTACCGTCTGGAATCCGCCTGTCGAGTTCGTCGACGAGCAGGTGAAGGGGCCGTACAGGACCTGGATTCACAAGCACCTGTTCGTCGAGACGTCCGAAGGCACCCGGATCCACGACGCGGTCACGTACGAGCTGCCGTTCCATCCCTTCGGCGAGCTGGCGGCGCCCCTCGTGCGGCTGCAGGTCCGGCGGATCTTCGCCTACCGCGCCCGCGCGCTGCAGCAGGCTTTCGGGATAGAGTAGGCGCGGCTGATGAGCCTCACTCCCGGCACACGGCTCGGTCGCTACGAAGTCCTGTCCGCCATCGGCAGGGGCGGCATGGGCGAGGTGTTCCGCGCCCGCGATACACGGCTCAACCGCGACGTCGCGATCAAAGTGCTTCCCGATCTCTTCGCGCGGGATGCCGACCGGCTGGCGCGGTTCGAGCGTGAAGCCCAGGTGCTCGCCGCGCTGAACCATCCCAACATCGCGCAGGTGCACGGTCTCGAGGAATCGGATGGCGTCCGGGCGCTCGTGATGGAGCTGGTCGAGGGCGTCACGCTGGCCGACCTGATCAGCCGGGCGGGAGGGCCGGCCGCCGGCGTCGCGCGAGCGGCGGCGCTGCGTCCCCCGGGGAGCGATCCGCGGACGGACGCCTCCGGACTGGCGGCACGGCGGACTCCATCCAGTGCCGGCCCTGCCGCGCCGGGCCTGCCCATCGACGATGTGCTGGCGATCGCGCGCCAGATGGCCGACGCTCTCGAAGCGGCCCACGAGAAAGGCATCGTCCACCGGGATCTCAAGCCAGCCAACGTCGTGCTGACGCCGGACGGGACCGCCAAGATCCTGGACTTCGGTCTGGCCAAGGCGCTCGACCCGGTCGACGGTTCGCCCGGGCACCTGATGAACTCGCCGACCCTGACTGCGCGTGCGACCGAGCTCGGAGTGATCCTCGGGACCGCGGCCTACATGTCGCCCGAGCAGGCCCGCGGAAAGACCGTCGACAAACGCGCCGATATCTGGGCGTTCGGCGTAGTGCTGTTCGAGATGCTGGCGGGCGGCCCGGCGTTCGACGGCGATACTTCCACCGATCTCATCGCCGCCGTGATCACGCGCGAGCCCGAATGGTCCCGGCTCCCGTCCGATCTGCCGGAGCCGCTGACGCGCCTGCTGCGCCGCTGCCTGGAGAAGGATCCGAAGCGGCGCATGCGTGACATCGGCGACGCCCGCGCGGAGCTGGAGACGGCGGTCGCCGCCGGCGCCGCACGGGCTCCGGGGCTGCCAGTAGAGCAGGGGGAACGCAAAGACGGTCGGGCGTGGCCGTGGTGGGTGACTGCCGGCGCGCTTGCTCTGGCGCTCGGTCTGGGCGCTGCGGCCGGGAGATGGCTGCTCGCGCGATCTCTGCCGGCGCAGCCGCCCGTGCGCTTTCAGCTCGTCATGCCGGACCGCGTGCGCGCGGCGATGGCGCCCGACGGACTGAAGCTGGCCCTCACGACGTCGACCGGCCTGCAGATCCGCGACCTCGAGCGGCTCGACACGCGTCCGCTTCCAGGCACGGAAGGGGCCGAGGCCCCCTTCTGGTCCGAGGATTCCACGACGATCGCGTACGGTGCCAAGGGACGGCTGTGGCGCGTTCCAGTGACTGGTGGCAGCCCCGCGCCGGTCGCGACCCTGCCCGATACGGGATGGGACGAGGATGCCGGCGGCGCCTGGATGCCGGACGGCACGATCGTCTTCACCAACGGGAGCTCGGCGCTGATGCGGGTGCCGGCCTCGGGTGGCGATCCGGTCACCGTCGTTCAGCCGGGCGGGGACGAGCTTCATTTCCATCACGCCAGCGCGCTTCCCGGGGGCCGCGGCGTGCTGTTCATCACGCACCGGAAGCCAGGGCCTGACACGCTGGAGTTGTGGTCCGACGGGCAGCGCCGCCAGCTCCTGCGGCTGGAAGGGTCTTCGCTCGAGACGCCCGGCTACTCGCCGTCGGGCCACATTCTCTTCAGTCGGTTCCAGGCGACCGTGGGACTCTGGGCCGTGCCGTTCTCGCTCTCGCGGCTCGAGGTGACGGGCGAGCCCTTCCTGGTGGCGGCGGATGCCGTGGCAGCGAGCATCTCTCGCACGTCGCGGTTGACGCACGTGCAAGTCTCGGGCGTGCCGCCGAGCCGGTTGACATGGGTCGACCGCCAGGGGCGGACGATCGGGAGGATCGAGGAGCCGCGCGTGTTCGACCGGTTCCCTGCGCTCTCACCGGATGGCGCGCGGGCAGTCGTGTCCGAGCGCGTCGACGAGGCGTGGGATCTCTGGACCTACGAGCTGAACACCGGCACGCGGACGCGGCTCACCACTGACGGGGCGGCGCGCTCGCCGGCCTGGATGCCCGACAGCCGCAGCGTCGTGTATACCGAAGGGGCGCCCGGCCGTCCCGCGGCGCTGAAAAGGGCGGCAGCGGACGGCACCGGTCTGCTCGAAGAGCTGGGCCCGGGCCGTGATCCGGCGCTGACGGCCGACGGCCAGGTTCTACTGTATGGCCGTGATTTCGACATTTATTCCCGATCCCTGACCGGAGCCGCGCAGGAGTCGGCCTTCGTCACGGGTCCGGACCGGGAGCTGGCCCCGCGACCGTCACCGGACGGTCGTTTCGCCGCATATGTGCTGCTCGAGGCGGCCAGCTTGCGCCAGACGCTCGTCGTGAAGCCGTTGCCCACGGGAGACGAGACGTGGACGATCGCCCAGAACGCGTTCAACCCGCGATGGAGCGGGGACGGCAGCCGGCTCTACTTCGCCAGCGGTCCGGATCTGCTGGAGGTGGAAATTCAGACCACGCCGCGGTTCCGGGCGGGCGTGCCGCGCCGGCTGTTCAACCTGCCGACGCTCGGGGGGAGCGGGGTTTTTTCGGGGTTCGACGTGTCGCGGGACGGCCAACGCTTCCTGATCGTCGAACAGGCGGGGCAACCGTCCACGGCGCTCACCGTGGTGCTCGACTTCAGACCGGGCCGATGACG
>DASPFV010000111.1:0-15455 GCA_035620975.1 Vicinamibacterales bacterium
GCTCACGGCTCATGGCTTCCGCTCATGGCTCACGGCTCATGGCTTCCGGCTCACGGCTTCCGCTCACGGCTCACGGCTCATGGCTTCCGCTCACGGCTTCCGGCTCACGGCTTCCGCTCATGGCTTCCGGCTCACGGCTCATGGCTCATGGCTTCCGCTCACGGCTTCCGGCTCACGGGCTTCCGGCTGTTCGGTTCGACACTTCCATGCACCGGCCCGGACGCTGGCAGCCGGAGCTGGAGGCTGGAACAGGATGCTGAAGGGAGGCTCCTGCATGGGAAGTGGGAAGGGAAGAGGAAAGCCGCCAGAGCCGAGAGCCCAGAGCCGAGAGCCCAGAGCCCAGAGCCTAACCCTTCAACAGCTTGCGCTCGAAGGGCAGCGGCAGCAGCACGGACAGGCGATGACGCCCGGTCACCTCCGTGAGGTTTGCGAGCACCACGTCGATGTCGCCGCAGTATTCCCAGAGCAGCTGCCGGCAGGGGCCGCAGGGCGGCGTGGGCTCATGCGTATCGGCCACGACGACGATCCCGGTGAAGGCCTCATGGCCGTCCGAGAGGGCTTTCAGGAGCGCAACGCGCTCGGCACAGACCGTCAGGCCGTAGCTGGCGTTCTCGATGTTGCAGCCGGTCACCACCTGCCCTTCGACCGTGGCGAGGGCGGCACCCACGCGGAATCCGGAGAAATGCGCGTGGGCCCGCAGCCGCGCGTCGCGGGCCGCGGTAATCAGGGCATGCTCCAGCGCAGCGGCTTCCTCGTCCCCGTTCTCGAGCGGCACCGCCTCCCACGAGGCGTCGTCCCGGCGGTCGAGCCCTGATCGCCGATCCCTGGGAGGGGGCCGGGAGGGCTCGGCCGGCTCGGGCGCGGGTGCGCGGTCGTCGAGCCGGCGCGCGCGCTCGCGGCGCTCGCCCTGGGGCCAGCGCGGGGATTCGGGCGGATCAGAGACGCTCAAGGATGCCCTCCAGGAGCCCGGCAAAGCTCGCGCGCACGCGCCGCGCGACCTCCATGACCTCGTCGTGCACGAGCGGCTGCGGGAGCACGCCGGCGGCGGCGTTGGTGATGCACGAGATGCCCAGCACTTCGACGCCCATGTGGCGCGCGACGATTGCCTCGGGCACGGTGGACATGCCGACGGCGTCGGCCCCGATCGTCCGCAGGAACCGTATCTCGGCCGGCGTCTCGTAGCTCGGTCCGTGGAGCGCGACGTAGACGCCGCTGGCGAGCGGCACGCCCGCCGCCCGCCCGGCCTCGCGCGCGATCCCGCGCAGGCGCTTCGAGTAGACCTCGGTCATGTCGGGGAACCGTGGACCGAAGCGCTCCTCGTTGGCGCCCACCAGCGGGTTGCTGCCCATCAGGTTGATGTGATCGTCGATCAGCATCAGGGTGCCGGGCGTGAAATCGAGGTTGATCCCCCCTGCGGCGTTCGTGACGATGAGGGTCCTGACCCCGAGCACGCCCAGCACGCGCGTCGCGAAGGTCACCGTGCGGAGCGGGTGGCCCTCGTAGAAATGCGCCCGTCCCGAGAGCGCCGCGACGGGACGGCCGTGGTGCGTGCCGACCACGAGGGCGCCGGCGTGCCCGACGACCGCCGAGGCCGGCCAGTGCGGGATCTCGGCATACGGGAAGGTCGCCGAGTCGCGCAGCACGGTGGTGAAGTCGCCCAGCCCCGAGCCCAGGACGATCCCGACCTCGGGAACGGAGGGGACCCGCTCGCGGATCCAGCGCGCCGCCTCCTGGACGGCGTCGAAGTAGTCCACGTTGCCCGACCCGGCGCTCACAGCAGGAACCCCGCGATGGTCGCCGTCACGAAGTTGGCCAGTGTGCCCGCGAGCATCGCGCGGAGCCCGAGGCGTGCGAGATCGTGGCGCCGCGACGGGGCGAGCGCGCCGATGCCGCCGATCTGGATGCCAATCGAGCTGAAGTTCGCGAAGCCGCACAGCGCGAACGTGGCGATCGTGAAGGACCTCGGGTCCAGCTCGGGCTTGAGCGTGCCGAGCTGGGAATAGGCGATGAACTCGTTCAGCGCCATCCGCGTGCCGAGCAGATTGCCGATGGTGGGCGCATCGCGCCAGGGCACCCCCATGCTCCACGCCACGGGCGCGAAAACCCATCCGAAGATCTCCTGGAGGCTCAGCCCCACGAGCCCGAGCAGCGCATTCACGAGCGCCACCAGCGCCATGAACGAAATGAGCATCGCGCCGACGTTCAGCGCGAGCGCCAGGCCTTCGGTGGTCCCCCGCCCGGCCGCATCGATCACGTTCACATCGGTGCGCTCGATCGTCAGCCGCACGGTCCCCATCGTCTCGGGCGTCTGGGTCTCCGGCACGAAGATCTTGGCCATCATCAGCGTGCCGGGCGCCGTCATGATGACCGCCGTCAGCAGATGATGCGCCTCGATGCCGAAGAGAATGTAGGCGGCCATGATACCGCCCGAGATGTGCGCCATCCCGGCGGTCATCACGGTCATGATCTCGGATTCCGTCATCCTGGGCAGGTAGGGGCGAATCGTCAGGGGCGCTTCGGTCTGCCCCATGAAGATGCTCGCGGCGACGTTGAGCGACTCGGCCCCGGACGCCCGCATCACGCGCCGCATCATGATCGCGAACAGCCGGACGACCACCTGCATCACGCCGAAGTAGTAGAGCACGGCGAACAGCGCGGCGATGAAGATGATCGTCGGCAGCACATGGAACGCGAAGATCACGCTGTAGCGGGCGCCTTCGGGCCCGAGTACCCGGTTCATGATTTCGGGCCACACCTCCTTGTCGCCGAGCGGACCGAAGACCATGCTGGATCCGACGAACGCGAAGTCGAGCAGCCGGTTGATGGCGGCGCCGAGGCTCAGGAACACTCGCTGGCCGGCCGTGGTCTTCAGCACCAGCAGCGCGAAGAGGACCTGCAGCACCAGGCCCCAGCCCACGGTGCGCAGATCGATGGCCCGCCGGTTGATCGAGAGGGCGTAGGCGATGGTGAGGATGACGATCAGGCCCACGAGGGGCTGCAGCCGGGGGATCCCGCCGAACTGCGCCAGCGCGGCGCACACCGCCGCCGCCGCGGCGGCGATGCCCAGCACCAGCAGGTCGCGCGCCTCGTAGGCCACGCGGACCGGCGGCCCCGCCGGCACCCCGGCTTCCGTCTCGACACCCGTCATCCCCCGGATCTCCTCGGTCATCCTGCGCGCCGAATCTCGTCGACGATGACGGGCGCGGCGGCGGGCGGGGCATCGGTCACACGCATCGCGTCGCGGATGAGCGGGAGGGCCTCGGCCAGCCCGCGCCCCCCGCGATGGTGAACCTGGAGGACGGCCTCTCCCTCCTGCACCTCTTCCCCCGGTTCGACCAGGATCTCGATCCCCACTGCCGGATCGATGCGATCGGTCAGCGTGGCCCGGCCGGCGCCGAGCGCGACGGCGGCGCGCCCGAGCCGTTCTGCCTCGAGCGCCGCGAGGTAGCCCGGACGCGGCGAGAGCACGCGCTCCCGGTCCGGGGTGGACGGCAGCCGGGCGTAGTCGTCGATCACCCGCGGATCGCCTCCCTGGTTCTCGATGATGGCCCTGAGCTTCTCCACTCCGGCGCCCGAGGCGATGGCATCCCGGATCCGGGCTTCGGCGGCGGCCGTGTCGGCCGCGACGCCCGACAGCACGAGCATCCGCGCGGCGAGCCGGATCGACAGCGCCTCGAGTGCGGGGGGGCCGTGTCCTTTCAGCGTGTCGATGGACTCGATGATCTCGCTGGCGTTCCCGATGGCCCGGCCGAGCGGCGCGTCCATCGCGGTGATGAGCGCCTCCGTTCGGACGCCGTTGGCTTCGCCGATCGCCACCAGCGAGCGCGCCAGCTGTCGCGACGTCTCGAGCGTCTTCATGAACGCGCCCGATCCGGTCTTGACGTCGAGCACGAGCCCGCCGATCCCTTCGGCGATCTTCTTGCTCATGATGGAGGCGGAGATGAGCGGGATGCTCTCGACCGTGCCCGTCACGTCCCGCAGCGCGTACAGGCGGCGATCGGCCGGCGCGATGTCGTCGGTCTGGCCGATGAGCGCACAGCCGATCCGGGTCACGGACGCCCGCAGCTCGTCGAGCGACAGCGCCGTGCGGAACCCGGGAATCGACTCGAGCTTGTCGAGCGTGCCGCCGGTGTGCCCGAGCCCCCGCCCGGACATCATGGGGACGTACGCGCCGCAGGCCGCGGCCAGCGGGGCCAGGACGATCGACGTCTTGTCTCCGACGCCGCCGGTGCTGTGCTTGTCGACAGCAGGAGCCGGCAGCCCGGGGTACGTCATCCGCACGCCGGATCGGACCATCGCGTCGGTGAGACCGGCCGTCTCCTCCGGGGACATCCCGCGGAGACAGATCGCCATGAGGAGCGCCGAGGCCTGATAGTCGGGCCAGGTGCCGTCGGTCACGCCCGACACGAAGGCGTCGATCGCCGCACGGTCCAGCGATCCGCCGTCGCGCTTGAGGCGTATCAAATCGACCGCGCGCATGAGTGAGTCGGGAAGAGGGTGCGGTGCAGTCCGGACGTGCGGCCGGCTCGCCGGGCCCCCGGCGCCAGAGAGTATACTGGAACGGCTTCCTTTCAATCGCTCGCGTCGGGCACGTGGGCGCGTGGCGCCCGCGACGGCGGCGAGCGCAGGATCCGGCGAGGCTGCGCCCGAGACCCAGGAGGCTCCGCGCCGCTGGTCGCGTTGGTTGATAATGCCGCGCTGACGCGCGGTCGGCCTTGCCCCCGGAGAGACTTGACTCATTTGTACAAGTTCTGAGGGGTGGAGGCCTCCAGCGCCCCGCGCCAGCATGCCCGACGTGATACCGACATGACCGATGGCTGAGCCCGCCGCTCCGGCCGTCCTGCCGCCCGAGGCTGCCGCGCGCCTCGCCGAGTTCGCGCGCACGTGCAAGGCTGCCGCACGCGCCGTGTCGCTCTATCCGGGCGGGCATCCCGCGATTACCCTCTCGCTCTCGCGCCTCGCCGAGGCTGGCGGACGGCTCACCGAGAGTGGACCCGTCCGGCTGCAGGTGCATCCAGACGGCCTCGCCATCGACGGCGCCCGACCGCCGCGGCCCGATCCGGCGCTGCCGGAGCTCGCCGGTCTGCTGCACCGTCACCTGGTCGGCGCGCTCGCCATCAACCCCGGCGTGCCAGCCGAGTCGTGGCGCACGCTCCTGCTGCTCCTCGCGCGGCCTCCCGAGGACGTGCGGGCCGACGGGGGGATTGCCCGCCTGTGGGAAACGGCCGGCGGTCCGAGCCTGGAAGTCCGGGAGATCGACTACACCGAAGTCCTGCGGGAGAAGCAGGGTCTCGCCGGAACGATCGACGACATCCTCCAGGCCGCCGTCAGCGGTGCGCCGGGCGCGCTCCACGACGGCCGGCTGCAGGCCCTTCTCGACATCGTGCGGGATCCCTTCCGCCTCGACGAGCTGATGAAACAGCTGGAATCGCGCGCGGCCGACGTCCCGCAGGGGGTAGAGCTCCAGACCCGCACGTTCCTCGCGCTCGTCCGCGGGCTGGTCGACTACGTCTCGCGGACGGCGCCCGGGGATCTGAACGCGCTGTTCGAACGCCTGGGGCAGGGAGCCCGCCGCCTCTCGGTGGAAGCCATGATCGCGCTCCTCTCGGAACGGTCCCGGCCTGAGGCGCTGCAGGGCAGCGTCAACGTCGTCAGCGCGCTCATCGAGAGCATGAGCGACACGTCGGTGGCGGGCTTCGTAGCCGACGCGGTCGTGGCCGAACGGGGTGCGTCGGAACGGCTGGCCCACGCCTTCCGCTCGCTCGTCCCGGAACTCGATCGCCAGCGTCAGCTGCTCGGGTTGGCGCGCGCCGAGGTCGCCGCGTCGGATCTGGGCCGGGAATCGAACGACTTTCCCCAGCTGTGGCAGGGAGTCGAGCGTATGCTCACGTCGTACACCGACGCCCGATACGTCTCGGAGGACTACGCGCGCGAGCTGTCGCACGCGCGCACCCAGCCCGTCGACGTCGAGAAGACCGGCGACGATCCGCCCGAGCGCGTGGCCGGCTGGCTCGCCACGGTGAGCGATGCGGCCCTGCGGAACCTCGATCGGGACCTGCTCACGGACCTGCTCGCGATCGAGAGCGATCCGTCCCGGTGGCGCGACATCGCGGAGACCGTCGTGGGCCATGCGGATGATCTCGTCCGGGTGGGATACTTCGATCAGGCCTGGCACCTGATCGACGCGATGATCGCGCAGGCCGACCGCAGCCCGCTTCGCAAGCCGCACGGCCTCGAGGCGCTCGAGCGCTTCGCCCGCGGCTCCCTGATGAAGCACGTCGCCGGGCACCTGCGGGTGGCGGAGGACGACTCGTACGAGCGGTTCAAGCGCATCTGCCACGTCATCGGATCCGCGGTGATCGTGCCGCTGGCGGAGGTCCTCGCCGCCGAGCAGGACGCGCGGTCCCGCCGCCGGCTGCGCGACATCCTCGTGGGGTTCGGGGCCGCCGGCGCCGAATCGGTGCGGCCGCTGATGCATGCGCCGAACTGGGAGGTCCGGCGCACCGCCGCCTTCCTCCTGCGCGAGTTCGGCGGCGCGGAAGGTCTCAAGACCATCGTGCCCCTGCTGACCGACCGCGAGCCCCTCGTCCGGCAGGAGGCCGTGCAGGCGCTCCTTTCGAGCGGAAGCGCCGAAGCGTCCGGCCTCCTGCTCGAGGCCGTCGCGCTCGACCGCACCGGGCAGCTGGCGGCCGAGATCCTGCGCGTCCGGGAGGATCGGGCGGCACCGTTCTTCGCGCACGTGATTCGCCGCGCGGACCGCCGGAAGCTGCCGCGTCTGTATCTCGCGGCGATCGAAGCCCTCGGTTCTGCGGGCGGCGAGGAGGCGGTCGAGCCGCTCAAACTGGCCCTGCACCGCGGGAGCTGGCGCAACATGCTGGCCGATCGCCGCTTCCGTGCCGCCGCCGCCCGCTCCCTGCGGCGCGTCGGCACGCCCGCCACGCTCGACGTGCTGCGGGAGGCCGTCTCACGCGGCAGCCGGGGCGTGCGGGCCGCCGCACGCGCGGAGCTGACCCGCGTCGAGTCGAGTTCATGACGACCCACAACGATTCCGTCGGGTCCCGCCTGCCCCACTACGAGGACCTGCTGCGGCGCTTCGCCGCCGGCACCCGTGCGGCGCAGCTCTACGCGGCGGACCACCCGCTCCTCGCGCGGAACGTCGAAGGCCTGCTCGCCGCACTCCAGGCGCTGCACCAGCACCAGCCCGCCGTGACCATCGGCATCGTCGGCCACGAGTTCGTCGTCGCCGACACGCCCCTGACGAAGGCCAGCGCCGGCATGAAGGAGCTGATCGAGCGGCTGGAGGCGCACGAGATCGAACGCATCGCCTTCGAGCGCGGGGTCACGTCCGAGGAGATCCTCGGGCTCATGCAGGGGGTTGCGGGCCTCGGCGGGAAGGCCGGGGGGAAAGAGCCCAAGCCCTGGACTTTCCCGCACATCCGGATCGGGCGGCTGACGACGGAGGAGCGGAAGCAGGACGGGATCGCGAGCGACATGGCCGCGATCAAGCGGCTGTACTCGAGCGCGGTGAGCGCCGCGGAGGCCGCCTGGGAGAGCGCCGCCGTCGAAGGCAAGCCGGACGTGCCGGCCGCGCTGCACGCCGTCGAAGGCCTCGCCGACGCCGTGACGCAGAACCGCACGGCCCTCATCGCGCTCACCGCGATGCGCAGCTATGACAACTACACGTTCACGCACATGGTCAACGTCTCGATCCTCACCATGGGCCAGGCCCGCGCGCTCGGCATCGAGGGACGCCTGCTCCGGGAGTTCGGGCTGTCGGCGCTGATGCACGACATCGGGAAGGTGAGGACGCCGACGGAGATCCTGAACAAGCCCGATCGGCTCACCGACCGCGAGATGGCAATCATGCGCCGGCATCCCGTGGAAGGGGCGGAGATCCTCAGACGCACGCCCGAAATGCCCATCCTGGCGCCCGTCGTGGCCTTCGAGCACCACCTGCGCATGGACGGCACGGGCTATCCGGCGGGCGCGCAGCGGCCGACGCTGAACCTCGGCACGATGATGTGCAGCATCGCCGACGTCTACGACGCGATGCGCTCGCAGCGCGCGTACCAGCAGGCGTTCCCCTCGGATCGCGTGCTCCGCGTCCTGCGATCGAACGACGGAGCCCACTTCGACCAGAATCTCGTCCGCCGCTTCGTGCAGCTGCTCGGCATCTACCCTCCGGGCACGCTCGTCCGGTTGAGCACGGGGGAGGTCGCCGTGGTGATGCGGGTCCACGCGCCGGACCCGTACCGGCCGCGGGTGAAGGTCCTGTTCGACGATGCGGGCCGCCGCGCCGACCTGGCGGTCGAGCGGAACCTCTGGGAGCGCCAGCCCGACGGCTCGGTCCCGGACAGCGTCGCGGGTCCCGTCGATGAGGCCGGGTACGGCATCGACCCCCTGGAGTTCCTCGAGGCATGAGACACGGCACGGAATGACTGAAGCGCTGCGCACCGTGGCGGTGGCCTTCGTCGGGCTGGGGGGTGGACTCGCCTGGTACGCCGTCCGCACCGCCGCCGTCCCCACGAGCTCGCCGGACCGGCTCGTCGCCGAGCTCCGCCTCGCGCAGTTCGCCGCGCTGCTGCTGGCGCTCACGAGCGGCGCTTACGTCGGCTTCGCGGTTGCGCACGAGACCACGCCGGGCGTCGGCTTCGACGTCACCTTCGCAGTCGGCTTCCTCGTCGTCGCCGCCACGACACTCGTGCGCGACCCCCGCCAGGCCCTGACCATCCTCGCGCTCGCGTTTGCCGCCCACGCCTTCGTGGACATGGCCCACCGCCCCGGACTGCTCCCCCACGGCATCGCGCCGCGGTGGTACCTCATCGGATGCGCGGTCTACGACGTGTGCATCGGGGCGTTGTGCTATCTGCCGATTCTGCGCCGCTGACCGCCACGGAGCCACACGGAACCAGACATCGACCGACACTCGCCACGGAAGAACACGGACGGACACGGACCAGAATGCTGGACCGCCACGGAACAACACGGACGGACACCGACCAGAATGCTGGCCACGGAACAACACGGACGGACACGGATCAGAATGCTGCGAGGGTGCCGCTCGTTGACCCGGAGGTTAAACCCCAACACGTTAAAGCGGTTCACGTCGAGTCGCGCCGGCACGAACCGACGGTCAGCACGATGCTCGCGATGGCACCAGGGGACGAGGGCTCGGCGTTCGTGGTTCATCGTGGTTGCCCTGGGGTCGTGTGTTGATGACAGACCCGAAAGAATACGTAGGGGGACGGGGCATAGTCGGAACGTCGATCCTCCGGGGGGCGTCCCGATGCCCTGGGCCTGTCAATCGAGCAGCGCAAAACAAAGGTTCCGGACCAGACTCCGCAAGACGAGAATTCTGCTGTTATCCTTGCAATGCCCTTTTCTTCTTTCTTGTCCGTGTCCGTCCGTGTTGTTCCGTGGCGGGGGAGCGATGACTCGTCGTCTGTGGCTCGCGTCAGTGGCGGTGGTCCTGGCCCTCGTGGCGGCGCCTGCCGCCCAGTCCAGGCCACCGCGGCTCATCGTCCTGGTGGTGGTCGATCAGATGCGGGCCGACTATCTCACGGCCTACAGCGGCGGCTTCACCGGCGGGCTGCGGCGGCTCATGCGGGACGGCGCGTGGTTCACGCGTGCCGGCTATCCGTACCTGAACACGGTGACCTGTCCGGGCCACGCGACGATTGGCACCGGGACGTTCCCGTACCGCCACGGCATGATCCTGAACAACTGGTTCGACCGCGAGACCGGGCGGATCCCGTACTGCACCGACGACCCGAGCGAGACCGAGATCAGCTACAGCGGCCTCGAGCCGGTGCAGGGCGACAGCGCTCGCAGGCTGCTCCAGCCGGCGCTCGGAGAGCAGATCGTGCGGCACGGCGGGCGGTCCGTGTCGCTCTCGCTCAAGCCCCGCTCCGCCATCGGTCTGACCGGCCGGCGCGCCGATGCCGTCGTGTGGTTCGACGACCGCGGCGGCTGGACCACCTCGACGGCATACGGCGACGCGCCGGTGCCCTTTCTCGCGCGTTTCATCGAGGCCAATCCGGTGACCGCGGACCTCGACAAGATCTGGGAACGGACGCTACCGCCGTCGGCCTACAAGTACAAGGATGACGCCGAGGGGGAAGGCACCGTCGGGGAGTGGACCCGGACGTTCCCGCATCCCCTGCGCCCCGCCCCCGGCAAGGCGGAGACGCAGTTCTTCACGCGGTGGCAGCGCTCGCCGTTCTCTGACGAGTACCTCGGCCGGATGGCAGCGGCGGCGGTCGACGCGCTCGAGCTGGGGCAGCGCGAGAGCACGGATTACCTGGCCGTCAGCTTCTCCGCGCTCGACATGGTCGGCCACGCCTATGGACCGCGGAGCCACGAAGTACAGGATCTCCTCGTCCGTCTCGATCTCACGATCGGCCGCCTGCTCGACCACCTGGACCGCGAGGTGGGCCGCGACAATTACGTGCTCGGGTTGAGCGCCGACCATGGCGTGGCGGGAATTCCCGAGCAGGAGGGTCGGGGCGGGCGGCAGACGAGCGCCCAGGTGATCGACGAGCTGCAGAAGCTCCTCGTGCCGATCCTCGGCGAGGGCAAGCACGTCCTCGCGAACACCTATACGGAGGTGTACCTCGCCCCGGCGGCACGCGAGCGCATCTTCGCCGACCCCGGACTGACCAGGAAGGTCGTCGACACGCTGCGGCGCCTGCCCGCGGTGGCGCGGGTCTTCAGGGGGGACGAGCTGGCAACCGAGTCCGCCCGGCGATCGGGCGATCCGGTGCGGCGCGCCGCCGCGCTCAGCTACCACGAGGGGCGCAGCGGCGATTTCGTCCTCGTGCCCCGCGAGCACTGGCTGCTCTCGTCGAGCACCACGACCCACGGCACGCTCTATCCTTACGACCAGCGGGTGCCGGTCATCGTCTTCGGGGCGCGCGTGCGGCCGGGCCGCTACCGCCAGGGGGCCACGCCGGCGGATCTCGCGCCGACCCTCGCGTCGGTGGCCGGTGTTCAGATCGAGCCGACCGATGGCCGCGTGCTGCGCGAAGCCTTGAGAAACGGCCCCTCGAAGTAACGCGCCCGGCCGAATGCTTCATCCGCAGGCGTGGACTGAACTCGCGCTGATTCTCCCTTCGATTGCCGTCCGCTGCAGGAGGTTGCATGTCGCGTCGCCGTGCCTCGCCCCGGTACCGATCTCTCTGCGTCGCCTCCGCGGCGCTCGCGCTGGTGCTGCTGACGGCGCAAGCGCCGGCGACGGGCCGGCAGGAACGTATCGCGGTCGCAGTGAACGCTGCCGGGCTGGGGGAACTGCGCGAGTGGGACTCGCGCCTGACGAGGATGGAACGCAATGGCGAGCTGCGGGTGCGGCAGGTCCGCCAGGACACGCTGATTCCCGGGCGGCAGCACGATCGACTCGATCAATACCACCGGGGCGTCCGCGTGTTCGGCGGCGACGTGGCCCGTCAGCTCGATGGCGGCCAGGTCGCCTCCCTCTTCGGGACCGTGTACGAGGGGATCGCCGTCGACAATAGCCCCGCCATCGACGCGGAGCGCGCGCACGAGATCGTGCGGGGACGCGAGGGCGGCCACACGGGCGGCCGCGATCCGGAGCTGGTGGTCCTGCCCCTCGACGAGGGCGGCTACGCGCTGGCCTGGCGACTCCGGACGGTCTCGAGGCGCGGCATCCACCAGCAGTTCGTCGACGCGCAGACCGGGACGCTCCTGCTGGAATACAGCGACATGAAGAGCCAGACCGTCGGGCGCGGCCGCGGGGTCCTCGGCGACAGCAAGAAGATCAGCATCACCGCGGCCGGCGGGCGCTTCACGGCGGACGACGGGCTGAGACCGCCGTCGCTGCGGACGAACGACATGCAGGGAGACTACACGCGGGTCCTCGAGTATCTCGACGGTTCCGTCTCGCTGAACGACAACGATCTCGCGTCCGACGGCGACAACGACTGGACGGACGGCCCCGTCGTGGACGCCCACGTCTATGCCGGCTACACGTACGACTACCTCTGGAAGCAGTTCAACCGGCGCGGCCTGGACGACCGGAACATCCCCATCGTCAGCCTCGTGCACCCCGTACGCCGCGCCGACGTGTTCGAGCTGTTCGAGGACCTGCATTTCTTCTACACCAACGCGTTCTATGCGGGCGACGGCATCATGGTTTACGGCGTCGGGCTTCCGGCCGGCGTGACGCTGGGGGGCCAGGTGTGGGATTTCACGTCCGGCGCGCTCGACATCGTCGCGCACGAGCTGGCGCACGGCGTCACCGACTACTCGTCGGCGCTCATCTACCGGAACGAGTCCGGCGCCCTCAACGAGGCCTTCTCGGACATCATGGCCGTCGGTGCGGAGTTCTTCTTTCAGCAGGCCGGAAGCGGGTCTCGACAGGCGGACTATTTCATAGGTGAGGATGTCATCAGGCCCGGCGGGATCCGGTCGCTCGCGACTCCGCAGGCGTTCGGGGACCCCGACCATTACTCGCTGCGTTTCACTGGAACGGCCGACAACGGCGGCGTCCACACGAACTCCGGCATCCCGAGTCACGCGTTCTATCTGGCCGTCGAGGGGGGCACCAACCGCACCTCCGGCCAGACAGTGCAGGGGGTGGGCGCCGACAACCGCGTGCAGATCGAGCGCGTGTTCTACCGCGCCTTCACGCAGATGCTGCCCGCCGGCGCCACCTTCGCCACCGCGCGCGGCGCAACGATCCAGGCCGCGCGGGACCTCTTCGGGTCCGGCAGCCCGCCGGAACGGGCCATTACCGACGCCTGGAGCGCCGTCGGCGTCAACTGAGGCAGCGCAATGCGCATTCCTTGCATTCTCATTGTCTCGGCACTCACCTGCGCCACACTGCCCACGCCGACGGCCGCCCAGACGTGGCCCGAACGGGTCCTCCTCACAGTCAACGGCGGCGTTCAGACGGCCAGCAACAGGTTCGACGACCGCTTCGACTTCCAGGAGTACCTCGAGACGGCGACGACGGCGGTCGATTACGAGAGTGAGGGGGGACCGGTCTTCGACGCCGGGGTCGGCATCCGGCTCTGGCGCGGGCTTGGCGCCGGTGTCGCCGTCTCTGCCTTCACGAAGGAGAACGCGGCCCAGACGCGATCGAGCATTCCGCACCCGTTCTTCGACTCGCAGCCCCGGCAGGCCGACGGCGCTGCCTCCGGCCTGAAACGCACGGAAACCGCCGTTCACGTTCAGGCGATGTATCTGATCGATCCGGCCGGCCCGCTGCGGCTCGTGCTGTTCGCCGGGCCGTCGTTTTTCCGGATCGAACAGGACGTCGTCACCGGCATCCGCTACGCGGAGTCGTACCCGTACGACACAGCGACGTTTTCGGCCGCCGACACGACGGCGCTCGACGCGTCCGCCGTCGGGTTCAACGCGGGCGCCGACGTGATGTGGATGGTGCACAGCCGGATCGGCCTCGGAGCCCTGCTCCGGTTCACCCGCGCCTCGATCGACCTCGCTGCCCCCGGCCGCACGATTGGCGTGGATGCCGGCGGCCTCCAGGGCGGCGGGGGCATCCGGCTGATATTCTGACGTTCGTCTTCGATGCCTCTACGGCGCACTCCGCTCGACCGGGGAAATCCGGGCCCCCCGGGATTCTCAGGTTTTGCCGCCAGGGTACTCGCGGCGGTCCGGCGCATTCCGGCGGGACGGGTGGCCACGTACGGCGACGTCGCCGCTGCCGCGGGGAACCCGCGCGCCGCGCGCGCCGTCGGTAACATCATGCGCACGTGCACTGCGCGCGAGGTCCCCTGCCACCGCGTGATTTCGGCCGGCGGCGCCCTCGGAGGCTACGGTGGCAATCTCGAGCTCAAGCGGTCGCTGCTGCGTGCCGAAGGGCTGCTCGTCACCCTGCGCCGCGTCCGCAACTTCCGCGAACGCCGATGGACACCCGCCTCACGCCGGAACCCCCGATAGAATTCGTGGTCGGTAGTCCGGCTGCGGCCATCCGGTGGCCTCCAGTCCTGTCCGCGTCTGTATCTATCCGTGTTTGTCCGTGTTTGTCCGTGGCCGTGGATCCGTGTTGGTCCGCGGCGGGCAACGCCGTCCCCCCATGCCGTCGTCTAAGGTGACAGTGCACCCGGCCGCCGCCGGCGGCGGGAATCCGGGCCGCCAGGCCGAGCTGGCGCTCGTCGAACGGTGCCGGCAGGGCGACCTGGGCGCCTTCGAGGAGATCTACCGGGCGCATGCCGGGCGGCTGTTCAGCGTGGCGTGCCGACTGGTCGGGAATCCGGCCGATGCCGAAGACCTGCTGCAGGAGATTTTCCTGTCGGCGCACCGGAAGCTGGAGACGTTCCGGGGGGACGCGGCGCTCGGGACGTGGCTCTACCGGCTCGCCACGAACCTGTGTTTGGACTACCTGCGGAGCCGCGCCGGCCGGTCGAGCCAGATGACCGGATACCTGGACGACGAGATCGGGCTCTACGACGCGGCGACGAGCGGCCTGGCCGAGCGGGCGGTTACCCGGATGGACCTGGAGCGGGCGCTCGGGCGGCTGCCGGACGGCTGCCGGGCGGCGTTCGTCCTCCACGATATCGAGGGGCTCGAGCACCGCGAGGTGGCCGAGGTACTGGGCATCGCCGAGGGAACCTCGAAGTCGCAGGTGCACAAGGCGCGCCTGCGGCTTCGGACGCTCCTGTCGGAAGGATAGCGGGGACGGAAGGACCACGAAGGTCATCGGAGAGCATCGAGGGATATGCGCTGCGAGCGGTATCGCGATTCGATTCAGGAGCTGGTGGACGGCACGCTGGGACCGATCCGGCGGGCGGAGCTCCAGCAGCACCTGGATGTCTGCGCGCCGTGCCGCAGCCGGCTGGCTGATCTGCAGCGGATCCGCGCGCTGGCGGAGTCGCTCGAGCACCCGGCCCCGCCGGTCGGCGTCTGGCTGCAGATCGCCGGACGGCTGCGCCAGGAAGGCCGCGTCCGGGCCACGATCCCTCGCGCCTCGGCCCGCAGTCGCCACGCGATCCTGGCGATTGCCGCCGGGCTCGTGCTCGCCATCGGGGCGTCTCTCGTCGCGCTGCTGCCCTTCCTCGGCCCGGACTCCGAGCCCGCCGCGGGCCCGGGTGACGCGTCGCAGACCGTGCAGAGCGTGCAGGACGACTTCCGCCTGGCCGAGGAGCACCTGCAGCGCGGCATCGCGCGGCTCGAAGAGGCCGCGCGCGGCGAGGAATCGGTCTTCGACGCACAGACCGCGGCGACGCTGAAGAAGAACCTCGAGGTCATCGACCAGGCGATCGCGGAGAGCCGGGCCGCCTTGCGGGCAGAGCCCCAGAGCGTCATTGCGCGCGACAGCCTGTTTGCCGCCCTCCGCCGGAAGGTGGCGCTGCTGCAGGACACGATCGCGCTGATGAACGAGATGCGGCAGGGCGACGCCGCGGGCGCGGCGCGAATCGTCGGAGAGGCGCAGAACAAATCGTAATCATCCGGTCCGGCAGGCCGCTGAACCATGCCGG
>DASPFV010000112.1:0-4707 GCA_035620975.1 Vicinamibacterales bacterium
GACGTACGTCATTGCAAGACCTGACCCCGACTTTGACGTAGCTCCTCGCCGCCAGGATCCCGCTCGTGACGGTCCGCCGATTCCCATGGCAGCCTGCCACGCCCCTGGGACCAGAATCTGATGGCCCTGGAGGCACCGGAAATGGTAAATCACCCCGGAGGCCCGCGCCCCAACGACCATGTGGCTCGAACAGCTCCGTCGCGACATCCAGATCGGCGTCCGCGGACTCCTGGCCACGCCCGGCGTCGCCTCGCTCGCCATCCTGTCCCTGGCGCTCGGCATCATGGCCACCACCGCGATCTACAGCGTCGTCCATGCCGTCGTCATCGACCCCTTCGCCTACCGCGACGTGGATTCGCTGATGAGCGTGCGCGTCTGGAGCCCCACGCAGCGGGGATTCCGGACGGGGTACACGGTCGACCAGTTCCTGGAGATTGCCGAGCGGAGCACGATCTTCGAGGGCGTGATCGCTTCGACCATCAGCGACGTCTTCTGGACGGACGACGGCGAGCCGCAGCGTCTGAGGGGCAACCATGGGACTTTCAATACCTTCGAGGTCATGGGCGTGCCGGCGCTCATCGGACGCACGGCGGTGTCCGCCGATGCGGCGGCCGGGCGGGAGCCGGTGGTGGTCCTCGGGTACCGGTTCTGGCAGCGGCAGTTCGGCGGCGATCCCGGGGTGATCGGCCGCCAGATGAAATTGAACGACACCATCCGCACGGTCGTGGGCGTCATGCCGAAGCGCTTCATGTGGCGCGGCGCGGACGTCTATCTGCCGACCAGCTTCCAGCGCGGGCAGTTCGTCGAAGGCGTGAGGTCCGTCCACCTCCTGGGACGGCTCAAGCCGGGCGTGACGGAGGCCATGGCGGAAGCGGACCTCCGGCCGATCATCGAGGACCTCCGGCGGCAGAATCCGCAGCAGTTCCCCGAGCAGTGGCGCGTCGGGCTCCTGTCGTTCGAGGAGACGTTCCCGAGCGGCATCCGGCGCGACCTGTGGGTGCTCCTCGGGGCGGTCGGGCTGCTCCTGCTCATCGCCTGCGCCAACGTGTCGAACCTGCTGCTCTCGCGTGCGGGCGCGCGCCAGCGCGAGATGACGGTTCGGGCCGCGCTCGGCGCGAGCCGGCAGCGACTCATCCGGCAGCTCCTCACCGAAACACTGGTCCTCGCCCTTGTCGCGGGAGCCGTCGGCACCGCGCTGGCCTACGCCGGACTTCCTGCCATTCTGGCGATGGTTCCGCCGGGCACGATTCCCGACGAATCCGAGATCGCGCTGAATACGCCGGTGCTGGTGTTCGCGCTGGTGGTCTCGGTCGCCGCCAGCGTGTTCTGCGGTCTGGCCCCGGCGCTGCACGGGAGCAGGCGGGATCTCGCCGGCGCACTGCGGGAGTCGGGGCGGACGCTGGCCGGCGGCTCCCGCCAGGCCATCCTTCGCGCGACCCTGGTGGTCTCCGAGGTGGCCCTGAGCCTGATCCTCCTCGCAGGCTCGGGTGTGCTGATCCGCAGCTTCGTCGCCATGCAGCGCGTCGAGCCGGGCTACCCGCCCGATCGCATCCTGGCGCTGCGGGTGCCGCTTCCGCCCAGCCGCTATCCGGACGCCGCGCGGCGCATCGCCTTCTTCCAGGAGCTGGTACCGCGGATCGAGTCGGTTCCGGGCGTCACCGCCGTCGGGCTCAATACCGGGTTCCATCCGCTCGGGAACATGTGGACCGGCGCGGAGGTCAGCGGCGAGCCGCCGAGCCAGGATCCCGTCGTGGTCCATCAGATCAACGCGGGGTACCTCCGGACGTTCGACGTCCAGCTCGCCACCGGACGGCTGCTGACCGACGCCGACGTCACGGCGGCGCAGCCCGTCGCCCTCGTCAACGAGCGCTTCGCGCTGACCGGGGTCAGCAACCGGTCGCCGCTCGGCCTGATGGTTCGCCTGCCGCGTCTGCCGCAGCTCCCGTTCGGCAGCCGTCACGACAGCTTCCAGATCGTCGGGGTGGTACGGGACACGCCCAACGACGGGCTCGCCGAGCCGGTCCTGCCAGAAATCTACCTGCCGTTCACTGTTACCGGCCTGGCGCTGCAGCTGGCGATCCGCACGAACGGCGACCCGCTGGCGGTCGCCAGGCCAGTCACCAGCCAGATCTACGCCGTGGATCGCGTGCAGCCGGTCACCGGAGTGATGGCGCTCGATGCGATGATTCGGGAGCAGGAGTTCGCCACGCCGCGCTTCAATCTCGTGCTCCTCTCAGTGTTCGCGGCCCTGGGTTTGGCGCTCGCGCTGGTCGGCGTGTACGGCGTGATGTCGAGCGCCGTGGCACAGGAGCGGCACGAGATCGGGATTCGCATGGCGCTCGGCGCGGACTCGCCGGCCATTCTCCGCATGATCATCAGTCGCGGAGCCCGGCTGCTCCTGGCCGGCATCGCCCTGGGGCTCCTCGGCAGCTACGCCGCCGGTCGGCTGCTGGCGGGGCAGGTCTGGAACGTGCGCGCGTTCGATCCCCTCGGCTTCGCGGCCGTGGCGATCCTGCTCGCCATCGCCGGCCTGCAGGCCTGCTACTGGCCCGCGCGCCGCGCGGCGCGCACCGACCCCCTGATCGCGCTGAGGCTCGAGTAGCGTGCAGATCCGGATCTTCGAGCGCAAGCAGGAACTGGGCGAGGCGGCGGCGGCGCAGGCGGCCGCTGCCATCGGCCGCGCGGCCGCCGCTCAGGGCCGTGCGCGGATCCTCGCCGCGACCGGCGCTTCGCAGTTCGAGTTCCTCGCCGCTCTGACGCGTCGCACCGACATCGACTGGCAGTCGGTCGAGCTCTTCCACCTCGACGAGTACATCGGGATCACGGCGGACCATCCGGCGAGCTTCCAGCGGTACCTGCTCGAGCGGCTGATCCGTCCGACCGGGATTTCCCGATGCCATCTGCTCGACGGCAGCGCAGACCCGGAGGAGGTGAGGCGGCGCGTCGGAAGCGAGATCCGGGCGGCGCCCATCGACTGTGCCTTCGTTGGCATAGGCGAGAACGGCCACCTCGCGTTCAACGATCCCCCGGCCGATTACGAGACGGACGAGCCGTACCTGATCGTCCGCCTCGACGAGGCGTGCCGGCGCCAGCAGGTGGGGGAAGGTTGGTTCAGAACCGTAGACGACGTGCCGGCGCGGGCGATCACGATCTCGATACGCCAGCTCCTCGAATCGCGGGAGATCATCGCCATCGTGCCGGACGAACGGAAGGCGCACGCCGTGCAGGCCTGCCTCGAAGGTCCTATCCGGCCGGAGGCTCCCGCGTCGATCCTCCAGACCCATCCGAACACCACCGTCTATCTGGACACTGCCTCCGCCGCGCTCCTGAGCCGTCGCCCCCCCATCCGTGCATGACCGGCACGGCGCCCGGGCGTCTGAGAAAAACATGAGGATCGAGTGCCACGGGTTCGTGGATCTTCAGGTGAACGGGTTCGGCGGGATCGATTTCAACGCGCCCGGGCTCAGCGCGGATGCGATTCGAGCGGCGCTCGCGGCGCTGAGGGCGACGGGCGTGACCCGCGTACTGCCCACGCTCATCACCGGGCCGCTGGACCAGTTCAGGGCGTGCGCGCGTGCGCTCGCAGAGACCGTCGATCCGGCTGTAGCGGGGCTGCACATGGAGGGGCCTTATATCTCCCCGGAGGACGGGGCCCGCGGTGCGCATCCCCGGGAGTGGACGAGGCCGGCTTCCGTGGACGACTTCGCCCGGCGCCAGGAGGCCGCGCGCGGCCGCATCGTCCTCGTCACGCTCGCGCCAGAAGTCCCCGGCGCCATGGACCTGATCGAGCAGCTGGTGCGGGACGGCGTGCGAGTCGCCGTCGGCCACACCGAGGCGTCCCCCGGGGCGATCCGGGATGCGATCAGCGCGGGCGCCAGCCTCGCCACGCACCTCGGCAACGGCTGCGCGGCGGTGCTGCCGCGCCATCCGAACGTGATCTGGGAGCAGCTGGCATCCGACGCGCTCCACATGAGTCTGATCGTCGACGGGCACCATCTGCCTGCCGCCACGGTCAAGGCGATGATTCGCGCGAAGACCCCGGACCGGACGATCCTGGTGAGCGATGCGATCGCGGCGGCCGGGTGCGGTCCGGGCGCGTACCACATCGGTGGGGTGGCCGTCGACGTGTCCGACACCGGACGTGCTTCGCTCGCGGGGACGCCGTACCTCGCCGGGTCGACGCTCACGATGCCCGAGGCGGTCTCGCTGACCGTGGGCTTCACCGGCCTGCCGCTCGAGTGCGTGCTGCGGATGGCGACCAGCCAACCTGCGGCGTACCTGGGCATTCCTACCGCGGGGACCGTCGTCGCGGATTGGGACGAGGCCCATCGCCGATTGCGCGTGGTCGACGTGCGGTAACGCGGATCAACACGGGGTGCCACGGGACGCGGATCGGCGCGGAGGGTCGGCACGGGACGCGGATGACGCGGATCGGCGCGGAGAGTCGGCACGGGACGCGGATGAACGTGGATGGGCGCGGAGAGTCGGCACGGGGCGAGCCGCCACTCCCGAACCTGGAACCTTGAACCCGGAACCCGGAACCCGGAACCCGGAACCCGGAACCCGGAACCCGGAACCCGGAACCTGCATCACCGCGGCGGCATCGCCGCGAACGTTCGCTCGATGTTGTCCAGCACCGCGAGGGTCGAGCGGACGCCGGCCTCGATGTAGCGTTCGCCCATCTCCGGCGTGGCGGGGCGGGCATCG
>DASPFV010000113.1:0-11932 GCA_035620975.1 Vicinamibacterales bacterium
CCCGCTCGAAGGCCTGCTGATGGGCACGCGCGCGGGGGACCTGGACGCCTCGATCCTCGAGTACCTGAGCCACAAGGAAGGACTGTCGCTCACCGAGATCGACTCGATGCTCAACAAGCAGTCCGGGCTGCTCGGCGTCTCGGGGCTCACGGGCGACATGCGCGACCTGCTCGCGGAGGTCGCGGAGACCGGGGACCGGCGGGCGCGCCTCGCGATCGACCTGTTCTGCTATCGGGTGCGGAAGTACATCGGCGCCTACGTCGCGGTGCTGGGCGGGGCGGACGCGGTGATCTTCACCGGCGGCATCGGCGCGAATGCGCCGGAGATCCGGCGGCGCGCCGTCGAAGGACTCGAATGCCTGGGCCTGCGGCTCGACGGGGACCGGAACGAGCGGATGGTGGATGGGCGCGCCGGCGAGATCAGCTCGGCCGGGTCCACCCTGCGGGCCTTCGTCATCCCGACCGACGAGGAGCTGCTGATCGCCCGCGACACCTGTCGGATCGTGACGCCCCCCGCCTGAGAGGCGGCTCGCCGCTCATCCGCCGAGGGCGATGGTGACCACGACCAGCCCCACGCCCAGGGCGACCATCGCGACGCCGGTGACGAGCGGCCGGAACCCCGCGTAGCGCGCCAACCGCCAGCCGCCCACGAAGAGCAGCGCGAGCGCCACCGCGTTCGAGACGCGCAGGGCGCGCAGCGGCTCCTGGATGACCATGAACGGCAGGGCGACGGGGAACGTCGACAGGAACACGAGCAGCAGCACGGCCATCGCTGCGCGGGCGTCCCCGAGCGAGAGCCGGGGGCGGCCGGGGAGGGGGCGCGCCGCGATCACGGCGCGCAACCGGTCCACGTCCCCGGGCTGCAGCACCTCCGCGACCTCCTCCACCAGCCCGTCACGCACGATGGCGTTCGCTTCCGCGACGCTCGACGCGCGCTGCACCCGCTGCCACAGGGCGATGCGGCGTCCGCGCTCGGCCAGCACCGCGATGAGGTACATCACCGCATCGACGATGCCCCAGGCCAGGTTGCAGCCGAGGGCGGCGATCAGCATGGTGCGTACTTCGGTCCGGCCCCCTTCGGCGACGCTCAGGGTGCACGTGAACGACAGCACCATGATGAGGCCGAACAGGACCTCGCCGTGGCGCTCGACGGGGCTGAGCGCCGGGCCGCGGCCCCGGGTGTCGCCGGTCACTCCGGCGGGGCCGCGGCGGTCGAGTCCTGCTGCCAGCCGCCGCCCAGCGCCCGGTACAGGTTCACGTACGCCAGCAGTCGCTGGCGCCGCGAGTCGGCCGCGGACAGCTCCGAGTCGAACAGGCTGCGCTGTGCGTCGAGCACCTCGAGGAACGGCGCCACCCCGCCCTCGTAGCGCGTCTCGGCGAGGCGGAGTGAGATGCTGTTGTAGACCACCTGCGAGTCGAGCGAGGCGGTGCGGTCGCCGGCGAGGCGGACGGCCACCAACGCGTTCTCGGTCTCCTGCAGCGCGCGGAGCACCGCACCGCGGTACGCCAGCACGCCCTGGCGCATGCGCGACTCGGAGACCTTCACGTTGGCACGCAACCGCCCGCCCTCGAACAGCGGCTGGAGCAGGCTGCCGCCCGCGCCCCAGGCCGCGCCCTCTCCGGAGAAGATGCCGGTCAGCTCGCGGCTGGCGAAGCCGAGAAACCCGGTGAGCGAGATGTTCGGGAAGAGCAGGGCCTTGGCGACGCCGACGTCGGCGGTGACGGCGGCGAGCGAGGCCTCCGCCGCCCGCAGGTCGGGCCGGCGCTCCAGGATTGCCGACGGCAGGCCGGCCGGGACCGACGCCGGCAGTGGCTGCGTCTCGAGCGTCCGGCCGCGCGGCACGGCGCCCGGGGCACGCCCGAGCAGCACGCTCAACGCGTTTTCCTGGCGCGTCACCTGCTCCTGGAGATTGACCACGGCGGTGCGCGCCTGTTCGTACTGGGCCTGCGCCTGGCGGTAGTCGATCTCCCCGGTGACGCCGCCGTCGAAGCGCTGCTTCGCGAGGTCCACGTACTGGCGCCGCGACTCGGCCGTCCGTCCCGCGATCTCGAGCTGGAGGTCCGACGTGCGCAGGTCGACGTACGCCGTGGCCACCGCGGATACGAGCGCGAGCACCACGCCGCGGCGTCCCTCTTCGGTCGCCAGCAGCAGGGCGCGGTCGCGCTCCGATGCCCGTCGGACGCGGCCGAACAGGTCGAGCTGCCACGACACCCCGACGCCGGCGCTGATGATGTCGCTGGTGAGGTCGCCGAACTCGTCGCGGCTGGCGCCGGCGCCCGCGCTGAGCCAGGGGTACAACTCGGCGCGCGTGATGCGCAGGCGGGCCTCCGCTTCCGTGACCCGCTCCGCGGCGATCTGGAGATCCGGGTTCTGCTCGAGCGCGGTGCGCACCAGCTGCTGCAACGTGGTGTCCTGGAACACCCGCCACCAGGGGAGGTCCGCGAATGTGGTATCGGGCGGGGTGGTGTCGCGCGCCAGCGAGTCGTACCACGTCTCCGGCGTGGGCAGCTCCGGCCGCTCGTAGTTGGGGCCGAGTTTGCAGGCGCCGAGCGCGAGCAGCAGCGGAAGCAGGTGACGTGCGCGCATCTCAGTGACCCTTTGCCGCGGCGGGCGCGGCTGGTGCGGCCTCCGCCGCCTTGGGGGCGCCGCCGAGACGCTCGGCGAGCCCCTGGACGAAGGCGTACAGGCCGGGGATCAGGAACACGCCGAGCGCGGTGGCGGCGAGCATGCCGGCGAAAACCGACACGCCCATCACGTTCTGGCCATTCGACCCCGACCCCGACGCGAGCATCAGCGGCACGACGCCGAGGATGAAAGCGAAGGAGGTCATCAGGATGGGGCGGAAGCGCAGTTTGGCCGACGTCAGGGCCGCCTCCATCACGGGCATCCCTTCCTCGCGTTTCATCTTCGCGAACTCGACGATGAGGATGGCGTTCTTCGCCGCGAGGCCGATCAGTGTGATCAGGCCGATCTGCGTGAAGACGTTGAGCTCATAGCCCGCGATCCACAGGCCGACGAAGGCGCCGAACGCGGCGAGCGGTGTCCCCAGCAGCACGCTGAAGGGCAGCGACCAGCTCTCGTACATCGCGGCGAGGAGCAGGAAGACGAACACGATCGCCATGACGAAGGTCGGCAGGGCGGGCGGCGCGGTGGCCTCCTGGTACGAGAAGCCCGACCACTCGATCCCCATCTCGGCAGGCAGGGTCGCGGCCGCCACCTCCCGCAGCGCCTGCATCGCCTGGCCGGAGCTGTAGCCGGGGGCGGGCGAGCCGTTCAGGACCACCGACCGGAAGAGGTTGTATCGGGTGACCTCCTCGGCGCCGCTGGCATTCCGCGCTGTGACGAGCGCACCGAGCGGCACCATCTGACGCGTCGTCTGGGAGCGCACGAAGAAGTCATTGATGTTCTGGGCGCTGCGGCGGAAGCCGGAATCCGCCTGCACGTAGACGCGGTAGACACGGCCGAAGCGGTTGAAGTCGTTGACGTACACGCCGCCCAGCGCGGTCTGGAGCGTCATGAACACGTCATTGATCGCGACGCCCTGCGAGCGCGCCTGCTCGCGGTTCACGTCCACTGCCACCTGGGGGACCGTCGGGTCGAACGTGGTCGTGACGCCGGCGATCTCGGGACGCTGGCGCGCGGCCGCGATGTACTCGCGCGCGCGCTGCCCCAGATCCGCGATGGACATCTGGCCCGAGCGGTCCTGGACGACCATCATGAACCCGCCGGCGGCCCCGAAGCCGGGGATGGTCGGCGGGGTGTAGGGGAAGATGACCGCCTCGGAAAGGCCCTGGAGGCGCTGTTGCAGGCGCCGCGTGATGGCGAGGACGTCCCCCTCCGCGCCCGGCCGCTCCTCCCAGGGCTTCAGCCGCACCGCGAAGGTGGCCACGTAGGGCGTGTTCGCGAGCGACAGGAAGTTGGTGCCGAGCATCGTGTTGTAGGAGTCCACCATCTCCTCTTCGGCGATGGCGGCCTCGACCTGGCGCGCGACCTCGCCCGTGCGCTGGAGCGACGCGGCGCTCGGCAGCTGCAGGTGGACCAGGAAGATCCCCAGGTCCTCATCCGGGACGAACCCGCCGGGGAGGAACTTCGCCACGCCGCCGGCGCCCACCGCGAACGCCACGACGGCGAGGATGGCGAAGATCGACTTGCGCACCAGCCCGCCGGCGAGCCCGACGTACTTGCCGGTGACCTTCTCGAAGCCGCGGTTGAACGCCCCGAAGAACTTCCCGAGCGGGCCCTTCGGCGCCTGGCCGCCGGGCTTCAGCAGCAGGGCCGCGAGCGCCGGGCTCAGCGTCAGGGCGTTGAAGGCCGAAATGAGCACGGACAGCGCGATGGTGATCGCGAACTGCATGTACAGCTGGCCCGTGAGGCCGCCGACGAACGCCACCGGGATGAACACCGCCGATAGAATGAATGCGATGCCGATGACCGGGGCCGACACCTCCTTCATCGCCTGGACGGTGGCATCCTTCGGACTCATCCCGTGCTCGATATGGTGCATCACCGCTTCGACCACGACGATCGCGTCGTCCACCACGATGCCGATCGCCAGCACCAGGCCGAAGAGCGTGAGGACGTTGATGGTGAACCCGAGCATCGGGAAGAAGATCAGCGCGCCCACCAGCGAGACCGGCACCGTGAGCAGCGGGATCAGCGTCGCGCGCCAGCTCTGCAGGAAGATGAAGACCACGAGGATCACGAGGAAGACAGCCTCGTACAGGGTCTTCATCACCTCGTGGATGGAGGCCTCGACCGCCGGCGTCGTGTCGTAGGTGATCTTGTAGTCGATCCCGTCGGGGAACCGGGCCTTCTGCTCCTCCAGGACGTGATAGATCTGCTCCGCGGACTGGACCTGGTTGGCCCCCGGCAGCAGGAAGACCTGGAGCACCGCCGCCGGCTGGCCGTTGAGCCGGGCGTCGGTGCCGTAGAACTCGTTGCCAAGCTCGACCCGGCCGACGTCGCGGATGCGGACCTCGCCACCTTCGCCCGCGGAGCGGACGATGATGTTGGCGAACTCCTCGGGCGTGGTGAAGCGGCCGGGGGCGCGGACGGTGTAGGTGAATTCCTGGCCCCGCGGCGCGGGCTCGCCGCCGATCTGGCCCGCGGGGGCCTGGAGGTTCTGCTCCTTGATGGCGTTGACGACATCCGTGGCCGATAGCCCGAGCTGGGCCAGGCGGTCCGGCCGCACCCACACCCGCATCCCGTACTCGGAGCCGCCGATCAGGTCCGCCTGCGCCACCCCGGGGACCCGCAGGATGGCGTCGCGGAGGTTGAGGACGGCGAAGTTGTTCAGGAAGGTCCCGTCGTACGCGCCGGTCGGCGAGTAGACCGAGACCAGCATCAGGATGGACGGGTTGACCTTCTTGACGATGACGCCCTGCTGGGTCACCTCGATCGGCAGGCGCGACGACGCCCAGCCCACGCGGTTCTGCGCCAGGACGTTCGCCATGTCGCGGTCCATGCCGACCCGGAAGGTCACGTCCATCTGGAGCTGGCCGTCGCTGGTGTTGAGCGACTTGAGATAGAGCATGTTGTCGACGCCGTTCATCTGCTGCTCGATCGGCGTGGCGACGGACTGCTCCACGATCTCGGCGTTGGCGCCCGGATAGCGGGTCGTCACCTTGATGGTCGGCGGCGCGAGCCCCGGGTACTGCTCGACCGGGAGCCGCGAGGCGGCGACCGCGCCGACGATCACCATGAGGATGGAGATCACCATGGCGACGATGGGTCGCCGAATGAAGAAATTGGACATGGAGTCGGTCCGCCTCGGCTAGTTCGTGGCCGGCGCCGGCGCGGGCGCGGGGGCGGTGTCGGGTCGCGCGGCCGCCGAGTCAGCGGGAGGTGTCCAGGGCCGCGCATTCACGACGACGCTGTCGCGCACGCGCTGGAGCCCCTCGACCACGATCCGCTCGCCGGGGCGCAGGCCGCCCGTGATCACGCGGTCGTTGCCGAACGTCGCGGGCGACTCGACCGTGCGGAAGAAGACCCGGTTGGCGCTGTCCACCACCGCCACCCGGAACGTGCCCTGCAGCTCGCGCACCGCGCGCTGCGGCACGACGATGGCGCTGTCGAGCGAGCCCATCAGGAACCGTACGCGCGCGAACTGGCCGGGCCGGACGGACTTGGTGGGATTCGGGAACTTCACCTCCACCAGAAGCGCGCCGGTGTTCGGGTCCACCTGCCGGTCACCGAAGACGAAGTCTCCCTTCTGCGGATACCGGGACCCGTCGGCGAACGTCATGTCGAACGCCGCTCGGCCGCGGGTCAGCCGCTGTTCGCGGGTCAGGCCCTCCAGGCTGCGCTGGATCCGCAGGAACTCGGATTCGGGGATGCTGAAGCGGACATGGATCGGGTCCAGCTGGCTGATCTTCGTCAGGAGCGTGGGTTCGCCGCGGCCGACGAAGTTCCCGGGCAGCACCTCCGCCTTGCCGGCGAGCCCGCTCACCTCGGCGCGGATCCGCGTATAGCCCAGATTGAGCTGGGCCTGCTGGACGTCGGCCCGGGCGGCGGCCACCTGGGCCTGCGCCGCCTCCTGGGCACTGATGGCGTTGTCGAGCGTCTGCTGCGGGATGGCACGGCTCGCCGCGAGCGGACGATAGCGGTTCACGTCGTTCGTCGCGCGCGTGAGCGCCGCCCGGGCCTCGGCGAGCCGGCTCTGCGCCTGCGTGAGCGCCGCCTGGTAGGTGGCGGGGTCGATGGTGAACAACGGGTCGCCCCGCTTCACTTCGGAGCCGTCCTGATAGTGCTGTTGCTGGAGGATGCCTTCGACCCGCGCCCGTACCTCGAGCTCCACCGAGCCGCGCGTCTGACCGGTGTACTCGGCGTAGATCGGCACCGTGCTCTGCGCCACCGTCATCACCTGGACGTCGGGGGGCGGAGGCGGCGGGGGCTCCTTCTTACAGCCGGCCAGGACCGCGGGGCCGGCAGTGGCGACGAGCAGCATGACGGAGGGGAAACGGGTGACGCACATGGCGGACAGGACCTCGGGAATGTGACGGAAGCCGCACGAAACTGGGAATCAGACTATCGGCGCTCAGATAAAGGTTTCATGAAGAATGTCTGAAGGCGCTGGTCAGAACGCCTCCTCGATGGCGAAGTACACGCCCGACGTGTTCCTGCCGAACCCGAAGTCGGCGCGAATGTTGATCCGCTCCTTGGGGTCGAACAGGAAGCGCAGGCCGAAGCCCAGCGATGTCTTGACGTCGCGCAGCCGGTACTTGGAGTAGGAATCCGCTACGTCGCCGACGCCGGCGAAGACGACGAACCCGAGCCGCCAGAAGAGCGTCGTCCGGTACTCGGCCTGCGCCATGGTGTAGGTGCGGTCGCGATAGCGGCCCTCGTAGTAGCCGCGCATCCGTACTCCGCCGCCGAGCTTCGGCAGCTTGAAGTACGGCGGCTCGCCGCGCACCAGCGCCGTGTACGCCTGGATCCCGAGCACGTGACCTCCCACGGCCAGGTAGCGTCGCAAGTCGGCCACCGCCTCGGTGAAGTCGAACGAGCTGCCCAGCGCCGACGCGAACACGGTCACCCGTACCTCGGAGAAACCGCCACGCGACGGATAGAACACGTTGTCCCGCGAGTCCCACACGAAGTCGGCGCCGAGTCCCGACACCCACCCGCCGTCGCTCCCTCGGACGCTGTCGGTGAGCAGGAACCCGTTGCTCCCCAGGTCGGTGTTGGTCTGGTGCTCCCCCCGGTAGATGCCCCCGATCCGCAGTGCGCCGTCGCCCACGCGCCGCGTGAAGGTCCCCTCGAGGCTCAGCAGCTCCAGCAGGTACCCCGGGCTCCCGGTATCGGGCGTCGTGGGTCCGATGCCGTAGAACTTGTCGATGAACTCGCCGAAGGAGAGATCGACCGTAGCCGCGGTCCGGTTGGCGGACGCGTACAGGTCGTGCGAGAGTGTGACCTTGTACTGCTCGTTCGAGGTGTAGTACGCCGACAGCAGGACTTTGGAGGGACGCAGGACGGTGTCAGCGCCGGCCCTGAAGTACAGGATGCCCCCGACCCCGACCGCGAGCTCGGTTTCGGGCGAGTAGAACGCGTAGGGATACGCGAACACCCGCGGACCACGCCGCGGCGGCGTTGGGGCGGCCGTATCGGGTGCCTGCGCCCCGGCGGGCGGCGCGAGCAGCGCCGCCAGCGTCAGCGCGGCGGCGGGTCGCACGGGTCAGAAATAGTACGTCATGGTGACGGAGGCGCGGGACGCCCGCAGCGTACCACCCGTGGGCTGACCGAGGCTCGCATTCGAGAGGTCCAGGCCCAACGCGAGGTCACGCCGAGCGGCGTAGGAGATGAACGCGCCGAAGGTGGTGATATCGGCCGCCAGGTCGCTGGAGCGCTCGTTCGCATTCTGGTAGCGCGCCGAGAGGGCGACGCCGATCGGGACATGCCACAGTGCGCCGAAGTCGAGGCTCGCGCCGGCGCCGAGGTCGACGATGCCCAGATCCTTGCGCTGGAGGAGATTGCCCACGCCGCTCTGCGTGGCGACGGTGAAGCCGAGCCACGGCGCAGCGGCATACGCGAGACGCAGGCCGACGCCGGTGCGGTCCGCGGACCCCTGCTGGACGGCGTTGTACTGCGACAGGTCGATCTGGTCCAGGATATCGCGGATCGTCGAGCTGTCGACCGTCCCGCCGCCCGCGAGTACCGAGTCGATCCCCCGCCGCACCTCCGTGCCGACCCCCTGCAGATAGGTGAGGGGCTGCACGCCGTACAGGGCGTTCGAGGAATAGTCGAGCGACGCCGACAGCTGCAGTCGGCCGGAGCGGAAGATCCGACCGGTCGCGCCGACGTTGTACCCGTAGATGGTCGAGACGCCTTCGGCGGCGAACGAGAACCCGTCCACGCCGAGGCGGGCGATCGCGCCGACGGCGCCGCGCAGCGCCAGCCAGCCCGTCACCTGCTGCTGGTACTCGAAGTCGATGTTCAGGAACCCGAGGTCGCCGGTGACGGTGGTCACCAGGCTGTCCTGGTAGTTGTAGACCGGCACTTCGAGATTGCGCGCGCCGCCGAAGCCGATCGAGTTGGTGAAGCGCGAAGCGACGAACGGATCGACGACGATGCGCGACGGCACGAAACGGTGTCCGCCGAGCTCCCGTCCGGCGCCTCCCATCGCATTGGTCGTGTCCTGCGCGGAGGCCGGACCGGAGCCGAGCGCCAGGATGACGCACCCGGTCAGGACCGCATAGCGGTGTGGTATGTGGTAGAGGAGTGACACAGGTGTCTCCTTGCGCGTTGACGGTGCGCCGGTCGCGAACCGGATGAAACATCACCAGCCGTGCGGGGTTTGGCGAGGCCATTGACCGGGGTGGGCGCGGCTCGGTAGCTTGGCCGCGATAATTGAGAATGGCTGTGTTCACACGTCATGAAGGGAACTTCACAATGAAGAGAGTGGCACTCGCACTCGCTGCGACCCTGGGGGCGGCGCCGCTCGCCGCCCAGGAGGTTCAGGCGGACAGCGCCGCCGGCATGCACCAGCTGCTCGAGCTGGTGCGCAGCGATTTCCGCACGCAGAAGGTCGCCATCGTGACGGCGGCGATGCCGTTCACCGAGCAGCAGGCCGCCGCGTTCTGGCCGGTGTACCGGCAATACGAGCTGGAGCTGACGGCCCTGTGGGATCAGCGGCTCGCGCTCATCAAGGACTACGCGCAGAGCTACCAGGCGATGACCGACGAGAAGGCGAAGCAGCTGGCGGAAGGCGCCCTGCGCCTGGAGGACGAGCAGGTCAAGCTGCGCAGGAAGTACCACGACCGCATGTCCACGGCTGTGGGACCGGTGCTCGCCGCCCGCTTCCTGCAGGTCGAGAATCAGATCGGCGCGCTGGTCAGCCTGCAGATCGCCGAGGAAGTGCCGCTCATCCGCAAGCCCGAGTAGCGGTCCCGGAAGCGTGGATGACGAAAGGGCCCGGACGGATTCGCCGTCCGGGCCCTCGTTCATCCCGCCGTCGGGGCGGGCTAGTACCGCGGCCCGTAGGCCACGCCGATACTGAAGCTGACCCAGTCGTACTCGTGGCCGCCCGCCTCGAACGCGTGGTGGTAGCGCACGTCGATGTTGCCGTGCCCGCGACCGTAGCCCAGGGGGAAGATCACGCCGAGCTGCGGGGCGACCCCGAAGTGCCAGTTGTCCTCGATCGCCGAGACCACGCTGAAGTCGGTGCGACGCTCGATGAAGTAGGTCCCGGCGTTGAGCCCGAGGTACAGCGACCCGCCGCGCGGGTTCCCCCGGTGCAGCTGCAGCCCGGCCATGACGGGGAAGACGTTGAGATAGCGGAACTGGGTGCCCTGCGCGCCGGCCGCGTCGCCGATCTGGACGGGGTCGTCGGTCTGCTCGTCCAGCACCGTCCAGCCGAAGGACAGGCTGGCGGAGAGGTTGTCGCGGACGAACTTGCCGGGCTCGAACATGATGCCGAGCCAGCTGAACTCGCTGATGTAATCCTGCGTCGGCCCGACCGGCGCGGCGGTGGAATAGGTGAGCCGCATGATGCTCTGGCTCGCGAGCGGCCCGGCCGCCAGGAGCGCGAGAGCCATGCCGATGAGTGTGCGCATCGCTGCCTCGATCCGTTGGAGGGGGGGCCGCATCAGTTGCGGCGCAGGTACGGGGACAGGTCGAACACGCGGTTGATCCCGACCTCGAGCCGCGCCTGTGTCGTGCTCGACACGCCGCTCAGGACCCCGGTGACCGCGCCCATCCACAGCAGTTGGATGGTGCTGTCCGTCGGCGCGGCCGGATCCGTCATCGCGATCTGGACGGTGCCCTGGTCCCACTGGTACACGTCCCAGTAACCCCCTGCCGGGTATCCGCAGTAGTAGCAGCCGTAGGGCGGCCAGTACCAGCCATACCAGTACCCGGGATACCACACGGCGCCGGTGAACGTCCGGGCGGTCGCGGTCACGAGGACGAGAACGTCGGGCGGATTGCCGGGATCGGCCGCCACGCGCTGGTAACCGCGCGCCTCGAGGTGCGATTCCACCTGCCCGAGGATGTAGTCATCGTACACGCGCGACAGCTGGGGCGGATTGGCATCCGCCGTGTCCGGGTAGATCTGGATGACGGTGTCCGGCATCGCGTAGGTCAGGATGTTCTGGAACTCCGACTCCGGCACGTTCGGATTCCGGATTGCGAGCGAGAGGTCCAGCTCCTGCACGGTGCTGATCTCGCCGGGGTAGCACGCCAGGCCGGCGATCAACGCGCCCCCCGCGATCGCGGTCGATAGCGAACGCCAACGTGATTCCATAACGGGTCTCCCTTGGGGTAGGTGCTCTTGCTGGCGGAAACCTAGCGGTGCACAAAGGGGGGGCCAAGGCTGCGATTCGCAGGGATCGTGGTCCAATGTGAAGCACGCTTCATACTTGGACCGCGTCCGCGACGCCGGGGTCGGGCAACTGGACCAGCAGGCCGAGGAGCGTGAGACCGACCAGCACGAGGCCGATGATGATCAGCAGGACGTTCCATCCTGAGTACCGGTCGTTCGGTGGCGCCAGCGGTGCGACCTCGCGGTTGAGCCGGTTCACCCCCGCCTGAGCGATGGCCAGCGGGACGGTGTTGAGGGCCGAGAGGGCCCACCACGGCTCGGGAAGCGTGATGAGCGCGTTGCAGCACAGATAAAGGAGAGCCAGTACGCCGGGCTCCGGGATGCCTGGCAACGCCGTCTCCCGCAGATCGTGGTGCAGCCGCTCGAACAGCCGGAACGCGAAGATCGGCCCGAGGATCGTGCGCACCAGCACGGAGAAACGCCGGTGGGAGCGGGCACGGTAGCGCTTCCAGTTCTGGTAGTGCCACAGCAGGTGATACGCGCCGAAGCTCGCGATGGACATGACCACGAGCTTCGGGACGGACACCGGGAAGTACCACGGTTCGTCCAGCGGGGCGGGCGCGTCAGGCTCCGTCACCCGCGCTCTCCGAGCCCCTCGCGGAACGCCTCCCGCCAGTA
>DASPFV010000114.1:0-12190 GCA_035620975.1 Vicinamibacterales bacterium
CGATCGCAACGGCAGCGACGAGCGCGCACGGCAGTTCTTCCGATCGACCCTCGAACGGATGCAGGCCCTGCCCGGCGTCCGTGCCGTGGGCGCCGTATCGGCGATGCCGTTCATCAGCGCCAACATCGACATCCGCAGCGAGCTCGAGGTGGTCGGCCGCAGCAGCGGACCGGCCGGCGATCGGCGCGGCGTCTATCTCACCATCGCCACGCCGGGCTATTTCGACGCGATGTCCGTCCGCCTGCGGGAGGGACGGCGCCTCTCGGACCAGGACGACGAGCGCAGCGCGCCAGTGGCCGTGATCAGCGAGGCGCTGCGCCGGCGCGAGTGGCCGGCCGGCAGCCCGCTCGGGGAGCGGCTGCGCCTGCAGTGGCAGGGGCAGCCCATCGAAGTGGAGGTCGTTGGCGTCGTCAGCGAGATCCGGCACGACAGCCTCTCGGCCGCGCCGCGGCCCGAGGTGTTCGTCCCGCACGCCCAGGTGCCGTTCGCGTCGATGACGTACGTGTTACGGGGAGATGTGGATCCGGCCGGCCTCATCGAGGCCGCGCGGCACGAGGTGTGGGCCGTCGATCCCCTCCAGACGTTCTACGATACGGCCAGTGTCGAGCGGCTGGTGGCGGCCTCCCTCGTCCGGCAGCGATTCAGCATGATGGTGATGTCCACGCTGGGCATCATCGCGCTGCTGCTGTGCGCCACAGGTATCTACGGGATCATCAGCTTCACGACCACTCAACGGACGCGCGAGATCGGCGTGCGGATGGCCCTCGGCGCCCGTCCGGCAGCCATCCAGCGGATGGTAATGGCAGAGGGCGCGCGTCTCATCGCGACGGGTCTGGCAGCAGGGGTGGCCGGGGCGATGGCGGGCTCACGTCTGCTCCGGTCGCTGCTCTTCGAAGTCCGGCCCGGGGATCCTCTGACTTTCGTGACGGCCAGCACGCTGCTCGCGGTGGTGGGGCTGGTTGCGGTGTACCTCCCCGCCCGACGCGCCACGAAGATCGATCCCCTCGTCGCGTTGCGTACTGATTGAGTCCTGCCTGTCGTAATTACGGTGGCATTCGGCCGGCGATGCATCCCGCCCCGCGGCGTTGCTCGTCGGTCAAATAAGAAAGCGGTTCCGGATTCGAGGTTCGGGACCCGAGGTTCAACTCGCGCGCAGCGCCACCAGGGGATCGACCGACGCGGCGCGGCGGGCGGGGACGACACAGGCGAGCGCGGCCGCGGCCACCAGGACCATCGAGACGGCGGCGAACGTGACGGCATCCGTGGGCTCGACACCGAAGAGCAGAGTCGAGAGCAGGCGCGTGAGCACGAGCGCGCCGGCGAGCCCGATCGCCAGCCCGACCAGCACGAGCTGCAGGCCCTGACCGAGCACCATCCTCAGGACTTCTCCCCGGCGGGCGCCGAGCGCCATCCGCACGCCGAACTCCCGGGTTCGCTGGTTCACCGAGAACGCGACGACTCCGGCAATGCCGGTTGCCGTGATGACGAGCGCCAGCAGCCCGAACAGGCCCAGCAGCATCGCGGTGAGCCGGCGCTGTTCGAGCGATTCCGAGCGCACCTCGGCGAGCGTCCGGAAGTTGTCGACGGGCTGGTCCGGATCGACGTCCCGCACGACGGCGCGAATCTGCCGTTCCATGACGCCGGGGTCCACGGCGGATCGCACGAGCCAGGTCGTCGAGAGCTGCTGGCCGGTGAGCAGCGGGACATAGATCTCGTCTCGGGATGGCTCGTCGAGCTGCTGGCGCGTGTCCGCGACCACGCCCACGACCTTCGCCCAGGCACGGCTGTTGGCCGTGCTGAGGCGTCGCCCCACCGGATCCTCGTGGGGCCAGTAGTGCCGTGCCATTGTCTGGTTGACGATGACCGCGAACTCCTCGACAGGATCCGCGCCCGCCGGCCCGTAGAATGACCGGTCGCTTCGATTGAACGTGCGGCCCGAGAGGAGGCGCTGACCGATCGTCGCGAAGTAGTCGGGCGTGGCCAGGCGCGCGTCGACCAGGGGCCTCTCGAGGTCCGCTGAAAACCGGCGCCCCTCGATCTGGACGGGCTGCGAGAACGGTCCGCGGTCGTTCAGCGGGAAGGTCGCGCCCGCGCCGACCGTGATCACGCCGGGCTCGTGCCGCAGGCGCTCCTCGAGCTGCTGCCAGAAGGCGGCCCGCGTCCCGGGGGGATACTTCGTGAAGTTCAGGTCGATCCGCATGGTCAGGATGCTGTCGGTCCGGAAGCCGGGATCGACCTGGTGGAGCTTGATCAGGCTGCGAACTGTCAGCCCGGCGCCGATGAGGAGCATGAACGACGCCGCGATCTGGACGACGATGAGCGTGTGACGCACCCCCGGCCGGCTCTGGATGATGCGTGCTCCATCTTTGAGGTTGCCCGCCTGGTCGCCCCGTGCAGCCAGGGCGGGAAACGCGCCGAAGACCAGTCCTGTGGCGGCGGACACGGCCAGCGTGTAGAGGAGCACGGTCGTGTCGATCTGGATCTCGGCCGCCCGGGTCGTGAACCGCTCGGCGAACGCGACCAGCATCTGCATGCCGAAGCGCGCTACGGCCAGACCTGCGAGGCCGCCGAGCACCGACAGCAGTGCACTCTCGGTGAGGAGCTGGCGCGCCAGCCGCGCCCGGCCCGCTCCGAGCACCGAACGGACGGAGAACTCCTGCTGACGGCGGGCGTGCCGCGCCAGCATCAGGTTGGCGACGCTCGCGCAGACGATCAGCAGCACGAATCCCGCCGTCCCCAGGAGCACGGTGAGCGTGGTGCCGAACTCACGCGTCAGCTCATCGCGCAGGGCGACGGCCCGCGCGCCATACCCGATGGACGGCGGATAGGCGCCGGGGTAGTCCTTCTGCAGGCTCGCCGCCACGATCGCGAGATCCGAGTCGGCCTTGTCCAGGCTGACGCCGTCGCGCAGCCGGGCGAACGCCGTCATCATGCGGGCGTTCCGGCTGCCAATCGTCTGTGGGTCCGACCGGAAGGGGCAGGCCGACGTCGGCATGTACACGTCGACCTCGAGCGGGTACTGAGGGATTGGCGGCAGGACGCCGATCACCTGATGCGGACGATCGTTCATCTGGAACACGCGGCCGACGACCGACGGATCCGTCCCGAACGCCCGCGTCCAGTACCGATGGCTCAACACCAGCACGGCGTCCGCGCCGTGAGCGTCGTCCCCTTCGACGAACGTCCGCCCGTGGAGCGCCTGCACGCCGAGCACGTCGAAGAACCGGGCCGAGACCACGCCGGTGGAGAGCCGCTCGGGTTCCCGGCGGCCAAGGAGGATGAACCACATGCTGTGGAACTCCACCACGTCCTCGAGGCTGCGGCTGCGCGTGCGGTAGTCGAGGATCTCCTTGTACGAGAACCCCATGTCGTCCACGTCGAGCCGCGAGGCCTGCTGCTGGAGCACGACGAGCTCCTGGCCGTCGGCGTAGGGGAGCGGCCGCAGCAGGACGCCGTTCACCACGCTGAACACGGCCGTGTTCGCGCCGATCCCGAGGGCCATCGTCAGCATCACGACACCGGCGAACCCCGGCGATTTGCGGATTCCCCGGGCGCCGTAGCGCAGGTCCTGCGCAACCGCCTCCGTCATTCGCGACAGCCAGGTGTCGCGCACCTGATCCTTGACGAGGTCCACGGGACCGAACGTCCTCAGGGCAGCCCGCCACGCCTCGTCACGGGACATCCCCGCGCGAACGTTCTGCTCCGTCAGCATCTCGAGATGGAAGCGCAGCTCGGCGTCGAGCTCGCGCTCGTGCCGATCGCGCCTGAGGAGCGGGCGGAGCCGCGTTCGGAGCAGGCGGAACATGTGAGGCCTCCCGACGGTCTAGCCCGTACCCGTCATGATTTCAGGGTCGAGGAGGTCCGCCCGCGCGAGAGCACTCCCGGTGCAGGCTGCGCCCGCGTCAGACGCCAAAACGGCCGGGGCGACTGCGTGGGCTGCGGCCACTGGCAATCACGAGCCGGCGAGCACGCGCGCGACGGCGCCGGAGAGGCGTTCCCAGTTGCGCGTCTCCTCCGCGAGCTGTCTGCGGCCGGCGCGCGTCAGCTGGTAGAAGCGCGCCTGGCGATTGTTCTCGGAGCTCCCCCACTCGGCCTCGATGAGGCCCTGCTGTTCTAGGCGGTGCAACGCGGGGTACAACGATCCCTGGTTCACCTGCAGGACGTCCCCGGAAACAGCCTGGATCGACTGCGATATCCCCCAGCCGTGTCGGGGACCGCCCGCGAGCGTACGCAGAATGAGCAGATCCAGGGTGCCCTGGAGCAGATCCGACCTGGGGGGCATCACGCCTCCTGTAGATATCCTACAAAGGGAGCATACGGACGGGCCTGTGGAGAGTCAAGTGGAAGGCCGCGGGCGGGGCGCAGGAATGCCGGCTGATGCGAGCGCGCCGGATCAGCGCGCGCCGGTCGCCGAGGCGATGCGCCGCGCACTGGAGCTGACCGGCCGGCCGTTGATGGATTCGTACTCGTATCGGACCATCATCCGCGACAGGCCGGCGAACTTCACCCTGGCAATCGATTCCGTCGAAATCGGGACGCGCACGCCGTCGACTGTCGCGAACTCCCGGATCACGTTCACGAGGCTCGTCCAGAACGAGGGATTCCTGGCCAGCCGGCCCTCGACGCGCAGCAGCTCCGTGCCCGACGGATTGAGGACCATCCGGCCGTCGACGAGCAGGACGTCCTTGCGCCGGGGCTTCATCAGGACGTGACGCAGCCCGGTCGACGAGGGCGCGGCCTCCTGGAACTGGTAGTTGTCGGTCGTGAGCGCCGCCCGGCGCGCGCCTCCGGCGGCGATGAGCTCGCGCTCGCGCTCGAGCACACGCTTCAGAACCCGGGTGCGTACGTATTCCGATCCGCGCTCGCTGAGGATCTGGTAGCGGAAGCCCGACGGGTCGAGCTCGGTCCACACGTCCATCCAGGCTTCCTGGTCGAGCTTGTCGTTGGCGGCGTGCATGCGCCGGAGGCCCCGGTACTCCTTGAGCTCGGCGCTGTCGAGAGATGCGAGGGCGTCAGGCTTGTCCGCCGCGGGAATCTGTCCCTGGCCAATGACCGGCATCAGGCTCATCAGCAGGGCGAGGCCGCACGCGGCTCCGCCCCCTGCTGCGCTGAACCGTCCCGATGCCGTGGCGGCGACTCGAGGCACCGACATGCTTCGCGTCTGTCACGCAAGAAACGTGCTCGGCGCGGCTCATGGGCGGCCGGAAGCCTGGGACGGCCGGCGCGTCCGCCACAGGACGGCCGCGGCTGCCGCGACGACGACGGTGTATTCCAGAATCAGGAGAAACGGGGGCACACTCCAGCGCCCACCTTGACGCGACAGCTCCCAGACGAAGTACGCGGGCAGCACGCTGAACGTCCAGGCCATCAGCGGCAGTGTCGGGACCGTGAACAGGAACGGCGTGAAATACAGGAGGTACCACGGATAGACGACTGGAGCGCAGGCGAGCGCAGCTGCCATCGGCCAGGCCCAGGCTGCCGGGTCGTCCGCCTCCAGGCGCAGGCGGGCCCAGAGAGCCACGGCCAGCCCGAGCGCGACGGCAGCCGCCGCGGCGCCCTGCGGCGTGAGTGCCGCCGCGAGCGCCTGGAAGATCGGACCGTTGAAGCGGATGTGCGCGACGACGTTGGGGACCGCCCCGAGCGGCATCCCGGTGCCGTCGGCAAAGGGAACGTACAGCATCGCCAGGAAGAGTGCACCGGTGAACAGGTCCCGGGGGCGTACCCGTCCCAGGAAGAGCGGCGCCAGCACAATCGGCAGCAGCTTCGTAGCGATCGCCAGCACGAACGCGATCGCTGCCAGGGCCGTTCGCCGCCGGACGAGCCAGTACGCCGCTGCCGCCGTCCAGAGCGCGCCGAGCGCATCGATGTGCCCGCTGTGAGAGATCTCCAGTACGACCAGCGGGTGCCAGGCATACGTCAGCACGAGCCAGGGGTTCCGCCCGGTGATCACGAGGAAGCGCCACAGGACGAGCACGGTCAGCAGGTCGCATCCGACCAGCGACAGCTTCATCGCCGTCGTCGAGTCGTGAATGGTGACCACGAGGCGGAAGAACAGCTGCGCGGCGGGAGGATAGGGGGTCCGGGCCCGGCGGCTGGGCATGGCCGCCGTCTCATCGGTGTGCGTGTGCGCCAGCGCAGGATCGGACGGCAGGACCCGGTACGGGTTGTGTCCCAGCTTCTGAACGCGCCCATCCCAGATGTACCGGACCATGTCGTTGTCGGCTCCCACGGGCGCGACGGTTGCGGGAATCCGGAAGGCCACGGCCAGGGCAATGGCGACGAGAAGCAGGCGGTCCGACCCTACCGCGTGCCAGACACGGGCGATCATCGCGACGAAGGCAATCGAGGTGACCGCCGTGGCCATGAAGAACGTCGCGGACCCGAGCGGGGCGCGTGTAATGATGAGGATGCCAATCGCGACGAGGTACAGGCCTCCGGTGACTGCCAGAACCGTCGAAAGCGGGGTACGGGCGAGCGACCCCCGTGCGGCGGAGAGGAAGGGCATTCGTGACGCGAGGACGGAGCCGGGATGGCGCCGGGAACCGACGCCGGATTATACTGTGCCGCTTGCGCGGTCCCGGACGCGCGTCATGAATGCGTGGTCCCGCCGTTCCGAATGACTTCAGCTTTCCACCGTTTCCGATCCCCGGCCCGGCACTCCACGGTCTCTGTTCTGCTCCTGCTGGCACTCGCTCCGGGGCTGGCTCCGGTCGCGGCGGCGCAGTCGACGCGCGCCGAGGCCATCGAGCAGCAGCAGGCCGAGAAGGCAACATCCCTCCGTCCGCCCCAGCCGTCGCTCGTCGAGCAGAAGTTCCTCGAGATCGAGGAGGCGGGGGGATTCGGCGTCCAGCGCGGCTTGTTCGTGACGGTCGGCGGGATCAAGTCCGGCTCCTCCGTGGCGATGGGGCCCGTCTACGGCCGCACCTTCGCAAGCGGTGCGCTCGCACAGGCCAAGGTCGTTTACTCCGTGCGCAATTTCAAGCTGGCAGAGGCGCTCGTACAGTCAGCACCCCTTGCCGGGCGCCGGCTGGTGGTTGGCGGGAGGGTGCGGTGGCAGGATGCGCCCGTCCTCGCCGTCTATCCCTTCGGCACCGCGTCGCAGAGCATTCGCGCGGACTATGCCGAGACCATGACCGAGTTCAGCACCAGAGCCAGCCTGCGGCCCGTCCGCTTCCTGTTCGTGGAGGGCAGCCTCGGATACGAGCGCTTCGAGACGAGACCCTCCGACACGGATCGCCCCTCGGTCGAAGAGGTGTACACGCCGGAGCAGCTGCCAGGCCTCGACGCGGACCCGCACTATCTCCACACCACGATTGCGGGCAGCCTCGATACCACCACCGGCCCGGGATACAGCCGTTCGGGGACGGTGCTCGCTGCAAGGTTCCACGATTACCGGCAGCAGAACGACGGCGCCTTCAGCTTCCAGAGGACCGATGCGATCGCCAGACAGCTGATCCCGATCCTGCACGGGAACTGGGTGATCGATCTCTCGGCGCGCCTCTCGACGACATCGCCGGCCGCTGGAGACCAGGTGCCTTACTTCCTCATGCCCTCGCTGGGCGGCGGGCGGAACCTGCGGGGTTATTCCAGCTATCGGTTCCGCGATCGCCACACGCTCGTGGTCACGGCCGAGTACCGGTGGTATGCGCAGGAGTGGGTCGACATGGCCCTTTACTACGACGCGGGGAAGGCCGTGGCCCGCCGGGCAGATTTGAACCTGCAGAACATGAGGAATAACGTGGGGATCGGCATCCGCTTCCACACGCCGGGGGATACAGCCCTCCGGCTGGAGGTGGCGGCCGGGAACGAGGGCCTGCACTACGTGATCGGGTGGGGGCCGATCTTCCGCCCATGAGGCGCCGCCGTCTTCAGGAAGCGCTCGCGATCTGTGCCGTGGCGTTCTGCCTCTGCTCACCCTCCGCGCAGGAACGCACGATTCCGAAGTTCTACGAGGACGATCCGATTGCGCGCGTGCCCGAGACACAGGACGCGTCGAAGGTCCAGGCCCGCGACATCTCTCTCGCCCTGGACGCGCTGATCAACCTGTTCGGGCGCCCCGGCCAGCAGCGGGTCGGGCGGGCCGAGAGCGTCAACACTGTAGACGAGGTGCCGGACTCGAGCTGGTTCACGAGCCGGCCAGGGCTGACCCCCGAGGAGGTCGAGCGGGGCGTGAACGATGACCGCGGTCCGGCACCGGGACAGTGGTCCGTCTCCCGCAAGGCCGACGGGGTCTCGGCCGGGTTCACGATCACGGACTCGCGCGGCCGCCTCTATTTCGTGAAGTTCGATCCCCCGGGCCACCCGGAGCTGGGTACCGGCGCCGAGGCTGTCGTCACGCGACTGTTCCACGCCCTGGGCTACTTCGTGCCACAGGCAAACATCGCAGCGATCCGCCGGGAGGACCTCGTGGTGGCGAAGGGCGCCACGGTGCGGGAGCTGGGTGGCGGCCGCCGACCGATGCGTCCGTCGGACATCGACGACGTGCTGGCCCGGGCGGAGCGTCACCCCGACGGCAGCTACCGCGCGATCGTGGCTGAGGGGCTTCCGGGAACCCCGCTCGGCGGGTTCAAGTACGCGGGCACGCGTCCCGACGATCCGAACGACATCATCCCCCACGAGAACCGGCGTGAGCTGCGCGGCCTGCGCGTCTTCAGCGCCTGGGTCAACCACACGGACGCCAAGGCGCTGAACTCGCTCGACACGCTGATGACCGGGGCAGGGCAGGCGCGCGTCCGTCATCACTTGATCGATTTCAACGCGACGCTGGGCAGTGCCGGGATCGGGCTGCGCGAGCGGCGCGACGGCTACGAGTACCTGGCCGAGGTTCAGCCCACGCTCCGCGCGATTCCGGCGTTCGGCTTCTCGATCCGCCCCTGGATGACGATCGAGTACCCGGACCTGCGGGGGATCGGTCGGTTCGAAGCCGAGCGCTTCGTGCCTGAAGAGTGGCGGCCCAGGGTCCCGAATCCCGCCTACATCAGGGCCCGGCCGGATGATCTGTTCTGGGCGGCTCGACGACTGATGCTGCTGTCGGAGGCGGTGATCCGGGCCGCGGTCCGCGCCGGCCGGTACAGCGATCCCACGTCGGAGCAGTTCCTCGTGGAAGCGCTGCTGCTCCGGCGCGGGAAGATTGCCCGTGCCTACCTCGTGCCGCTCAACCCGGTCGTCGATCCCGTCCTCTCCGACGACGGCCGGCTCTCGTTCGGGAACGCCGCGGTCGAGCATGCCGGGGCCGCCGCGCCAGCGGGCTACCGGGCGGTGTGGCATCGTTTCGACAACGAGAGCGGAGCGGTGGATCTGATCGGCACCACCGAGGGGCCGGCGTCGAGCCTTCCGGCCAGCGGCGGCCTGCCGACGGCACCCGGCCGGTACATCCGCGTCGACATCAGCACCGCGAGCGGCGCGCATGCTTCCTGGGCCATTCCCGTGCACGCCTACTTCCGGCGTCTGTCGGAGGGCTGGAAGCTGGTCGGCTTCGATCGCATGCCCGACGCGCCGGCAATGAAGCCCGGTCTCGTGGTCGCAGAACCCTAGCAGGACGATGGAAGTGTGACGCGGGAGACGATGCGCAGCCCCTTAATGTGCGTCAAACGTGTTCAGACGACCCTCGATTTGGACGTTTGGGCGGGTATCTGCGGAGATACAATCCCTCTTGACCGAAACCGCCAAGCCTGCCCGCGTTGCCTTCCAAGGTTGCCACCGGAACGGGAGGAATGTATGTCACGTGAACGCCTGATCCGCAACGCACAAAAAATCAGCGTACCCGGCACGGCTGTGCGAGCTGCGTGGTTGCTCGTCGTCTTCATGGGAGGCTTTGGCCAGGACGCTGCGGCTCAAGCCTGTCCGGGGGTCACCCTGGCAACGGGACTGCGAGTCCCGTTGGGCGTGACGTTGTCGAATGAGGGCAACCTGATTGTTTCCGAGAGCGGCACGGCCGCGGTTCACAGCGGACGCATTTCGATCCTGGCGCCCAATGGAACCCGCCGCACGTTGCTCGATGGACTGCCTTCGGGATTGAACGATGTTGGCGAACCATCAGGTCCGGCCGGGATCATCATGCGTGGACGCACGGCGTACGTCCTGATCGGCGTGGGTGACAGCGTCCTCGCGGGGCCGATCCCGACGACGCACCTGCCGAACCCGGCAGTCTCCTCACCGGTCTACAGCTCCGTCCTTGCAATCCACTTCAGCGCCAACGTCGAGAAGAACACAGCGGGTTTTGTCCTGTCGCTGGCCGATCAGGCGGCGCTGGCCGATGGAGAGACCGTCATTCTCTCGAACGGCCGTGGCGATACGATTGAGATCGAGCTCGTCACGAACTTCCCGAACTACGTTCCGGCTCCCCAGCCCGGGTTCCCCGCGCTCGTGCGAGCCTCCAACCCGTTTTCCGTCGCACTGGCCGGGAACGACTTGTACGTCACCGATGGCAGCCGGAATCTGGTCTGGGCGGTAGACATTCCGACCGGCGCACACGCGGCGCTTGTGGAATTCCCGCCGGTTGCGAATCCACTTTTCGGCGTCCCCGGGGTGCCGGGCGGACCCACGGTGGAGGCGGTTCCCACGGGAATCGCGCTTGCGGACCGGCAGCTGCTCGTCGCGCTCTTTCGCGGCGTTCCGTTTCCGCCCGGTACGTCCACGATCATGCAGGTTGACCCATCGACTGGAGGCCAGGCGGCGTTCATATCGGGCCTGAAGACCGCAATCGGCGTCATCCAGACGAAGGATCGGGGTGATGTCGGGTACCTGGTGCTTCAGCACTCGTCAGGGCTCGGTCCGTTTTTTGGCGGCCCCGGGGTTGTGCTGGGATTTGATTCTGCGGGCCCCTCTCCGGCCGTGCTGGCGAACTGCCTTACCCGGCCTTCCTCAATGGTCCTCGACGAGAAGGCCGGGATCCTCTATGTAGCGGAAATCGGTGGGCGTGTGGTTGCGCTGTCGATCGGATCGTGAACGGGGGTGAGGTGCCTGGCCTGGGTTCCATGCGACGATCCTCGGCCGGTCTGCGCCGACTCGGGCTGGCGTCAGCCTGTCTGGCGGTGCTGGTGGGAGTCGCAGCGCGTGGTCAGGAGCCTCCGGCCGGTCAGCCGGCGACGGGGGCGCCGCGGTGGTTCAAGGGGAACACCCACACCCATACGACCGAGAGCGACGGCGACAGCACACCGGACGTGGTCGCACGGTGGTATCGCGACCACGGCTACGATTTCCTCGTCCTCTCGGATCACAACCGGCTCACGTCCATCGAGGCGCTTGGCGCGCTGGCCGGCAAAGACGACGAGTTCCTCCTTATCCCGGGCGAGGAAGTCACCAGCGGGTTCGAGGGCCGGCCGGTCCATGTGAACGGGCTCGGCATCACGCAGCTGGTCGAGGCCCAGAACGGCGCCTCGGTGCTCGACGTGCTGCAGCGGAGCGTCGACGCCATCCGCAGCGTCCGCGGCGTGCCGCACATCAACCATCCGAACTTCCGCTGGGCGTTCTCGGCCGACGAGATCCGCCAGGTCCGCAACAACCGGCTGCTCGAGATCTACAACGGCCATCCTCAGGTGAACAACCTCGGGGGCGGGGGCGCCGCCGGGATGGAGGAGGTCTGGGATCGCGTCCTCTCGAGCGGCAGTCTCGTCTACGGCATCGCCGTCGACGATGCGCACAACTTCACGGATCCCGGCAATTCGAACGTGGCGGGACCCGGACGGGGATGGGTAGCCGTGCGTGCGCCCTCGCTCGACGCCGCGTCGATCCTCGGCGCCCTCGAGGCCGGCCGCTTCTACGCCTCGACAGGCGTCGAGCTGGCCGACTACCAGGCGAGCCCGTCGAGCGTGACGGTCACGATCAAGACCGATGCCTGGGCGAAATACCGCGTGCAGTTCATCGGGCAGCACGGGCGCCTGCTGCACGAGGCGCTCGAGAGCCCGGCGATGTACCAGATCCGGGGAGACGAGGGCTACGTGCGCGCGAAGATCCTCGAGAGCAACGGGCGGATGGCCTGGTGTCAGCCGATCCTGGTCGGCGGCCACTCGAGCCGCTGAACACCGGTTTCCCGGTCCTCTCTTCCCGTTCCCATCCGGGAACCGCCGCGCGGATCCTGGTCAGCCTCCCGCCTGCCAGGCGCGAATCGCGTCGAGCGGGTAGAGCAGCATGACGATGTTCAGCGTCAGGTTGTCGCGGATCGCCCACAGCACGCCGAGCTCCATCACGA
>DASPFV010000115.1:0-5793 GCA_035620975.1 Vicinamibacterales bacterium
GCGCCACATTCCCTCGGAAGTGGCCGCCCGCCTGGCCGATCGCGTGTCGGGCGCGCAGCTCTCGACGCGGGAGCTGGAAGTGCTGCGGCTGCTGGTGGGCGGGCGTCGCAACCGCGAAATCGCCAGCACGCTCGACATCAGCGAGGGCACGGTCAAGATCCACGTCAGCAGCATCCTCGGCAAGCTGGGGGCGACCGATCGAACCGAAGCGGTGACGCGGGCGCTTCAGCGCGGCATTGTCCAGCTGGAAATGTAACGTTCTGGATCACTTTCCGTGAGTGTCTTTCGGGAGACGTAAGTTCAGCAGCTGCAGCGTTTACATGGGGCGTAAGCTCAGCGTGATGTATGTCTTTCGGCATAGCTATGTTGCTGCCTTGTGACATACCGGCGACCCTCCCATCAGCAAGTTGACTGGAACGTTCCCCACCCATACGCTTCATCCGGCGGCCGTGTAGTTGTTTTAGACTAACGCGTCCGCATTAGCGGCTTCCCGCCGCCAGGCATGTGGAGACGTCGCCGTTTGAGTCGGGGGAGGACCATGCTGCGATCACGTTCGAACCGCACAGTCACCGTCGCTACATTGGTGGCGTCCGCGCTGTGCGTGCTGGCGTTGACGACGAGCGCATATGGGCAGGGAACGAACGCGACCATCCGGGGAACCGTCCAGGATGCGAGCGGCGCGGTGCTGCCCGGCGCGACGGTCACGGCCATCAACACCGGCACGAAGTCGGAGCAGACAACCATTACCGACGAACGCGGTCAGTACATCCTGACCGGCCTCTTCCCCGGCACCTACGAGCTGCGGGTGGAGCTCTCGGGATTCAAGACGTACGACCGCAAGAATCTCGCGCTCAGCCCCGCGGACAACCGTGGCCTGGACGTCCGTCTGGACATCGGCGAGCAGACCGAGACGGTGACGGTCACCGCCACGCCGGAGCTCATTCAGACGCAGACTGGCGCGCGCGAGGGCGTGCTGACGTCGCAGCAGATCGACAACCTCTCGATCATCGGGCGCAGCTCGCTGGAGCTGCTGCGGATCCTGCCCGGCGTCGTGACGGAGTTCAACCAGGGCGAGTCGGTGAGCTTCGGCGGGGGCGCGAACAACACGCAGAGCTACACGGTCAACGGCATCCGCTCGTCGAGCAACACGGTCCAGCTCGATGGCTCGTCCCTCATCGACATCGGCAGCAACAACGGGCTCATCGTCACGCTGAACAATGACATGGTTCAGGAAGTGAAGGTGCAGAGCTCGAACTTCGCGGCCGAATACGGCACGGGCGGCATGAGCGTCAGCGCGGTCACCAAGTCGGGCACCTCGCAGTTCCGCGGGCAGCTCTACGACTACTGGCGCGACAGCAGCTTCGCGTCGAACGATCGATCGAACAGCATCACGCTCACGCCGAAGCCGAAGAGCAAGTACAACTACCCGGGCGGCAACATCGGCGGTCCGCTCTTCTTCGGCGACGACTACACGCGGAACCGGGACCGCCTGTTCTTCTTCGTCGCGTACGAGGTGCAGCGGCAGCAGATCGACTCGGGCGCGCGCTTCTCGCGCACCTACACCGAGGCGATGCGGAACGGGGACTTCAGCGAGCTGCTGGCCAACCGCGGCTCGAACCTGAACAGCATCCCGCAGCTCCGCATTCCGCAAGGCTTCCCGAACGCGGGCCAGCCGGCTCCGAACAACGACATGCGGCCATACATCCACCCGATGGGGGCCTATCTCGCGGGTCTCTACCCGCAGCCGAATTACAGCGATCCCGACAACGAGTTCAACTACGTCTACAGTGCGCTCGAGCCGGCGAACCGGTTCGATTTCAAGTCGCGCTTCGACTGGAACATCAGCAGCAGCACCAAGGCCTACGTGCGCGTCGCCTACGAAGGGGAAACGACGACGAACCCCCGCGGCGTGTGGTGGGGGCCGTCCGACGTCGCGCTGCCCACGTCGAACATCGGCGAGAACCGGGGTCGATCGTATGCGGGCAACGTGGTCTCGGTGCTCAGCCCCTCGATGACCAACGAGGTGCTCGTGAGCTACAGCCGGCTGACGCTGGACAACAGTTTCGAGGATCCGAGCCTCATCCGGCAGGGCGCCGGCGGCATCACGTTCAACGGCATCTTCCCGGCAGGGTCGACGAGCCCGTATCTGCCGACGGACATCCTGCACGGCTGGGGCGGCAGCGGCCAGGTCGGGAACCTGTGGGCGGCCGGGAATGACGTGTACGCGCACAACGACGCACTGCAGTTCCGGAACACCCTGACCAAGCTCGCCGGGACGCACGGACTGAAGTTCGGGGCCGCAATCGAGCGCGGCCAGAAGCAGCAGAACTTCCAGAACCTCGAGGCCGGACAGCTCTGGTTCGGTACCGACAACACCACAGGCACGGGCAATTCGGCCGCGGACATGCTCGTCGGCCGTATCGGATCGTTTACCCAGGGCACTGCTGCGAGCGGCAACCCGTCGCCCGGCCAGCCGTTCGGCGAGTTCCGGTACTGGAGCATCGACGCATTCGCGCAGGACAGCTGGCGGATCTGGCCCAACCTCACGTTCGAATACGGCGTCCGCTTCGGTTACTGGACGAACAACCGCGAGCTGAACGGCCTGGGGGGCTACTTCACGTCGGAGCTGTATGACCCGAACGCCGGGTCGTTCCTCGATCCGGGCACGTACCAGCGACTCAACGGCGTCTGCTACGTCTACACCGGGTGCGCGCCGGACGGCATCCTGGAGAACCGCTCGGCCTTCGCGCTCCCGCGCGTGAACGTCGCGTGGAACATCGACGGCGAGGGCAACAACGTGGTCCGCGGCGGGTACGGGCTGTTCTACAACCGCAACATGGGCAACGTGGAGTACGACAACACGCTGCGCATGCCGCCCAACGCGTACCAGGTCGCGACCGACTTCTGGGCCGGCGGGGGCTACGGCAACGGCCTCGGGCTGACGTACGACACGGTCAGCCAGGCGACGCTCGCCAACCGCATCGGCAGCATCGGGATCAACTCGCTGACGCCGGACTCGTTCGCCTGGCCGCAGACGCACAGCTTCAGCCTCTCGTACGCGCGGCGGATTCCCTGGAACCAGGTTATCGAGGCGAGCTACGTCGGCACCCGGCAGCGCGACCTCGTCAGCCGCCAGAACGGGAACGTCATGCCGTTCGGCGCCCTGAGCTCGGGGACCTTCAACGGCGTCGACCTGTCCGTGCCGGTCAACCGCGTCGCCGTGGCCAGCGTGGGCGACAACCTCGCCTCGTTCCGGCCGTTCAACGCGCTGAACGGCATCACGCTGTACAGTTTCCGCGGCGAGGCCAACTTCAACTCGCTCCAGGTCACGTTGAGCCGACAGACGAGCCGGGCCCTGCAATACTTCCTGGCCTACACGTACGGCCGGACGAAGGGCACGCTGGGCGACGAGTACTCGACCGTCGATCCCTACGATCCGGACCGCACGTACGGCGTGCTCAGCACGGACCGGACGCACATCCTCAACGTGTCGTGGAACGCCTTCCTGCCAGACGGCGCACGCGGGGCGATGGACAATGCGATCGGCCGCGGCATTCTCAATGGGTGGCAGCTGTCCGGTATCTCGTCGATGGCCAGCGGCATACCGCTGCGCCTCAGCTTCAGCGGCGCGGCGGCCGCCAACAGCATCTCGGCCGCGTACTTCGGCACCGCCGATGTGGTCGGGCCGAGCCTCAGTGGCGGCAACGGCCTCGCGCCGATCTACACCTGCGATCCGCGGACCGACGGCACGGGCGTCGGCGAGAAGATGCTGAACCTCGACTGCATCTCGGTCCCGCCGTTCGGTCAGAACGGCGATCTGGTGCCGCCCTACAACATCAGGACGCCGACGCGGTTCAACCACGACCTGACGCTGTTCAAGAACTTCACGATCAAGGACGAGCAGAAGCTGCAGTTCCGCGTCGGGTTCTTCAACCTGTTCAACCAGGCGTTCGCGAACACGAACATCGGGAACGACATCAACCTGGTGCTCGATACGACGTGCCGCGTGACGGTGAACAACGTGCCGGATGGCACCGGCGGCGTGCAGAACAACGTCTGCGACCCGACCGGCGGGTTCGACTACACGCAGCAGACGCGCGCCAACTTCGGGACGATCAACCTGAAGCGCGGCCACCGCGTGATCGAGTTCGTCCTGAAGTACTACTTCTAGACCGTCGGCGGGGCAGTTCGCCGCCCGCCGGGTCCGTCTCAGCTGGGTGTGTCTTCCGCCTGAAGGCGGAAGCTACGCGAACGGCTTCCGCCTGAAGGCTGAAGGCGGAAGCTACGCTATCTTGCGCCCGTGGCTTCCGCCTTCAGGCGGAAGCGCTTTTCTGGCTCCCGGCTTCCAGGCCGTGCTTCCGCCGCCAGGTCGAAGCTCTTCGAGAGCCGATCGGAAGCCGCTTGGTCGATCGTCACCGTCGGCGTAAGATCCTCTGAAGTCACCCGCCGCCGTCATGACACGCTTGTCCTCGGTACTGCTTCTGCTCGTGATCCCGGTGGCGCTGCTCCGGGCGCAGGCCCCGCGGCCGCCCGAGTTCGAGACGCTGTTCGCGCGCGCGCTCGAGCTCCACCAGGCCGGGGACCTGATCGGCGCGATCGAATCCTACAAGGCCGCGCTGGCGCTGCAGCCCGGGCGGCCGGAGGCGCTGACGAACCTCGGCGCCGCCTACGTCCGCCTCGGGCAGTTCGACGACGCGATCCGTCAGTACGAGGAAGCGCTGAAGATCGAGCCGAATGGCAGCGCCATCCGGCTGAATCTGGCGCTCGCATACTACAAGTCGGGGCGGCCGCAGGAGGCCATCCCCCAGCTCAAGCGCGTGCTCTCGTCGGATCCCCAGGCGAAGAACGCGTATCTCGTGCTGGCCGAGTGTTACCTGCAGACCGGGCAGGACCAGGAGCTCATCGCCCTGCTGCAGCCGCGCGAGCAGATGTTCGAGGGGGACCTCGCGTTCGCGTACCTCCTGGGAACGGCCCTCCTGCGAACCGACCGGAGCGAGGAAGGGCAGAAGTACGTCGACCGGATTTTCGGCGCCGGAGAGTCGGCGGAGGCGCACCTGCTCATGGCCATGGCGCACCTCGCCCAGCACGACTACCCGTCCGCGAAAATCGAGCTCGAGAAGACGCTGCAGTTGAACGCGCGGCTGCCGACGGCGCATTCGCTCTACGGGCGATCCCTGCTGGCGCTGAGCGAGCGTGAGGCTGCCGAGCGGGCGTTCCGCCGCGAGCTGGAGCTCAACGTGAACGACTTCGAGGCCAACCTGCAGCTGGGCAACATGCGCAAGTCGGCCGGGCGCTTCGACGAAGCGTCAACCTACCTGGAGCGGGCAGTGGCCATCCGGCCGACGGATCTCAGCGGGCGCAAGCTGCTCGCGAGCCTTCGCCTGCAGACCGGGAAGACCGAGGCGGCCGTCGAGCTCCTCGAAGCCATCGTGCGCGACGCGCCGGAGACCATCGAGGCGCACGTGCAGCTCGCGACGGCCTACAACCGGCTGAAGCGGACCGAGGACGCCCGGCGCGAGCGCGAGATCGCCGAGCGCCTGACGGCGGAAGAGCAGGCGAAGCAGCCGGGAGCCAAGCCTGCTGGCCGCGGCGCTGGACCCGGCGGGCAGTAGCGTACGTGCGCGCCCGGAGTCCGAAGCGCTCACATGTTGGCCGTGCGCCTCAGCGGCGCGTGGGGGGCCGCGGGGTTACGTCCTTCGACCGCTATGCGGCTCGCAACGCGAATTCTGTACTCTTTGCGGCGAGCCGCAGAGCGGCGGCGCGCACGGCGCGCCCGCGAGGGAGCGGAGCGGG
>DASPFV010000116.1:0-7918 GCA_035620975.1 Vicinamibacterales bacterium
ATGGCGGCCTGGTGCAGGACGAACTCGACGCCGTCCACGGTCCGCCTCGCGAAGGCCTCGTCGGCGAGATCGCCCTGCAGGAACTCGACCTCCGGCAGGTGCGCGAGGTTCTCACGCTTACCGGTGATGAGCGAGTCTGCCACCCGCACCCGGTCGCCCCGCCGGACCAGTTCCTCCGCAAGGTGAGATCCGATGAATCCGGCACCGCCCGTGACCAGGAAGTGAGGCATGCGAGCGGATCTTACCACCGACAAAAAAAGGTCCGCCGCAGCGGACCGTAAGCCGAATTCTGTTCCCCGCCTCCGCCCTTGCGGACTTCGGCGAAGCGACGATCATTCCTCTGGCCCCGCCATCGCTGGCGGGTTCGAGCGACCTACCCGGAGGCGACGGACGGGCCGTCCGTCCGGCGTTCCCCGGCGCGGGAACCGCGTCGAGGGCGCCGGCGCCCCCCTATTTGGTCTTGCTCCGTGCGGGGTTTTGCCTGCCACCCGTGTTGCCACGGGCGCGGTGCGCTCTTACCGCACCTTTTCACCCTTACCCGCCTTCGCCCGCCCGCCTTCGCGAGGGGCTCCGGCGCGGCAGGCCCGCGCTCTCGTGCAGGCCCGCGTTGCCGAAGTCCGCATCGAAAGCCGGCGGACGAAGGCGGGCGGTGTATTTTCTGTGCCACTTTCCTTCGGGTTGCCCCGACCGGGTGTTACCCGGCGCACTGCCCTGCGGAGTTCGGACTTTCCTCCCGACTTCTCCCGCTCCGCGGGCTTCGGCGAGGCAGGCCCGTGTACCGGTTCCCTCGAACACGGCCGATCGCGGGCCGTCGCGCCGACGCTCGCGAAGCGAGCGAAGTCGAGCGATCGTCTGGACCGCTGCGGCGAACGCTTAATAGTACCAGCCTGGGCCGGGCCGAACCAAACGCCGCGCCGTCAGCCGTCGGCTTCCTGGCTGATCCCGTACTGCTCGAGCTTCTTGTAGAGGTTGCTCCTGGGGGTGCCGATCACCTCGGCGGTCTTGGAAATGTTCCAGTTGTTCTCGCGGAGCTTCTCGACGAGGAAAGCGCGCTCGGCCGACTCCTTGAACTCGCGGAGCGTGCCCGGGCGCTCCCGGTCGCCATCACCCTGCTGCGGCTTCGCCTCGGTCCTCACGACATCGCGGACGTCGTCCAGATCCACCGCGTCGCCCGGGGTCATGATGATCAGCCGCTCGACCGTGTTCCTGAGCTCGCGGACGTTGCCCTTCCAGCGCGCCTTCTGCAGGTGCTCGAGGGCGGCCGGCGTGAACCGCTGCGGACGGCGGTTGTTGTCGCGGCTGAACAGGTCGACGAAGTGCCGGACGAGGGCCGGGATGTCCTCCCGCCGGTCGCGGAGCGGAGGAACGCGGATCGGGATGACGCTCAGCCGGAAGTAGAGATCCTCGCGGAACGTCCCCTTCTCGATCTCCGCTTCGAGGTCCTTGTTGGTCGCGGCGATCACCCGGACGTCGACCTTGATGGTGCGGGCGGAACCGAGACGCTCGACCTCCCCCTCCTGGAGGACGCGCAGCACCTTGGCCTGCGTCTTGGGGCTCATGTCCCCCACCTCGTCGAGGAAGATCGTGCCGCGATCGGCCTGCTCGAACTTGCCGATCTGCTTCTCCGTCGCGCCGGTGAACGATCCTTTCTCGTGGCCGAACAGCTCCGACTCGATGAGCTCTTCCGGTATGGCCGCGCAGTTCACCTGAATGAAGCGCTCGCGGCTGCGGAGACTGTTGCGGTGGATGGAGCGTGCGACGAGCTCCTTGCCGACGCCGCTCTCGCCGAGGAGCAGGACGGTGGCGTTGGTCGGCGCGGCGCGCTTGATGGCATCCCAGACCTGGCGAAGGGCGGGGCTCTCTCCCACCATCTGGTGCCTGGCCTCGGCCGCGCGCCGGAGCGTCCGGTTCTCGTCGACCAGCCGCGATCGATCCATCGCGTTGCGAATCGTGACGAGCACGCGCTCGCTCGCGAGCGGCTTCTCGATGAAATCGAACGCTCCGGCCTTGGTCGCCTCGACCGCCGTGCTGACGGTTCCGTGGCCGGACACGATCACCACGGGGATTGCGTCGTTCGCCGCCTTGATGCGCTGGAGGGCCTCGAGGCCGTCCATGCCCGGCATCTTGATATCGAGAAACACCAGGTCGGGGCTCTCGCGCTCGGCGAGCGTGACGCCGTCCGGGCCGCTCGAGGCTTCCAGGACGTCATAGCCCTCGTATTCGAGGATCATCCGCATCGAGCGGCGGATCTCCGCCTCGTCGTCGACTACGAGAATCCGTGCTTTCATGCTGGAAACACCGTCCGGAGTGCGGCTCGGCGCCGGCCGCGCGATGGGCCGCGCCGGCGGCCGTTCGCCCGCCCGCGGGCGCGCCCTGGAGGTCGTCGGCGGTCCGCTCGCCGACCCTGGTCAATCGGCCGTCACGGTCACGAGCCCGCGCCGGCCGAGCGTCGGATCGTAGTAGTAGATTGCGAGCACGTCGCCGCCGCGGACGCCGGAGACGACCTGCTGGTACTCGGCGCGGCTGCGCGTGGGCCTCCGGTTGATCTCGATGATCACCAGCCCGCGGCGCAGTACCTGGTGCGCGGGCCCGGTCGGCTCGACGCGGGAGACGACGACGCCTTGTATGGAGTCTGGAATCTCCAGCCGGCCGACGAACCCCCGATCCATCTCCCGGACCGAGACGCCGAGCGGCAGCTGCGGCTCGGGCTGGGCCGGCCTCGGGCGGGCCGGCGCGCCGAGGACCTCCGGCGACTCGAACTCCTCCCCACGGCGCGGGCGCTCGGCCAGCTTCACGGGCAGCGTCTGGCGCCGGCCGTCGCGCAGGATCGCCAGCCTGGCGACGCTGCCGGGCTGCCGGGCCGAAATCCAGCGAATCAGCTCCTCGTTGGTCTGAACGCTCTCCCCCTCGATCTCCACGACGACGTCGTACGGCCTGAGGCCGGCGCGCTCGGCGGGCGACCGCGGGGTCACGTCCTGAATCATCGCGCCGTGCGAGACCGAGAGCCCGAGCGCGCGCTGGAGGCCCGGCGTCACGTCGGTGAGGATCACGCCGATGAACCCACGTGAGACGCGGCCCTGGTCCTTCAGCTGCGGCAGGATCCCCACGGCCTGGTTGATCGGCACGGCGAACCCGATGTTGCTCGCGCGTGAGCTGATCGCCGAGTTGATCCCGATGACCTGGCCGCGCGCGTTGATCAGCGGTCCGCCGCTGTTGCCGAAGTTGATGGCCGCGTCCGTCTGAATGTAGTCGTCCAGGCTGTTGTCGAAGAGCTTCCGGCCGACGAAGCTGACCACGCCCACCGTGACCGAGTGCACGTAGCCGAGCGGGTTGCCGATCGCGCAGACCCACTCCCCCACCCGCAGCTCGTCGGAGTTCCCGAGCGGCGCCTCGGGCAGGTTGGCAGCCCCTTCGATTCGAAGCAGCGCGACGTCGATCGCCGGATCGGCGCCGACGACCTCGCCCCGGAACGCCCGTCCGTCAGCGAGGGTCACGTTGATGCGGTCGGCCCCCTCGATGACGTGGTTGTTCGTCAGGATGTAGCCGTCCTTGTCGATGATGAACCCGCTGCCGGCACCCAGCCGCGGCGTCTCCAGATCCCGCGGGACGCCGCCGTCGGTCGGATCGTCCGGAGCGCGGCGGAAGGACCGTGACGAGTCCCGCACCTGAGCATTGCGGGACGTCGCGTCGATGTTCACGACGGCGGCGTTGATCCGCTCGGCGACGTCGGCGAAATTGACGATGGCGGGTGCGGCGGAGAGGCTGACGCGGCGGGGGATCTCGAGCGGCGAGGGGGGCGCGCTCGGCGCGGACGACACGACGCGCGTCGGCGTGAACGCTCCCGCGAGGATCAAGCCGACGAGGAAGGCGACCGCCGCCGCCAGCCCGACCGTGACGACTGTGAAACGCCTGGACATCACGCGTCCGTCTGCAACCGTCCCTCGTTCATTATAAGCGCGGCGAACTGATCCTCGGTCAGCACCCGGACCCCGAGCTCCCGAGCCTTCTCCAGCTTGCTCCCCGCGTCGGCCCCGACCACGAGATACCGGGTTTTTCGGCTCACCGACCCGGAGACTTTGCCTCCGAGGCGCTCGATGGCTGCCGCCGCGTCCTCGCGCGTCATCCCGCTCAGCGTCCCCGTCAGCACGAACGTCTGGCCGGTCAGCGGGCCGGGCCCGATGGCGCCGGGCGGGGGCTGCTGGCTCTCCATGTTGACACCGGCGGCAGCCAGCTTCTCGACGAGCGCCCGGTTGCGCGGCTCGTCGGCAAAGCTCCGCACCGACGCGGCCACCACAGGTCCGATGTCCGGTACCGTCTGAAGGAGCTCGACGGGGGCGTCCATTATGGCAGCCATCGTCCTCAGGTGCGTGGCCAGGGTCGCCGCCGCTTTCTCTCCCACGTGGCGGAGCCCGAGCGCGTAGACCAGCCGGGAGAGGTCGTTCTGCTTCGACGCCTGTATCTGGCTGGCGACGTTGCGGCCGACCTTTCCAAGCTTGCGGGGCACTGCCCGGTCCGACCTGGGGTCGCGGGGGGCGACGACGAGCTGCTCCAGCTCACCCGGGTCGAGCGCGTAGAGCTCGGCGAAATCGCGAACGAGCCCGCGCTCGATGAGCTGGTCGACGAGCGACTCCCCCAACCCTTCGATGTTCATGGCGCTCCGGGAGGCGAAGTGCTCGAGGCTCCGCCGCAGGCGCGCCGGACAGGACGCGTTCTCGCACCGCCAGACGACTTCCTCTTCGTCACGCCGCAGCGTGCTGCCGCACGCCCGGCAGGTCGTCGGCATGACCCAGGGGCGCGAATCGGCCGGCCTGAGTGCGAGCACGGGGGCCACGACCCTCGGGATCACGTCACCCGCCTTCTCGATGATGACCGTGTCGCCCTCCCTGAAGTCCTTGCGCGCGATGTCGTCGGCATTGTGCAGCGTCGCCATCGAGATGGTGGATCCCGCCACCACGACGGGCTCCAGCACCGCGTATGGGGTGTTCGCGCCGGTACGGCCCACGTTGACATCGATGCGCACGAGCTTCGTGTGCTGCTGCTGGGCCGGAAACTTGAACGCGGTCGCCCAGCGCGGGAACTTCGCGGTGGTGCCGAGCCGGGCACGGAGTGCCAGATCCGCGAGCTTGACGACCACGCCGTCGGTGTCGAATTCCAGCTCCAGCCGCTTGTCGCGCCAGGTGCGGCAGAAGGCAATCACCGAGTCGATGCCGTGGCACAGCTCGAAGTGCGGCTCTACCGGAAGTCCCCAGGCCCGCATCGCGCCGAGCATCTCGTGATGCCGGGCGGCAATGGCGCCGGAGTCGGACACGAGCTGGTACATGAACGCCTTCAATCCCCGGCGCGCGACGAGCGCGGGATCCAGGTTGCGCATCGTCCCGGCGGCGACGTTCCGCGGATTGGCGTACAGGGGCTCCCCCGCGGCCGCACGCTCCCGGTTGATCCGCTCGAACGCCGCGCGCGGAAGGAACACCTCGCCCCGGACCTCGAACCGGCCCTCCGGCGCGCCCCGGAGGGCGAGCGGGAGGGAGCGGATGGTGCGGACGTTCGCGGTCACGTCTTCGCCCCGCACGCCGTCGCCCCGGGTCGCCCCGCGCACGAGCCGGCCGTTCTCGAAGGTGAGCGCGATGCTGAGGCCGTCGATCTTGAGTTCCGTCACGTAGTCCGCGGGTGTCTCGCCGAGCCCGGCGCCCTTCCGCAGCCTGGCGTCGAAGGCGCGCAGATCCTCCTCGTCGTAGGCGTTGTCGAGGCTCAGCATCGGGGCGAGGTGCTCGACCGTCGGAAACCCTTCCGTGGGCCTGCCGGCGACGCGCTGCGTCGGCGAGTCCGCCGACAGGAGGTCCGGGTGCTCGGCCTCGAGGCGCTCCAGCTCGTGCATCAGGCGATCGAACTCGGCGTCGGAAATCTCGGGAGCGCTCTGGACGTAATAGCGTTCCTCGTGGTGGCGGATCTGCTCCCGGAGCTCGTTGATGCGGGTCAGCGGGTCCATGGCCGGCGGGTGATGCGCAGGTGCGGCCTGCAGAGTCTAGCGAGGCGGCGCCTCAGACTCACGGGGCTCCGCCTCGCCAGTCGCATTGTCTGATAACGCCGCGCTGACGCGCGGCCGGCCTTGACCCCTGAAAGAAACCTGACTCATTTGTAGTCTGAGGGGTCAAGACCTCTAGTGATCGCGGGCCAGCACGTAGTCGGGAAGAGCCAGCAGGGCGTCGCGCTCGCGGCTCGGCGGGAACACCGTGAGGCAGTCCTTCGCCAGGTTGGCGTACTCGAGCGCACGCTGATATGCCAGCTCCGTCGTCCGGTGCTCGCGGAGGAGGCGGACGATCTCGCGCCACTGCTCCGGGGAGACGGCCCGGTCCCGGACGACGTCGCGAATGAGCCGATCGGCCTCGGCGCCGCCCCGGCGCAGCAGGAAGATGATGGGCAGCGTCACCTTGCCCTCGCGCAGGTCGCCGCCGACGGGCTTCCCCAGCGCGGCCTGGTCCGCGGTGTAGTCGAGCAGGTCGTCGACGAGCTGAAACGCGATGCCCAGATTGAACCCGTATTCGCGCAGGGCCGCCTCGCGCTCGCTGGTGACACCTCCGAGCATCCCGCCGATCTGCGCGCACCCGCCGAAAAGGAACGCCGTTTTCCGGCGGATGATCTCGAAATGCTCCTCCTCCGTGATGTCCACGTCCCCGGTTTTCGTGAGCTGGTACAGCTCCCCTTCGATCATCCGGAGCGTGACGTCGCACAGGAGCCGGATTATCTCGAGCGAATCCTGGGTGAGCGCCATCGCCATCGACTTGATGTAGAGGTAGTCGCCGAGGAGAACGGTGATGTCGTTCCCCCACCGCGAGTGCACGGCCAGGCGCCCACGCCGGAGGTCGGCGCCGTCGATGATGTCGTCGTGCACGAGCGTCGCGGTATGGATGAACTCGACGACCGAGGCATACAGGACGGCCCGTTCGCCCTGGTAGCCGCCGAGCCGGGAAGCCATCAGGAGCACGGCCGGCCGGACGCGCTTGCCGCCGCTGTTCTGGATATAGCGACCCATCTCGGGGATCAGCGCAACGCGCGACTGGATGTGCCGGACGAACTCGCGCTCTACTGCCTCGAGATCCGGCCGGATGGGCTCGAAGATCTGGGCCAGATCGGCAGAGACGGATGATTTCTGCGCGGTATCGGTCAAGGGGTAAGCATCTGGACGCAGTTGCCCCACAATACTGGAGTTGCGCGCGGGGTGTCAACGCGCTAAGCCGTTTGGACGGATGGAGTTGGCCCAAACAGGGCGTGGAAATTGCGCGACACGTCCGTGCGGAGCTCGTCAGGCGGAACCCCGATGGTGCGGGCAATCGCGGCGGCGACCTCGACGACGAACGCCGGCTCGTTCCGGCGGCCGCGGAACGGCACGGGAGCCAGATACGGCGAGTCGGTCTCGAGCAGCAGCCTGTCGCGCGGGACGAGCCGGGCGACCGCGCGCAGCTCCTCCGCTTTGGGGAACGTGGCTATCCCCGACAGCGACACGAAAAATCCCGCGTCGAGCGCCCGCTGCGCCATGGGGCGATCGCCAGTGAAGCAGTGAAACACGCCACGCACGACGCCGGCTCCCGCCTCACGCAGGACCGCGAACGTGTCATCGTCGGCCTCCCGCGTGTGGATCACGACTGGCAGCTGCAGCTCGCGGGCGAGCTCGATCTGCGCGCCAAACAGCTGGCCCTGGACGTTCCTCGGGGCGAAGTCGTAATGGTAGTCGAGGCCGATCTCGCCAATCGCGCAGGCCCCCTCGGCCCTCACCGCCCCGCGGACCACCCCCGCCGCGTCGCCCGGCCGTCCTGCGAAGGCGCCGGCCTGGTGCGGATGGACGCCCGCTGCGAACTGAACGGCCGGCCAGAGCTCGCGCACACGCCTGCCCGCCGCCGATTCTTCCTCGTCGCCCGCAGCC
>DASPFV010000117.1:0-2410 GCA_035620975.1 Vicinamibacterales bacterium
CTTGCATTGACGTACTTGCGCGCGGCCGGCCCTCCCGTACGTCAATGCAAGACCTGACCCCTATTCCCCGAGCAGCTCCCCGATGGGCTGCAGCTCCTCGATCCTGTCACACACCGCTTTGAGCATCATCATCATCGGGACCGCCAGGATCAGACCCCAGACCTCCCAGACCCAGCTCCAGAACAAGATTCCGACGAAGATGGCCACCGGGTTGATGCTCGAGACCCGGCCCATCAGCGTGGGCGTGAGGAGCCAGCCCTCCAGCGTGGTGATGACAAGGGCGATGCCGGCCACGTAGAGCGCCATCTGGATTGTGCCGAACTGCAGGTACGCCACGACCGTCAGCCCGCCGCTGACGAGGATGGGTCCGAAGTAGGGAATCGAGTTGAGGACGCCGGCGGCCAGCCCCCAGATGATCGGCTGCTCCAGGCCGACCCACCAGAGCGCGACGGATGTCGCGGCCGCGACGATCAGGCTCGTGAGCACCTGCACGAAGAGGAACCGTTCCATCTGCTGCCCAATCTCGTCCAGGATCTGCACGGTGATCTTCTTCTTCGACAGCGTCGGTGCGATCCGGACCAGCTTCCGCTTGTAGAGATCGTCGGCCACCAGCAGGAAGTAGGTGAGGAACAGGATCATGATCCCCTGCCCCAGCAGTGCCACCGCGCCCATCGATCCCCACATCAGGTAGTCGGTCGCCCGGAATGGCTGCACGACCTGCACGCGCTGGACGCCGCCGGGATCGCGCGGCTCCGGTCCCGTGGCGACTGCCGCCGTGCGGTCGATCTCTTTGGCAGCCTCCTGGAGCTTGTCGATGGCGCCCGGCTCGCGACGGCGCTCGTTGATGAGCCCCGCGCGGACGCGCCGGGCTGCCCGGGGCAGCTCCTCGACTACCGACAGGGCGTCGTCGCGCAGCGTCCACATGCCGTATCCGAGGCTGCCGAAGACCAGGAAGAGCACGACGCCTGCCCCGACGAAACGAGGAATCCGCCATTTCTGGATCCAGTCGACCACAGGGTCCAGGGCGTAGAAGATGAGCGTGCCGAGGACGACGGGAATGAGCACGGCCTGGGCGTACTGCAGGAAGAGGACGAGGGCGATGGCGGCGATGACGGTGAGGCCCGCGCTGCGGATGTCGACCGGCATCCGGATGACGAGCGGATCGCGATCGCCGTTCGCGGGATCCCGGTCGGGCACAATCGCGTCCGCTTCCGATCGCTCCGCATGGAGCACCGTCTTTCGTTCCTCGTCTACCATCTTGCTGAGGCGCATGCAGCCGGGGTGCCAACGTGCGGGTCTCCGAATTCGATTTCGAGCTGCCGGATGAGCTGGTGGCACAGTCGCCGGCGCCGCGTGGCGAATCGCGCCTGCTCGTGCTCGATCGGGCCGGCGGGTCGCTCGAACACACGACTGTCAGCGCGCTGCCGCGCCACACGCGACAGGGCGATCTGCTGGTAATCAACGACACGCGTGTATTCGCGGCACGGTTGCTGGGGCGCCGCGTGCCCAGCGGCGGCGCGGTCGAGTGTCTGCTGCTCGAGGGGGCTTCGCAGGACGGCGGGCACACGTATCCCGCGCTGATGCACCCGGGTCAGAAGCTCAAGGAGGGTTCGCGGGTTCGCTTCGAGGGCGAGGCAGGGGTGTTGATGGGCGAGGTGCTGGCCCGTCACTTTCACGGCCGGCGGACGATCCGGCTCTGGAGCGAAACCGGGGCACCCGTGCCGGCGCTCATCGATGCACTGGGGCACATCCCGCTGCCGCCGTACATCAGGCGGGCCGACCAACCGTCTGACCGCGAGCGGTATCAGACGGTGTATGCCCGGGCCCGCGGGTCCGTCGCGGCGCCGACGGCCGGCCTGCATTTCACGCCGGAGCTGCTTGAGGCCCTCGCGCGGTCCGGGGTCGAGCGCGCGAGCCTCACGCTGCACGTCGGGTACGGCACGTTCAAGCCGGTCCGCACCGAGTCCGTGGAGGAGCACGTGGTGGACCCGGAGTGGTACGAGATCCCGCCGGCGACCGCCGGCGCGCTCGATCGGGCCCGCCGTGACGGCCGCCGCATCATCGCGGTGGGGACGACGACGACGCGAGCGCTCGAGGATGCCGCCGTCCGCGGTTTCGGCCAGGTGGCGTCCGGCGACGCGCTCGCCTCGGTCTTCATCTACCCCGGCTTCTCGTTCCAGGTGATCAGCGGGCTGCTGACGAACTTCCACCTGCCGCGCTCGTCATTGTTGATGCTCATTTGCGCGTTTGCCGGCCGGGAGCGGGTTCTGGCCGCGTACCGCGACGCAGTGGCGAAGCGGTACCGCTTCTATTCGTACGGGGACGCCATGCTGATCGTTTGAGCGGGGGTCAGGTCTTGCATTGACGTACGCAGGCGCCGGGAGCAGCCCCGAGCGTAAGGCTCAAGCTG
>DASPFV010000118.1:0-30379 GCA_035620975.1 Vicinamibacterales bacterium
AGACCTAGCAGCGCGATCGTGGAACCGAACGTGAGCGGATCGAGTGGATCGACCCCGTGTAACAGACCGGAGACGAGCCGGGTCAGCGGCAGCGCGGCCGCGACCCCCAGCGCCAGGCTGGGAATCACGAGCCGCAGGCCCTGCAGCAGAATCAGGTTCCGAACCCGCGCCGGCTCCTGCCCGAGCGCCATGCGGATCCCGATCTCGCGGGTGCGCTGGCTCACCGAGAACGAGATCACGCCGTAGATGCCGACGACGGCGAGGAGCACCGCCGCCAGGCCGAATCCGGTCATCAGGACCAGATTGAGTCGCGCCTGGGCCAGCCCGGCCTCGACGTACGCCGTCATCGGCCGCACGCGGTCGACGGCCGCCTCGGGATCGAGCGCCGCCACGGTCCGCCGCACCGGCTCGCCGAGCGATGCCGGATCGCTCCCGGTTCGCACGACGCCGTAGAACGTGCCGCTGGGAAACCCGCGGAACGGCACCCAGATCTGGGGCCGCACGTCCCGGGTCAGGTCGAGGATGCGCATGTGCTCGACGACCCCGATGACTTCGGCGGTCAGATCCCCCCCGGCGCCAGCCTGCTCCACCTGGAGCCGCTTGCCGACCGCGTCGCCGGCGGGCCAGACGCGCGCGGCGAGCGTCTCGTCGATGATGATCGTGCGGCGGGCGCTCAGGTCGTGCTCGTCGAAGACGCGCCCGGCCAGCACCCGCGTGCCCATCGCGGCGAAGTAATCGGGCGACACGCCCCGGCGATCCGACGTGGCGCTCTCCCAGTTGCGCGCGGTCGCTTCGTCGTACGCGTACGGCTGCAGCGGACCGCTGCCGGTCAGGGGCAGCTGCAGCGTGAAGCCCACGGCGGTCACGCCGGGCAGCGCCTGCAGCCGGCGCTGCAGCTCGTCCACATAGGCGCGGCGCGCGTCGGCTTGCGGACGCGACCGCACGGGCAGCGCGATCCGGAACGTCAGTGCACCCTCCGCCTCGAAGCCGGGCTCGACGCGCTGCAGCGCCTGAAAGCTGCGCACCATGAGGCCGGCGCCGACGAGCAGCACGAGCGCGAGGGCGATCTCGCCCACGACCAGCACGTGCCGGAGCCGGAGCTGGGCCGGCGTCGCGGCCGGCGCCGTGCCGGCTCGCAGGGTGCGGTTGACGTCGAGCCGGATCGCTCGGATGGCCGGCGCGATGCCGAACGCGAGCACGGTCACCGCGGTCGCGCCGAGCGCGAAGAGCAGGACCGTCAGATCGATCTCCACGTCGGCAAGCCGTGGCAGATTGGCCGGGCTGAGCGTCTTCAGCAGGCTCAGCAGGAACGCGGCCAGCGTCACGCCGGCGGCCGCGCCGGCGAGCCCGAGCACGGCGCTCTCGGTCGTGAGCTGGCGGAGCAGCCGGAGCCCTCCGGCCCCGAGGGCGCCGCGCACCGCGATCTCGCGTTCGCGCGCCGTCGATCGCGCCAGCAGCAGGTGCGCGACGTTCGCGCACGCGATGAGCAGCACGAACCCGACCGCGCCGAAGAGCGCGACGAGCGCGGGCTCGGCGTGCTTGACGACGTCCTGCTGCAGCGGGACGACGCGGATGCGCATGTCGGACGCTTCGTGCTCGGCGTGCTCGGCCCGGAGCTGCCGGGCGATGCCGTCCATCTCGGCCTGCGCCTCGGCCAGCGTGACGTCGGGCCGGAGGCGCGCGAGGACGGTGAAGAACGTGAAGTTCCGTGGCGGCGTGCGGCGGTAATCGAACTGCAGCGGCGTCCACACCTGCGCGTCGGTGATGAGGAAGGCCTCGGCCGGCAGGAGCAGCCGGAAGCGCTCCGGCATGACCCCGACGACCAGGTGATCGCGGCCGTCGAGCCGGATCGTCCGACCGACGACGCCGGGATCGGCACCGTATCGCCGCTTCCACAGCGGGTGCGACAGGATCACGACGGCGGGCCCGCCCGGGGCTTCCTCTTCGGGCAGGAAGTGGCGGCCGAACGCCGGATCGACGCCCAGCAGGGTGAAGAAGTTCGCCGTGATCGGGATGACGTCGACGCGCTCCGCCTCGCCGCTGGTTCCGGTCAGGACGCCGGTCGCCCCGATCGCGTTGCTGCCGCTGCCTGCCGCAAAGGCTTCGAAGAGCGTCGCCTGCTCCTGGTAGTCACGGAAGTCGCCGGGTGCCACGGCCGGCAGCGACTGGTTGCCGACGCCGAGATCCACCCAGATGTTGGCGAGCCGCGACGGATCGCGGTAGGGCAGCGGCCGCAGCAGCACCCCGTGCACGACGCTGAAGATGGTGGTGGTGGCGCCAATCCCGAGGCCGAGGGTCAGAATCGCGACCGCCGCGAACCCCGGGCTGCGGCGGAGCATGCGGACGGCGTAGCGGACGTCCTGCGCGAGCGTGCTCACGCCCGCATGCTAGCAGAGCGTGCGCCTGTCGAGGGGCCTGGTGTGACCAGTCGCGGAGGGCAGGGATCGGCGACCGCCCAGGCGGGGCTGATGCTCGCTGACGCGCGTCAGCCGACCGGCGGAATCGCGGCGGGGACGGCGTCGGGTTCCTTCGGAGGCAGGGGCCCCATGATCGCCTTCAGCTCGTCGGCTTCGATCACTTCCCTTTCGAGGAGGCGCTCCGACAGCGCGTTCAGCGTATCCCGTCGCCCGCGGAGGATGGTACGCGCGGTCTCGTGTGCCTCGGTGATGATGCGCTTCACCTCCGTGTCGATCTTGAGCGCTGTCTCCTCGGCGTAGTTGCCGCGCTCCTGCGCGAAGGGCGTGTCGATGAACGCCGCCCGCTTGTGGCCGTTGTAGTTGACGGCCCCGAGCGCGTCGCTCATCCCGAACTCGGTCACCATGGCACGTGCGATGTCGGTCGCACGCTGGAGATCGTTCTGCGCCCCAGTCGACACCTCGCCGAACGCGATCTCCTCGGCGCTCCGGCCGCCGAGCAGCACCGCGAGCTGGCTGAGCAGGTCGCTCCGCGTCATCAGGTAGCGATCCTCGAGCGGCAGCTGCATCGTGTAGCCGAGGGCGCCGAACCCCCGTTGCACGATCGAGATCTTGTGAACCGGGTCCAGGTTGGGCAGCACCGTCGCGACGATGGCGTGCCCCGATTCGTGGAAGGCGACGATCCGGCGCTCCTTGTGGCTCATCACGCGCTTCTTCTCGAGCCCGGCGATCACGCGGTCGATCGCTTCGTCGAAATCCTTCATCTCCACCGCGTGCTTGTCGCGCCGCGCCGCCAGGAGCGCCGCCTCGTTCACCAGGTTGGCCAGGTCGGCGCCGGCGAACCCGGCCGTGCGCGCCGCCAGCACCTTGAGGTCGACGTTGTCGGCGATCTTCACGTTCTTCACGTGGATGCGGAGGATGTCCTCGCGTCCGCGGACGTCCGGCTTGTCGACGAGCACCTGCCGGTCGAAGCGCCCCGGCCTGAGGAGGGCCGGATCGAGCACCTCGGGCCGGTTCGTCGCCCCCATAATGATCACGCCCTTGCGCGCGTCGAAGCCGTCCATCTCGGCCAGCAGCTGGTTGAGCGTCTGCTCCCGCTCCTCGTGGCTCCCCATCGGGGTCTGGATGCGGACCTTGCCCAGCGCGTCCAGCTCGTCGATGAAGACGATGCAGGGAGCTTTCACTTCCGCCTGCGCGAACAGGTCCCGCACGCGGGCGGCGCCCACGCCGACGAACATCTCGACGAACTCGGACCCGCTGAGGCTGAAAAAGGGGACCTTGGCTTCGCCGGCGATCGCGCGCGCCAGCAGGGTCTTGCCCGTGCCCGGAGGGCCCACGAGCAGCACGCCCTTGGGAATGCGGCCTCCGATGGCCGTGTACTTCTTCGGGTTCTTGAGGAACTCGACGATCTCGCGGAGCTCCTCCTCGGCCTCGTCCACCCCCGCCACGTCGGCGAACCGGACCTTGACGTCGTCTTCCGCGTAAATCTTCGCGCGGCTCCGCGCGAACGACATCACTCCGCCTTCTGCGCCGCCCATGCGGCGGAAGAAGAAGGTCCACAGCGCGATCAGGAATACGAGCGGGATCACCCACCCGAGCACTTCACCGATCCAGCGGCTCGCGACCTCGCCGGTGTACTTGACGCCGTGCGCCTCGAGATCCTCGATGAGCTTGGGATCCTCGATCCGGACCGCGTGGAAGCTGCGCGACTGGCCGTTCTCGGGCTTCAGCGTGCCGCGGACGCTGTCCTCGGCGACGGTGACCTCCTGGACCCTGCCGGCGCGAACGGCTGTCTTGAAGTCGCTGTACGAGATCGTGTCGCCCGACTGGATGGAGTGGAAGAACGCCTGGCCGAGCGCGAGGAGGAGCAGGAAGCCGAGGGCGTACCACATGGCCGAGCCGGGCGCCTGCCGCGGCGTGAGCCGCCGCTCGCCGGGACGCTTCCCGCGCGGGTTCGATGGTCTGCCCGTCGTCTCGTCGGCCATTCAGTTCGATTGTACGCCCAAACCGCGATCGGCGGCGTCCGATCAGGCGTGCACGGCGTCCCCGATCCGGGTGAACTCCAGCTCGCCGCCGGCCGCGTCGACCCGGATCAGATCGCCCTCGCGGAAGTCCCCCTGCAGCACGCGCATGGCGAGCGGATCGAGCACGCGTCGCTGGATGGCGCGCTTGAGCGGCCGCGCCCCGTAGATGGGGTCGTAGCCTTCCTCGATCAGCAGGTCCCTGGCGCGCTCGGTCAGCTCGACCCTGATCTTCCGCTCCTCGAGGCGCTTCATGAGGCCCGCCAGCTGGATGTCGACGATGGATCGCAGCTGCGCGCGGCTCAGCGGATGGAACACGATGATTTCGTCGATCCGGTTGAGGAACTCGGGCCGGAACCGCTCGCGGAGCTCGTCGAGGACCAGGCGGCGCGTCTGTTCGTCGAGCCGCAGCTCCGCATCGCGCGCCTCGAGCCCGGCCGCCCGCGTCGCCGCCTCGGCGATGAAGTGGCTCCCGACGTTGGACGTCATGATCACGACGGTGTTCTTGAAGTCCACCGTGCGGCCTTTTCCGTCGGTCAGCCGGCCGTCGTCGAGCAGCTGGAGGAGGACGTTCAGCACCTCGCCGTGCGCCTTTTCGATCTCGTCGAAGAGGACGACGGAGTAGGGGCGCCGCCGGACGGCCTCGGTGAGCTGTCCGGCTTCCTCGTACCCGACGTATCCAGGCGGCGCGCCGATGAGCCGCGAGACCGTGTGCTTCTCCTGGTACTCCGACATGTCGATCCGGATCATCGCGTGCTCGTCGTCGAACAGGAACTCGGCGAGCGCGCGGGCCAGCTCCGTCTTGCCGACGCCCGTGGGCCCGAGGAACACGAAGCTGCCGAGCGGCCGGTTCGGATCCTGGAGCCCCGCGCGGGCGCGCCGGATGGCGTTCGCCACGGCCCGGATGGCTTCCTCCTGGCCGACGACGCGGAGATGGAGCCGCTCCTCCATGCGCAGCAGCTTCTGGATCTCGCCCTCCATGAGGCGGCTGACCGGCACGCCGGTCCAGCGGCTCACGACCTCGGCGATGTCCTCCTCGTCGACTTCCTCCTTGAGCATCCGGTGGTCCTTCTGCAGCTCGGCGAGGCGGGCCTCCTGGTCCTTGATCTGGCGCTCGATTTCCGGAAGCCGTCCGTACTGCAGCTCGGAGGCCCTGGTGTAGTCGCCGGCGCGCTGCGCGCGCTCGATCTCGAGGCGCACCTGCTCGAGCGACTCCTTCAGGCCGCGGCTGCCCTGGATCGTGTCCTTCTCCTGCTGCCAGTGGGCCGTCAGGCGACCGCTCTCCTCTTTCAGATCGGCCAGCTCCTTCTCGAGCCTCTCCAGGCGCTCCTGCGACGCCTTGTCGGTCTCCTTGCGGAGGGCTTCACGCTCGATCTCGAGCTGCATGATGCGCCGCCGGACCTCGTCGAGCTCGGCGGGCATGGAGTCGATCTCCATCCGGAGGCGCGCGGCCGCCTCGTCGACCAGATCGATCGCCTTGTCGGGCAGGAAGCGGTCGGTGATGTAGCGGTGCGACAGCACCGCCGCCGAGACGAGCGCCGAGTCCTTGAACTTGACGCCGTGGTGGATTTCGTAGCGCTCGCGCAGGCCGCGGAGGATGCTGATCGTGTCCTCGACCGTCGGCTCGTCGACGAGCACCGGCTGGAAGCGCCGCTCCAGCGCAGCGTCCTTCTCGATGTGCTTGCGGTACTCGTCGAGCGTGGTCGCGCCGACGGTGTGCAGCTCGCCCCGCGCCAGCATCGGCTTGAGCATGTTGGACGCGTCCATCGCCCCCTCGGCCGCGCCGGCGCCGACGACCGTGTGGAGCTCGTCGATGAAGAGGATGACCTGCCCCTGCGAGTCGGCCACTTCCTTCAGGACCGCCTTCAGCCGCTCCTCGAACTCGCCGCGATACTTGGCGCCGGCGACGAGCGCGCCCATGTCGAGCGCGACGATCCGCTTCTTCTTGAGCCCTTCCGGCACGTCCTGGCGGACGATCCGCTGGGCGAGCCCCTCGACGATCGCGGTCTTGCCGACGCCGGGCTCGCCGATGAGCACCGGGTTGTTCTTGGTGCGCCGCAGGAGCACCTGGATCACCCGGCGCACCTCGTCGTCGCGCCCGATCACCGGGTCGAGCTTGCCGCGGCGGGCGAGCTCGGTGAGGTCGCGGCCGTAGCGTTCCAGCGCCTGATAGGTGGTCTCCGGGTTCTGGCTGGTGACCCGCTGCGAGCCTCGGACCGAGGCCATGGCCTGCAGAATCGCGTCCTTCGTGAGGCCATGCTGCTGCAGGATCCGGGCAGAGGCCGCACGGCCGCCTTCGGCGGCGATCGCCACGAGCAGGTGCTCGGTGCTGACGTACTCGTCCTTCAGGCGCTCGGCCTCCTTCTCGGCGGCCGACGTCACCTGACGGAGGCGAGGGGAGAGCCCGACCTGCGTGCCGCCGTGCGCGCGCGGCAGGCGGTTGAGCTCGGCCCGGACCGCCGCCGCGATCGCCGAGGGATCGGCGTTGCTCTTGCGGACGATCTCCGGCACGATGCCCTCGCGCTGCTCGACGAGTGTGGCGAGCAGGTGTTCGGGCAGGATTTCCGGGTGGCCTTCCGTGTCCGCGAGCTGCTGGGCCGCGACCACGGCCTCCTGGGCTTTTTCCGTGTACTTGTTGATGTTCATGTCCGCTCTACCTTTGCCACGCCGGCCCACTGCTGCCGCTGTTCATTCGTGAGCGCACGCGGGAGCTGCACGTCGACGGTCGCGTAGAGATCGCCGCGCTCCTCCGGTTTGCCCACGCTGGGCATGCCGTGTCCCTTCAGCCGGAACACCTGCCCGTTCTGTGTCGTCTCGGGAATCTTCAGCCGCACCGAGCCGGTGATCGTGGGCACCTGCGCCTCGCCGCCGAGCACGGCGGTCGTGACCGGCACGCCGACCTTCGCGTGCAAATCGTTCCCCCTGCGCTCGAATACCGGATGCGGCCGCAGACGGACCCGCAGATACAGGTCGCCGGCCGCGCCGCCATTCGAGCCCGATTCCCCCTCACCGGCCGCGCGGACGCGCGAACCGTCCCTGACGCCGGCGGGGATGCGGACGTCCACGCTCCGGGCGTGGCCGGCCTGCTTGATCGAGATGCGCCGGGTCGCGCCGTGGTACGCCTCTTCGAGCGTCAGCTCGACCTCGTGCTCGATGTCGCGTCCCTTCTGGCTGCGCGGCGCCCGCCCGGCGCGCGCCCGCCCAGCTTCCCGTCCGCCGCCGCCGAAGAACGTCCGGAAGAAATCCGAGAACGGATCCTCGTTGCCGAAGAGATCCCGCATCTCTTCTTCGGTCATGGTGCGGTAGCCTCCGGGGCCGCCGCCCATGTTGATCGTCCACGCGCCCTCCGGGCCCGACCCCTCGAAGCCCGACATGTCGCCGAAGGGGGAGCCGCCCGGCCAGGGCTGCCCCTGCTGCCGCGCCTGCTCGTACATCCGCCAGTTGGCGCCCAGCTCGTCGTACTTCCGGCGCTTGTCGGGATCGCCGAGTACCTCGTAGGCCTCGTTGATCTCCTTGAAGCGGGCCTCCGCAGATTTGTCGCCTGGGTTCACGTCGGGGTGGAACTTCCGCGCGAGCTTCCGGTATGCCTGCTTGATCTCCTTTTCGGAGGCCGTCTTCGCAAGGCCGAGCGTCTGGTAGTAGTCTTTGAATTCCAAGGCACGAATCCCCGGCGCTAGAGCCCTACCATCTCCTCCAGGCGCGCGATCTCCTGCGCCAGGCGCCTGACGTCCGAGCGGCTGGCTTCCGGCCTGACGAGCGGCCGGATGCGCTGCAGCACCTCGGCGATCTCCAGGAGGCGCTGGACGCCGGCGAGGTTCACGCCTGCCTCGTCCACGAGGTGCTTGATGAGCCGCAGCCGCTCCAGCTCGCCAGACGAGTAGAGGCGCATGCTGCCGATCGTGCGCGTCGGCCGGATGAGCCCCAGCCGCTCGTACTTCCGCAGCGTCTGCGGATGCATGTCCAGCATTCGCGCGGCCATGCTGATAAAGTAGAGATCGTGTTCCGTGGCCATGGCTCCCGTTTCGCCCGCCCGTTCCTCCGCCCCGCTTCGTGCTCCCGGGCTGCGGCGCCCAACCTTGATACGATCCAAGTGTAGGACTTGATACGGGTCGTGTCAAGGCACCGGTGGTCCTGAATGGACGTCCACGCCACAGATTTCCTCACCATCGGGCTGCTCGTCGTGCTCGAGGGGCTGCTCAGCGCCGACAACGCGCTCGTGCTGGCGATCCTGGTGCTCGGGCTGCCTCGCCACCAGCAGCGCAAGGCGCTGCGCTACGGCATCCTCGGCGCGTTCGTGTTCCGCATCCTCGCGACGCTGCTGGCTGTCCACCTGCTGACCGTGGCGTGGGTCAAGCTTGTCGGTGCGCTCTACCTCCTCTACCTGGCCTGGAAGCACTTCTTCGGCCATCACGAGGAGGGCGGGCGGCGGGCGATTCAGCCGGCACGCGCGTGGCCGGGGTTGTCCGCGTTCTGGGCGACGGTCGTCAAGGTCGAGCTCACCGATATCGTGTTCGCGGTGGATTCGATCCTCGTGGCGGTCGCGATGTCGAACAAGACGTGGGTGATCGTCACGGGCGGCATCCTCGGCATCATCACGATGCGGCTCGTGATCGGGCAGCTCCTCGTGATCGTCCGGCGCTACCCGGCGCTGGTCGACGGCGCCTTCCTCATCATCGCGTGGGTAGGCATCAAGCTGCTGATCGAGTACCTGCACTCGATCGGGATGGTCCACTTCGAGGTCAGCAAGTGGCTGTCTTTCGGGCTGATCGTGGTGATCTTCGCGCTGGCCTATCTGTACGCGCGCCGACAGGGCCCGGTGGACGACACGGAGCACGACGAAGCGACGGCCTTCCTCCAGTCGGAGGGAACGGACGGCTCGCGCCGCGCTCAGTAGCCCTCCGACAGCTTCAGCTCCAGCGTCTGGCTGCCCCCCTCCTCCAGGACGAACCGCCGCCCGTGGGGCCGCAGGCGCTCAAGCAGCTCCGGGTCGCCCCACTCGCCCTGCGGAACGTAGTCGACGGCCACGGCCTGGTAGGTTCCCGGCGGGAGGTTCTGCACCTTGAAGCGCCCCTCCTGATCGGGTCGCGTGCCGGTCACCCAGCGCGTCATCGGCAGGCGCCACTGGTCCGGATCCTCCGAGAAGATCACGACGGTATAGTCCTTGAGCGACGCGCCGTCGCTGCCGGTCACGGCGCCGGTGACGGTCGTCGTCCGCGAGGTCAGCACGAGTTCGATCCCGGAGACGGCCTCGCCGGCCTTGAAGTTGATGCCGGCATCGGTCACGTCCACGCCGTGGAGACGCACGGCCTTGAGCGTGAACCCCGGCGGCGCGTTGGCCATCCGGAAGAGACGCTGCCCGGTCACGCCCGCGATCTCGAACGACCCGTCAGCTTTCAGCGGCGCCGACGATGGCCCGAACATGGGCCCGAATTCCATGTCGGCTGCCATGGCCGTGACGCGCAAGCCGGGCAGCGACGGCGGGCGGCTCCCGTCGTCCAGCACGACCCGGCCGGCGGCGGTGCCTCCCTTCGACGTGACGAGCACCAGGTTGGAGACGTCCTCTCCGCCGATGGTGATCGGCATCGACCCGAACTCCGAGTCGCCTCCGCCGCCGCCCGCCGACAGCCGCGCGGTGAAGACCATCGTGTTGCCGCCGCCGTCGCTCGTCGTCGTGACGTGGAGCGATCGGGCCACGAGGGTGTAGTCGCCGGGCGCGACACCGTTCAGGGTGAAGGCACCGTCTCTGCCGGACCGCGCGCTCGTGCCCATCAGCATGAGCGCCGGCTCTCCGGTCCTCGCCCCCGCGTTGAGGCTGACCATCGCGCCTTCGAGCGGCTTGCCCTCCGAGCCCATGACGATGCCTGACACGCGCGCGAGCCGCACGGGCAGGAGCGCGAAATCGGCTGTCGCTTCCTGGCCGACCGCCAGAGAGAGCTTCTGCGCCTCGGCCGCCGACGGGGTGCCGGGGAAGTAGGTCGGCGCGTAGCCGGAGGTCGGGCTGGATCCGCTCGGTCCCGCGTTGGCGCCGCCGGCCAGCATCTCCATGGCCATCATCTCGGGGCCGCTGCGAAGCGTGGCGCTCACGTAGTATTCACCGGGGGGCAGCCCGTAGAGTCTGAACTGCCCCAGATCGTTGGTCTGGCCGAACCGGCCGCCCGCTGGCGCGAGGCGCCGCCGGCCGTTCGCCCAGGATTGCCGCAGGGCGCTGACCATGGCGTCGGGCACCGGCTCGCCGAACTCGTCGAGGATCCGGCCGGCAATCACGCTGCCGCGCGGCATCACGATGTCGGCGTTCTCGAGCACCTGTCTGTCGGACAACTCGATCGGGCGGCCGGATTCGAACGGACGGCTCTGCCCGTACGAGACGCTGACGTACCCCGACTTGGTGCCTTGCAGGTTGAACCGGCCGGCCGGCAGATCGCGGAACTCGAACCGGCCGTCGGCGTCCGTGAGCGCCGCGCGTGCGCCGATGTCCGGCCCGGTGATTCGCACCTGGGCCCGCCGCAGGGGGTTGCCAGTTTCGGCCGCGATCACCCGACCCAGGATGCGTCCCGTTCCGGTCTTCACCTCGCGGCCGGGCATCATGCCGGGCAATGGGAGCGAGTCGCTTCCGGCCACCCCTTCGATGATTCGAATCTGCTGTGCGTCGGCGGCCGGTGGCGCCGCAAGTCCCGCTACCAGAATCCATGCGCACGTGGATCTTCGCATCGCTGTCCCTCTCAATCGGACCTCGCCGCACGCGGCATCGCGGCGCGGCTGACGGAACGATTCTCACACGCAACGGGGCGCCCGTTTGTTAAGAATGTAAATTCTGCTCGCGGGCGTTCGCTGGACGCGTGGACGCGCCGAAGGCCCGCCGGGATGAGACGACGGAACGAAGCCTCTCTTCGTACGTGCGTGCCCCCATCCGCGCGTGCCGCGTCGGCCTCGTGCACGCCGTGCTTCGCGGGAAAGCGCCGAGCAGGACGGGGCGGGGGAGGCTCAGGCCGCGGGAACCAGCGACAGCGGACGGCCGGACTCGTAGCGCCGCCAGGTCTGCAGCACCACGTCGGTCATGGCCTCGACGAACTGCGGGTGGGCGTTGACGGCTTCCGCCCGCTGCATCGGAAGGCCGATCTCGCGGCAGACCTCCGCGGCCTCAACGTCGAGATCGTAGAGCACTTCGACGTGATCGCACACGAACCCCAGCGGGCAGATCACCGCTGCCGGCAGACCATTCGCGTGCTCCGATCGCAGGTACGCGCAGACATCCGGCTCGAGCCAGGGATCCTCGGGCCGGCCGCTTCGACTCTGGTAGACGGTCGCGTACGGTATGCCTTCGCGCACGCGCGCCGCCACCAGCCGGGCGCTCTCCTCGAACTGCTCCTGATATGGATAACGAGCAGCCATGGTCTGCGGAATGCTGTGCGCGGTGAACACGAGCCGCGCTCGGTCGCGAACGTCGGCAGGCAGCCGGCCGAGCGCCGTGCGCGCGTTCGCGGCATTGGCCTCGATGAAGCCGGGGTGCGTGTGCCAGTCGGCGACGTAGGTCACCTCGACGTCCGCCAGCCCCTGGCGCGCCAGCTCCGCACGCGCGTCCGCCACGTTCTCCCGGTATTGCGTGCAGCTCGAGTAGCTCCGGTGCGCCGCGGCGATGAAACCGATCGCCCGCCGCACGCCCGCGTGCGCCATCGCTGAAAGCGTGTCACTGAGGTACGGATGCCAGTTCCGCATCCCCACGTAGACGGGCAGGGGGAGACCGGCGGCGGCCAGCCCCGCGCGCAGCCCCTCGGCCTGGCGCTGGGTCAGGCTGGTGATCGGCGAGACGCCGCCGAACAGCTCGTAGTGGTGCACGACCTCTTCGACGCGCTCCCGCGCGACGCGCCGCCCGCGCAGCACGTTGGCGAGGAAGGGCCGCACGTCCGCGGGACCCAGCGGTCCCCCGAACGCAATGACGAGAACAGCATGGAATGGCCGCACGGCTGGGGTGAATTATACTGACCGCCGACCGTCGTCCCGGCGTCCGTGCCGGCGACCCCGGCGTCTCAAGACGGATGTCCGCACTGCCTGCCCGCCCCCGCCTCGTGTCCCTCGACGTGTTTCGAGGGCTCACGATGGCCGGAATGGTGATCGTGAACAATCCCGGCAGCTGGGATCACGTCTACTGGCCGCTCCTGCACGCCGAGTGGCACGGGTGGACCCCCACCGATCTGATCTTCCCCTTCTTCCTCTTCATCGTCGGCGTCGCGATCACGCTCTCGCGGAAAACCGAGAGCTGGGACCGAATCCTTCGCCGCACCACGATCATCTTCGCGCTCGGCCTGCTGCTCAACTGGTATCCGCGATTCGATCTGTCGACGTGGCGGATTCCCGGCGTCCTCCAGCGGATTGCGATCTGCTATCTGGCCGCCGCGGCCGCGTACCGCATGACACGCGGCGACCGGGGGAGGCAGGGCCGACAGCTCGCGTTCCTGGCCGCCGCGCTTGCGCTGGTCTACTGGATCGTGATGGCGTTCGTGCCTGCGCCCGGCAGCGCGGCCGGAGATCTGACGCCCGAGGGCAACCTGGGCGCGTGGATCGACCGCAGCCTCATGCCGGGCCATCTCTGGCGGCCGCGCTGGGATCCCGAAGGGCTCCTCAGCACTGTGCCGGCGATCTCCACGGCGCTCCTCGGCGTGGTCGCCGGACTCTGGCTGAGTTCCGGGGAGGCTCCGCGCCGCAAGGTCGCCGGGCTCGCGCTGGCCGGCGCCGCCGGCGTGGTCCTCGCGTACACATGGCACGCGGTGTTCCCCATCAACAAGAATCTCTGGACGAGCTCGTACGTGGCTCTGACGGCCGGCCTGGCCGCCCTGGCGCTCGCGGCGTGCTACTGGATCGTCGACGTGCGAAACCATCGGGCCTGGACGGCCCCCTTCGTCATCCTCGGCTCCAACGCGATTACCCTCTACGTGCTCTCGGGCCTGCTGGCCGACACGCTCGGGGTCGTCGGCGTCCGGGGCCTGCCGCTCGGCGCGTGGATTCACACCCGCCTGTTCGAGCCGCTCGCTTCGCCGAAGACCGCGTCGCTCCTCTACGCGCTGGCCCACCTGGTCATCCTCTTCATCCCGCTCGCCTGGATGCACCGGCGCCGGATCTTCCTGAAGGTCTGACCCCGAGCCCGCTGGTATACTTTCTCTCCCCACCCTCGCCGGCCGTGCCCGCGGGTCGACCGGGGCGCCGGGCGAGATCGAAGCTGGCCCGCGCGGACACCCGCGAATGGAGACGATGAAACGGATTCTGGTCACCAATGACGATGGCGTGCGCTCCGAGGGCATCCACGCGCTCGCCCGGGCCCTGAGGCCGCTCGGCGACGTCGTCATCGTCGCACCGCACATCGAAGCGAGCGCGATCGGCCACGCGCTGACCCTGCGCCGGCCGCTGCGCATGGAGGTCGTGGACGACAACGTCTACGAAGTGGACGGGACGCCGACCGACTGCGTCAACATCGCGATGACGCAGGTGTTCGCGATCGCGCCCGACCTGATCGTCTCGGGCATCAACAAGGGCTACAACCTGGGCGACGACGTGACGTACTCGGGGACCGTGGCGGGGGCGCTCGAGGGCGCGCTGCTGGGCATCCCGAGCATTGCCGTCTCGCTCGAGCGCACCCAGGGGCCGTACGACTTCGGGCCGGCCGCCGAGGCCGCTGCGCGGATGGCCAGAGCGGTGCTCGAGCGGGGCCTGCCGGGGAGGACCTTCCTCAATCTCAACGTCCCCACCGGTACGCCCAAGGGGCTGCGGGTGACGTTCCAGGCGAAGCGCAACCACGTCACCACGATCGACGCCCGTACCGACCCGCGCGGCAACCGGTACTACTGGATCGAGGAAGGCGACAACGAGTGGGAGCCGCACGACCGGTCCGACTACCAGGCGGTCCGCGACGGCTTCGTCTCGGTGACGCCGCTGCATCCCGACATGACGGCGTACGACTCGCTCGCGGCGGTCGAGACACTGGTGGGCGGACGCCCTCGGCGGGCCGATCAGCTCACGCTCGATCCGCGGGTCGAAGTCGACTGAGCCGCGCCGGAATCCTCCAGGACGGCTTCCGCCGAGAGCCGCCGAATCACGGGCGCCACCCTCACGAAGGCATCCACCACGTCCGGATCGAAGTGCGTCCCCCGGCCCTTCGCAATCATGCGCACCACGTCCTCGTGGCTCATGGGCGATCGATAGAGCCGGCGTGTCGTGCTGGCGTCGTAGACGTCCACGACCGCCATGATGCGGCCGGGGATCGGAATGTGCGCACCGTGCAGCCCCTGCGGATAGCCGGTGCCGTCCCACTTCTCGTGGTGCGTGTAGACGATGTCCTTCGCCATCGAGAGGATCGCGTCGTCGTGCACGCCGACTTTCTCCTGCGCGTTCAGGATGACGTCGCGGCCGTACGCCGGGTGCTTGCGCATTTCGATCAGCTCCTCGGCGGTGAGCTGGCCCGGCTTGTTGAGCACGCCGTCCGGGACGCCGACCTTGCCGATGTCGTGCAGCGGCGCGAGGCTGGAGAGCAGCTCGATACGCGCCGGCGTCAGGAACTCGCAGAAGCGCGGGTGCGTCGACAGCTGGGTGGCGAGGACGCGCGCGTAGTGCTGCGTCCGCCGCGAGTGCTTGCCCGTCTCGGCGTCCCGGACCTCGGTCAGCGACAGGAGGGCCTGCACCATGAGTTTCTGCGACGTGGTCTTCTCCTCGCCGGCCTGGTCCGCGCGTTGCCGCTCGAGCGTGACCCGCGCGAGCGTCATCGAGCCGAGCGCCGCAGCCATGCCGATCGTGGGGAACAGCGGCGAGAGATACATCGCGCGATCCGACATCAGCCAGCTGGCGCCCCACCACGCACCCACGAGGCCCGCCGTCGCCCCGACAGCACCCCAGGCCAGACCGAATCGCCGGACCACCAGCGCGCCGACGAGGCCGAGCCCGATCACGATCTGCGTCTCGAGCGCCTGCGCGAACTCCGGCCGGCGAACCGCGTCCTGCTGGAGGAGGTTGTCCGCAATCGTCGCCTGGACCTCGACCCCCACGAACTGCGTGTCGAGCGGGGTCGACACGACCTCGCGCGTGCCGAGCGCCGTTGTCCCGACGAACACGATCCGATCCGCGAACGCGGTCGGATCGACCGGGCCGCGCAGCACGTCCACCGCCGACACATACGGGAACGTCCGCTTCGGCCCGCGAAAGCGAAGCAGAACGTTGCTTTTCCCGTCGAGCGGCACCGAAAGGGCATCCAGGCTCAGAACCGCGGCATTGACGTTCATCACCGTCAGGGCATAGTGGCTCGCGCCGGTCACGACGTTCACCGCCGCCAGCGCCAGGCCCGGGTAGACGTGTCCGTGCAGCTCCAGCAGCAGGGGCGCGCGCCTCAGGATCCCGTCGGGATCGGGAGCGGCGTTCATGAACCCCGAGGCGGGCGCCGCCTCCGTGAGCGCGGGGAGGTTGCAGACGGCCCCGGTGGCCTGAAAGTAGGGCTCCGCGTCGTCATCGCGGCTGATGAGGGCCACGCCGAGCGGGTGACGCATGCAGGACGGATCGGCGTTCCGCTGGCTGTCGAACGTGAGCGCGTAGCCGAGGACCACGCTGCCGCGCCGCAGCGACTCGGCGAGCACCAGGTCAGGGTCGGGGCCGGCGCCCTCGTACCGATCGGGCTCCGCGAACATGATGTCCAGCGCGACGACCGAAGCGCCAAGGCCGCGCAATCGATCGACGAGCTGGGCCAGCACGTCCCGCCGCCAGGGCCACTGTCCGAGCGCCGCAAGGCTCCGCTCGTCGATGTCGACGATGACGATCCGGCCGGCGGGAGCGTGCGTGCCCGCCGCGCGCAGCAGCGTGTCGTAGGCGCCGTATTCGAGCCCCTGCAGCCACGCGGGACGCGTCACCGACAGCAGCGCCGTGACCAGCGTGGGGAGAAGACCGGCGAGGACTACGAAGCGGCCCGGGCCAAAGGTCATCGGATGGTGATTTCGACCCGGCGGTTCCGGGGCTCGTACATCTCGTCGCCCGTCTTGACGAGCAGCACGGCCTCGCCATGGGAGGTCACCTCGATGGCGCCGGGATCCAGCCCCGCGTCGAGCAGCAGCGAGCGCACCATGTTCGCCCGCTTCATCCCGAGATCGTAGTTGCTCGCCGTGCTGCCCGTCGTGTCGGTATGGCCGGTGACGGCGACCTCGGGCACGGGCCGGCCCTTCATGGCGGCGAGCACGTCGGGTACCAGCGCGCGGCTCTCCTCCGTGAGCTCGTCGGACTCGAAACGGAAGAACAGCGTGAAGCGTTCCGGGGCGGGCGGCATCGCGGCGAGGACCTCGGCGAATTGGCGTTTCAGGTCCGCCTCGTTCATGGTCGACACACGGGTCGGCGGCTGGTTGATGCCGACGATGGTGTACTCGCCGGGTTTGGCGAGCTCAGCCGAGTTCGCGCCGCTCGTGACGGTGGCCCGGCCGCTGGCGCCGCCGTTGGGATCCCCCATCAGCACGATGAGATCGCCTGGCGTGCCAGGAGTCTGAACGCGGCGGGGCCCGCAGCCGGCGACGCCGGCGCCGGCCACCAGCATGACGACGAGCGCCGGCCGCAGCGGGACGATCATCGGTTCGAGGCGCGGATGAGCACCGTGGTCCCGCGGACGCCGACAATGGCCGAGGGTGTCTCCAGGCGGACCGCGTCGGGCGCGATCTTGGCAATCTGCCCGGACACATAAGCTGCCATCCCCCGAACCACCTTCAGGACGAACCCGAGCCGCCCTTCCGCGGGGGCATAGGCGAAACGGTCGAGGCGAATCTCGCTGTTCGGGCCGAGCGAGAGGCGCGTGTCGTCCTTCAAGGTCAGGCCGAGTCGACCGTCGGGGCCCGTGCGAAGGGTGTCGGCCTCGAACACGGGCTGGCCCGCCTGGGCAGGGAGCGAGGCGCCCTCCCGGAGAATGGAGGCCTGGCCGTAGGCGATCTTGATGCGGCCGATGGGCGCGGGCTCCTGGGCGAACGCGGTCGCCGCGGCCCACAGGAGAACCGCCGCCGTTCCGGCCCATAACCTCAGCATGGGTGCCTCCCCCTTAAGATACCCCCCGTCAGGCCCGGCTGTATGTTCTCACAAGTGGGAAAAAGGGGTGGATGCACCTGGGTGCCGGTGTGCACCGGGGCACCCGATGGGCGGTGCGACGGGTGACCAGGAGTGGGGGCCGAGGTGCGGGGGGAGCGCAGATGAAGTAGAATGAACATTCGGCGCGGCGGTTCCCGGCCGCTGCGACTGATCCTGCAGACCTCACTCGCCTGTCGGGGCGTGGCTCAGCCTGGTAGAGCACTCGGTTCGGGACCGAGGGGTCGGTGGTTCGAATCCACTCGCCCCGACCAATCAAAGTGCCAAAAAATGGCCCGTAAACGCGGGCCATTTTCCGTCTATGAGATGGCGACCGATACGCACGTCGTGCGGGACGGGAAGATCGTCGCACAGTCGTTTGCCGGCCAGATCAAGCCGAAGCTATAGCGCCAGAGGCCGGTAGGCTCAGTAGTCGCGCCAGCGCAGGCCACTGAGGTTGTGATCTGAGCAGCGGCGCGAGGATGTAGACGAGCGGCAGGAATCGCTGAGCAATCCCTCGAGCGGCCCACTCCGCGGCCTGTTCAGCGTTGCCGGTCATCGCATGAAAGATGGCAAGTCCAGTCGACGCTCCGTAGCCCTCGCCTGTGCCAAGCGTTTCGAGGAGCGCGTCCGCGCCCATCCGGTCGCCGGCGCGTTCCCGCAGCGCCGCCAGCTGTCCCATGACGGTGTACGACCACGGCGTCACTGCCCGGGCGCGCTCAGTGAGCGCGAGCGCCTCCTCCGAATTTCCCTGTTGCGCGCACACCGCCCCGAGCGTCTCGAGTGCCCACGGGAAATTGGGGTCGATGTCGAGAACACCTCGGAGCTCCGCCTCCGCCTCGTCGAGCCGCCCGAGGTGGCGAAGCCCGCGCGCATAGAGATGGCGATAGAGGAGGTTCAACGGATCTTCCTCCAGCGCCCTCCCCATGGTCCCGACGGCTTCCGCGACGCGGCCGATCGGCAACAGATAGTGATTGCCATACCAGAAGCGCACGTCGTGGGAGATCGGCTCGCGCGTCATCGCAAGCCGCCACTCGCGTTCCGCGCCGATCCAGTCGTGCCCGAAGCCGCCAGCACACACACCGAGCAACGCGTGCGCTTCGGGCAGCGCGGGATCGACGCGCAACGCGCTTTCGAGAGCCGCACGCGCCAGCGGCATCATGTCGTGGGCCGGCTTGAACCCCAGGTTCGCCAGCATCGTGTAGCAACCGCCTAACAAGCTGTACGGAAGCGCGAACTGAGGGTCAAGTGTGACGGCGTGCTCGAGAAGTGCCTTGGTCTGCTCGAATGATCCCGGAAAGGCCCTGGACCAGAGGTCTCGAGCCTTGAGGTAGGCCTCGTACGCGCGGAGGTTCGGTGTGTGGCTTCGCGGCGTCGCCGAGTCCACTGACAGTCTGATCCGCAACGCCGACGCGATCGCCTGGGTGATGTCGTCCTGGATAGCGAAGATGTCGGTCATCTCGCGGTCGAAGCGCTCGGACCAGAGATGGAAGCCGTCAGCCACCTTGATCAGCTGGGCGGTCACCCTGACTCGGTTGCCCGCCCTGCGCACACTCCCTTCGAGCAGATGCTCGACGTTCAGCCGCCGGCCGACCTCCGCAAGATCGACACCCTTGTCGCGAAACAGGAACGACGAGGTCCGGCCTGCCACCTGAAGTCCCGGCACTTGCGCCAGCACGTTGATCACTTCTTCAGCAAGTCCGTCACCGAAGTATTCGTTCTCCTTGTCCGCGCTCATGTTCGCGAACGGCAGCACCGCAATCGACGGCCTATGCACGCCCCGCGCGGACTTCAACTCGGTGGACGCGTGTTCCAGGACGGCCCTTACCTCGGCCATCGTTTGAAAACGCTCCCGTGGATCGGCGGCCAGGCATCGCTGGACGATGCGCGCGAGCGCAGGCGGCGCCTGACCGGTTCGGAACGCCTCACTCTCGCCCGTTGCGCGGACGCCCGACAGGAGTTCGTGGAGGACGATGCCGAAGCTGAAGACGTCGGAGCGAACGTCGAGTGGTTTGCCCGCCGCTTGTTCCGGCGACATGTAGCCGGGCGAGCCCACAACGGCGCCGGCAATGGTCTTCGCCACTGTGTGCGTAAGGTCGTCAGGGTTTTCCTTGATCGGCCTCAGTAGCTTGGCCACGCCGAAATCAAGGAGCTTGACCGTCCCATCTGGCGCAATCAACACGTTGGTTGGCTTCAGGTCGCGGTGCAGGATGCCGCGATCGTGAGCCGCTTCCACCGCGCGCGCGATCTGGATCGCCTGTCGGATCGCTTCGGGCGCCGCGACCGGACCGCGCAGCGGCTCGCCGTCGATGTACTCGAGCACGAGGTAGCCTGGCCCGATGTCGTACAGCTGGCAGATGTGCGGATGGTTCAAGGACGCGATCGCCCGCGCTTCATGTTCGAATCGGCGCAGGCGCTCGGAGTCATCAGCCACCGGCTCGGGGAGCACCTTGATGGCGACCGTGCGATCGAGCCGCGTGTCGCGGGCTCTGTAGACCTCACCCATCCCGCCCGCGCCACGGAGCGCGACGATCTCGTACGGGCCGAGCCGGCTGCCGGGAGTCAGGGCCAACTCGGTGGGATTATAGAGGCGAGACGGCCCGCGTGCCCTTGAACACCGGCTGGCGACCGCTGCTTGACGCCGGGACGCCGTCCAGCGCATGCTGATGGCGGCGTCGATCCACGCCCAACCTCTTCAGGTCCTGCCCCGGCCGGGACCCGACGTGAGGCAAAGGGGGGCATACTCCCGGATTACGTCGCGTAACCTTTGCGTCGCCGCAGGCGCGCTGCCGGGGAGTGCCCGTGGCGTGTGCAAAGGAGACGAGACGTGCCCACCAGGAAAGACCTCAAGCGCATTGTTCGCGCGCGGATGATCAAAACCGGCGAGTCGTACACGAGCGCCCGCACCCACGTGCTCTCGAAAGCCAGGCCGACGGAACCGCCGGCGCATTCCGTGGATCACGCGGCACTCGCCGGGATGAGCGACGACAGAATCGCGGCGAAGACGGGCCGCACGTGGAAGGAGTGGGTGCGCGTGCTGGACACCGACCATGCCGCGGCCATGCCGCATCGCAGGATCGCGGAGCTGCTGCACGGGAAGCACAACGTCCCGGACTGGTGGGCGCAGACGGTCACCGTTGGCTACGAGCGCATCAAGGGGCTTCGCGATCGCGGGCAGCGCCGCGGCGGCGGCTACGAGGCAGGCAAGAGCCGGACGTTCGGCGTTCCCGTCAAGGCGCTCTTCGACGCGTGGGCCGATGATGCGACGCGGCGCCGCTGGCTTGGCCGCAACGACGTCACGGTCCGGACCGCAACCTCGCCGAAAGGCATTCGCCTGCAGTGGCCGGATGGGACGGTGGTGGTCGTGCTCTTCTCGCCGAAGGGCAGGTCGAAGAGCATGGCCGCAGTGGTCCACACGAAACTTCCCGACCGGTCCGCCCTGGAGAGTGCCAAGAAGTACTGGACGGATCGACTCGATGCGCTCGGGGCAGCCCTCACCACTCGTGACTGAGAGACGCAGGGGCGGCGGATGTCCCGCCGCCTCATCCTTCAGGCGCCGGTGTGCCTTCCTCCCGGAACGAGCGATATATCGTGAGCCCGTTGACGAGGTCGAGGGCGGCGTGTAGCACAATCGGCGCGAGGAGCGATCCAGTCAGCAGATACACGGCCATGGCGACGGCGCCGGCCGAGCCGGTTGCGAAGATGCCCCGCAGGCCCTGATACGCATGCCCCGCGCCGAAAGCCACGACAGCGGCCACGACGGCCGCGCCGCGCGGTACGAAGGCCTGCAGATACCAGAGCAGATATCCGCGGTACAGTATTTCCTCGCAGATGCCGGCCGTCACCGCGACGACGCCGAAGACACGGGCTTCCCGCGGTGTCGACGGCAGGACCGTCCGAACGCCCGGCTGCGACTCGATCTGCTTCCGGACCCTGGCCTGCGCGTCCGGTGATCTCAGCACCGACAACGCCTGCTGACCGAACAGCACGATACCTGCTCCGGTTATCAGCAGCGACCAGGACCACGCGCTGGCGGTGTCGGGCAGCCGGAGACCGACATCCCGCAGGGGACGGCCGGCCCACGACCACGCGGCGATCAGCGCCAACGTCACTCCCCACTGGATCGCAATACCCCAGAGGTAGTCCTTCGTGCGCGCGTGCACCGGATCGGCCGCGATGCGCCGCGCGAGCCGAGGCACGTCCCACGCGACCCACGCCGGAAGGACCAGCACCAGCACGAGCGTGAAGAGATGATCGAACAGCATCAGGATCGTCTGCGGCCGAGTGGAACGAAGACGCTGGTCCAGCGATAGACGTCGTCCGTGCGGTTCGACCGTTGTCGCGTGGCCCGGCGCAGCAGCGCCTCGATCTCGCCGAGGAGCGCGATCACCCGTTTCACGTCGCGAGGCGTCAACGCGCTGCTCACCTGCCCGCCATGGAAGCGGCCTTTCAGCGCCGTCGGACCGCGGGCGACGGCGGCCTCGACGTCGCGCCCGGCCTGCCGGAGCACCGCCTGGAGCGTCCGGAGCGCCTGCCGGTCGCCGCTCGGCGACGCGCCCGCCGCAACCGCGAGGCGCGGCGCCGCCGCGGCGTATACCGCCTCGGGACGACGAGATCCGCGGCGGACGCCGACTTCGACGAAGAGGCCAGCCTGCGTCAGCGTGCGGACGTGGTGATAGACCGCCCCGGGCGGCCGGCCCAGGTGGGCCGCCAGCTCGCGTGCCGACGCCCGGCCGAGAGCGCCAATCGCCTCCAGGATCTCCAGCCGGGCAGGGGAGAGCAGGAGGCCAGTCTGGCGGCGGCTGAGGACGAGCGTCCCGGTCCTGGCGCCCATAAATAAATCCATTTCGTATATAAGTTTGAATTTGATGTCAAATGGATTTAATACGCTCGGCATGACCTAAGCCCGCCGTCGTGGTCGACGAGCTCCTGGCGTTGTTCCCGGAGCTCGAGCGCTACTGGGACACCGGGGTTGTCGGCTCCCATCTGAGACTGTGGCATCCGGGAGAAGTGCTGCCGTCCGGCAAGATTGCCTGATTGGCGAGCGCACCGACCGCCTGCGACCAGATCGCAGTCAGCTTCGGCGTGTCGGGCGGCCGCGCCTGGTCGCAGCGGTCGATGACGAGCGCCGGGCGGAGGACTTCGCCTTCGAACGCGTCGGTCCCCTGGCGACCGCGTTCTGCCAGGCCAGCGTCAGGGCCTCGCCAAGCGTCTCTTCGTCGACCGACCGCAGTTGAACGCGGGTGCACCCGGAGCGGCCCCAAGCGCCGCTCTCGGGCTGGAATGCGGCCGCGTGCTCGCGGACGAACCACGCCTGCTGCTCCGGCGTCAGCACGACCATGCCCCGGGTCTCGTCCTGGCTCAGGGTGGCGAAGATCCGGCCGTTCACGCGGAAGTCCGGGTGCTCCATATGGGCGCTTTCGATGACCTCCCGCAGGCCGAGCACGATGCGGCGGAAGTCGGTGGCCTTCAGCATGGCTGCTTGCGCGCGAACTGATATCGACAGACGACGCGCGTGTCAAGCTGTCCTGCGGACGACAGCGCTTCTCTGGTATACGCCCCAGACTGCGAAGTCCTGCCGCACTGCACCAGGCATGGGTCCTGAATTCGGAGTGTCGGGCGACCATCCGATGAGTTGCATTTTCGACAGTGAGGACTTTTTTTCAACACCACGTCCTTCGAAAATTGTCGGCCCGTTTCTCCAGGCGTGAGGCAAACGGCTCGCGTCGGAGGAATTCCGCGTCTTCTGACCTGACTATCACGGGGCCGCAGCGGGGGAGCCGCGCCGCACGCCAAGCGCACGGCTGGCGACAAGCGCGGCGTGCGCCTTGCTTGTTCTGGTGCGGGAGCCGCTCGATGGGCGTGCTCCGCCGTATACAGCGTGCTTCCAGTTCCTCAGGAAGAGGTGAACCATGCCACGACGTTCAGTACTGCCAGGCGCGGAGACGATTCGTCGCGTGACCCGTCGGCGCTCGACGAAGCCGCTGCTGGATGGAACCGTGGCCACCGACGATCAGGACGTGATTCGCGAATGGGCCGCGCGACAGGGGGCCGAGCCCGCCACCGGCGAGGCCACGTCCTCCGGCCCGGCGACCATTCACGTGCACGACGGCGGCGCGGGCATACGCTTCAATTTCCCCGCGGCCGCGCAGTATCGGCCCCTCACGTGGGATGAGTGGTTCGAGAACTTCACGCGTCACGACCTGATGTTCGTCTTCGAAGGCGAACGTCCCGGCAGGCCGCCGAACGCCTGGTACCGGCTGGTGCCGAGGCAGAAGCTCCGGGGCCAGTGGTCCGCGCGGTAGCGCAGGATCCCGACAAACGTGCCGACGATGGAGCGTCGGATCGTGATGCGCTTCAGCACCACGTCGAAAATCGGCGTGGGGAAGGCGCCGGACGGCAAGCAGGCCAGGCTCACCGGCGCCTTCCGGCTCGCGACGCGCGGCTGACGAATGCGGGCAACGAAACGGGGGTGACCGCGCGGATGGCCGCGGATTGCTCGACGCGGCTGTCGCGATTGCCGCAGATTCTCCGTCGGCCTCGCCCAGCACTTCGTCGACCTCGCTGGGTCCGGCCGTTCCGGTCGAACTCTGCGGAGTGGACAGCCGCAGCCCGGTTCCTCCTCCTCACGTCCACAGTCTGCGCGTAGAAGTCCCTTCGCCTTCCTTTTCTGCACCGCCACGTGCCCCAGCCGCCCAGTCCCGAGGAAGGAGCCGAGTCACGCGCCGAGGGGGGAACCTCGAGCCCCGACGTCGATACAGGGGCGGAGTACTACGCGCAACCCGATCACGCTTGCCGATGCCGGATCCCCTGCTGCTCCTGCTCCTCGCACCGAGCAATCCAAACTATTGGTTTGCCGATCGCCGTATCTCCGGATTCGCAACTGGTTGCCGAGACGCCCGATCAAAATCCCGCCCGTTTCGCCGTCGTTCCCCGAAGTGACGAACAGCGGGATCTGGTCCGCCGTTTGCCACGCGCCCGTGACAAATTGCCAGATTTCGTCTTCGAGGAAGGTGGACGATGAGAATGGCGTTTCGCCGTGGAACCCTTTTGACGGCCTTCCTGCTCGCGGCGGGCATCGGGCCCGTGTTCGCGCAGGCGACGACCGGGACGATTCAGGGCACGATCCGGGACAACCAGGGCGGGGTCGTCCCGGGCACCACCGTGATGGTGCGGCACGTGGCGACCAACACATCCCGCAGCCTCGTCTCGGACTCGAGCGGTACGTATCGCTTCCTCAACATGCCCGTCGGCGAGTACGAGCTCGTGGCGGAGCTGCCGGGATTCACCAAGTACGTCCGGTCGGGCATCAATCTCTCCCTCAACCAGGACGCGATCGTGGACGTACAGCTCGCGCCTGCCGGCCTCACGGAATCCGTCGAGGTGCGGGCCGACGCGTCGATCCTGAACACCCGGAACGCCGAGGTGGGCGTCCGGTTCGACACGACGCGGGTCTCGGAGCTGCCCGTGATGAACAGCCGCGACGTGTTCGCGCTGGCCCTCTCGGCGCCCGGCGTGAGCCAGCTCGGAAGCGGCCAGTCGGCCTTCGCCTCCGGAACGAACTTCTCGTCGAACGGCATGCGCGTGCGGTCGAACAACTTCATGATCGACGGGCAGGACAGCAACGACCCGAGCGTGACCGGCCGCCAGCAGCCCATCAACAACACCGACATCGTCCAGGAGATGCGGCTCATCACCAACCAGTTCGCGGCCGAGTACGGGCGCGCCGCCGGATCCGTGGTGAGCGTGGCCACGAAGAGCGGCACCAACGTCCTCCACGGGTCGGCCTTCGTCTTCCACAATGACGAGAGCCTCAACTCGCGGAGCAACCTCGACAAGCGCGCCGGCCGCGACTCCGCGCCGTTCCGCGAGGAGCAGCAGTACGGGGGTACGATCGGCGGGCCGATCTTCCGGAATCGCACCTTCTTCTTCGGGTCGTACCAGCGGTGGACCGATCGCCAGCTCGGATCCGGGTTCACGCTGAGCGGCGCACCGACCGAGGCCGGCCGGGCGATCCTGCAGCAGTTCGCGTCGAGGCCGCAGGTGGCCGCCCTGCTGCAGTTCGTGCAGGCAGGCGCGCCCAACGGCAAGACGGCGCAGTTCACGGCCAACGGCCAGACGTTCACGGTCCCGCTCGGGGATCTCACCGGCTCCTCGTCGATCGTCTACAACAACAATCAGTTCAACGGGCGCGTGGACCACGAGTTCACTCCCAACCACCGGCTCACGTCGCGGTACATCGGCGCGACGACGCCGGACAACTCGGGGAGCGGGCAGGTCACGCCGGTCGGCCTGACGACGCAGAACACGTCGAACCAGCACTCGCTCAACACGTGGCTCACGAGCCTCATCGGACAGAATCTCTCGAACGAGTTCCGGGTGGCGTGGTCGCATCTCGGCACGAACACCGGCGCGTTCGACGCGAGCTCCGAGACCATTCCGTCGCTGGAGATCACCGAGCTCGGGATGACCGGCTTCAACGCCGCCGCCAACCGGACGGCGATCGGCCTGGCGGTCAACCTCCCGCAGTTCCGCCACAACGACACGTACCAGTTCCAGAACAACCTCACGTGGGTGCGCGGCAATCACGTGATGAAGACCGGCGCGGACGTGCGCTACCAGTACGTGAAGAGCTTCTTCTTCCCGACCATCCGCGGGCTGCTGCGCTATGCGACCCTGCAGTCGTTCATGAACGACGTGGCCGAAGCGGCCAACATCAACAAGCCGCTGCCGGGCGGGGAAGAGGTCAACTACTACCGGTGGTGGGACCAGTACTACTACGCGCAGGACGAGTGGCGCCTCCACCCGACCCTCACGCTGAACCTCGGAGTGCGCTACGAGCTGAGCGGCAACAACATCCAGAGTCTGATCGACCTGAACGAACGGATTCTCGAGGCGAACGGCGGCGACCCGACGTTCGCGTTGAATCCCGTCCCGAAGACGGACAAGAACAACTTCCAGCCGCGCGTGAGCTTCAACTGGGCCCCGCGGACGGACGAGGCGGGGTTGCTCGGGAAACTCACCGGAGGCGACAAGCTGGTGCTCCGCGGCGGCTACGCCCGCACGCACGACTACGCGTTTCTCAACATCGCGCTGAACATCGTCAGCTCGTTCCCGTACGTGGCGGCCATCAACCGGAGCAATCTGTCCCCGGCCTTCCCGCTGCTGCAGGCGACGCCGCCTGGCGTGCCCGCGGGGACCAATCCCAACCTGCTGACGCGGACGGTGGTGGCGGAGGATTTCCGGTCGCCGTACGCCGATCAGTTCAGCGTGGAGATGCAGAGGCAGCTGGGGGGGAACCTCGCGCTCAGGCTCGGCTACGTGGGCACGTTCGGGAAGGACCTCTTCCAGACGCGTGACGGGAACCCGCGCCAGCCGTTCTGTGGCAACCCCTGCACGACGGGCCCGCGTCTGAACACGTCCGCCGGCGTCATCCGGATGCGCGCGAACAGCGCCGAGTCCTGGTACAACTCGCTTCAGACCGGACTCGAAAAGCGGATGAGCGGCGGCATCAGCGCCGCCCTGCACTACACGTGGAGCCAATACCTCGACACGGCCTCAGAGATCTTCAACCCCTCGAGCGGAGAAGTGGCCGTGCCGCAGGATTCGTTCGACATCGGCGCCGACAAGGGCCGCTCGTCCTACGACCGGCCGCATCGGCTCACGGGAAATTTCGTCTGGGAGCTGCCGGTCATGCGCGATCAGCAGGGCGTGGTCGGCAAGATCCTGGGCGGCTGGCAGTTCGCCTCGTTCTTCACGTTCCAGAGCGGCGCGCCCTTCACCCCGCTCAACGGATCGGATCCGACGGGCGCGCTGGCCGGAATCGACGGGCTGGTCGGCAACGCGATCCGCCCGATGCTGAACACGAACCTGGATCTGGCCAACATGACGATCCAGGAGCTGATCGAGGCCGGCGGCGCGAGCCTGTTCCGCACGCTGTGCGGAATGCCCAGCCCGACCTGCGCCGGCGAGCGTGTCGGCAACGCACCGCGCAACCTCCTGCGCGCCGACGGCATCGGCAACGTGGACCTGGCGCTGACCAAGAACACGCGATTCCTCAACGGGCACAACATCCAGTTCCGCGTCGAGATGTACAACGCCACCAACACGCGCAACTTCGGGATCCCGGTCGGCACCGTGACGTCGGCCAACTTCCTCAACCAGTGGGCGACCGACGGCGGCAACCGGCGCGTCTGGGTGGCGCTCCGATATACGTTCTGACGGACGGCCCCTGCATCCGCGGGGCCGCCGTCGAGGACACAGCCAGGACCCGCACCCGGCGCTCGGCCGGGTGCGGGGGCACTCAACCAGCCGTCGGCACGGATCCGCTGCCGGCCGGCCTCATTTGCGCGGGGCCACCCTCCAGAGCTCTCCCTTGTCCTCGTCGGTGACGATGTACAGGAGGCCGTCGGGGCCCTGGCGGACGTCGCGGACGCGCCGGTCGCGATCGGTGAGGAGGTGCTCCTCGCCGGTCACGCGGGCGTTCTCGATGGTGAGCCGTACGAGACCTCTCGCGACGAGCCCGCCAATCAGCAGATTGTCGCGCCACCCCGGGAACGCGTTCCCGGTATAGAACTGCGCGCCCGAGGGGGCGATGACCGGGTCCCAGTAGTACACCGGCTGCTCGAAGCCGGGGCGGGCTGTCATCGCCCCTTCGATCGGCGCACCCGAATACTCCTCGCCGTAGCTCACGACGGCCCAACCGTAGTTCCGACCCTTCTCGATCAGGTTCAGCTCGTCGCCTCCACGAGGCCCGTGCTCGACGGCCCAGAAGCGGCCCTGCGAGTCGAACGCGGCAGCCTGAACGTTCCGGTGCCCGAGCGTCCAGATTTCCGGCCGCGCGTCGGGCTTCCCGGTGAACGGGTTGTCGGGCGGCGCAGAGCCGTCGGGTCGAATCCGGACGATCTTGCCCAGGTGGTTGTCGAGCTGCTGCGCATACTTCCGCATGGGCGTGTCGGACCGCTCCCCGAGCGTCACATACAGGAGGCCGTCAGGATCGAACGCCAGCCGCGAACCGAAGTGCAGCGTTCCGTCGTAGGTCGGCTCCGCGCGGAAGATGACCTGGACCTGATCGAGGCGGCGGCCGTCGGCTGACAGCACGCCTCGGGCGACGCTCGTGCCGTTGCCGCCCTGACGCGGTTCGGAGTAGCTCCAGTAGATCAACCGGCTCGTGGAGTAGTCGGGGCTCAGCGCCACGTCCAGCAGTCCGCCCTGGCGCCGGGCATCGACGTCCGGAAGGCCGGCGATCGGCTCGCCGAGCGTGCCCGACGCGTTCACGATCCGCAGCCGTCCCGGCCGCTCGCTGACCAGCAGGTCGCCGTTGTCGAGCGGCTCGACGGCCCAAGGATGTTGCAGTCCGGTTGCGACGACAGTCACGTCCAGTCCGACGGTCGACTCGATCGCGCAGGCGCGGGTCTGCCCCGGGAACGCCGGCTTCTGCTCTTCCGCGTTCGGCTGGACGCTCTCGACGGGACGGCATTCTGGACTCGCCTGCGCCCCACGACCGCCGGCGACTTCCTGCCCCGTGTCAGGACCGGACGTTTCCGGCTCCCGGTTCGTGCAGCTGGCGGCGGAGAAGAACAGGAGCGTCGCCGCGAGTACGGGACCAGCGCGCAAGGCGCGCCTGCGGGGGCTCGGACCGGGGCGAAGGAGTCCCCGCGAGTGCCCGAGCCGGGAGGTGCGGCGGCGACTCACGTTGGACAATGACATGATGGTCCGTTCTCCTTAACATTCCGCGGGGCGACTGACGGCGGGATTTCACGCTCCATCGGAGCGGGCGTCCGAGGGGCCGCCCTGCCGCCTGGGCAGGCGCCACGGTGCTGACAGATCCTTCTGGCGCAGAGGAGCGGCTCCCTGCCGCGCGTGTCGCGCAGCAGTGGCCGCGGGCGGGGCCGTCCGGCAGGCCCGCGACCACTCCACGCACGTGAATCGCGAAGCTGATCTCAGCGAAGCTGCACGGGCGTGTCCAGCCTGATGCGGATGATGGTGCCGGCCGGAAGCACCACGTCCTTGCCTTCCGTCGCGGCGATCACGCCTCCGCCGCCGACAGCGGCTCCGATCAGCGCTCCACTGAGACCACCGATGATGCCGCCGACGATGGCGCCGACCGCACCGGCGGCGCCGATGGTGCCGGCCTCCTCGCGGATCCCGCCGCTTTCAAATGCCTGCGTAGCCAACGCACGGATAGGATACTCGCGTCCGTTGATCGCGAGCTGATCGAATGCGAGCGTCATCCGGCCGCTCCGATCGACCCGGCCGGCGGACTCGACGCTGCTCACGACGCCGCGAACGGTCGAGCCCGCTGGCACCAGCACCCGTCCGTCCTGCTCGAGGTTCACGAGAGTCGTCGTCTGAAATCGCTGTTCGGGCTGCGCCGTGTCCGAACTCAGCCGATCCTGGAGCCGCACGTCGATCTGCTGGCCCACTGGGAGCTCGCCGCGACCGGCGCGATCCACTTCGACAGGGCCGGACGGACCTGTTGTGCCGGTGGTGCCGACTGGCGTGTTGCCGGGCGGCGTGCCGGTCGTGGTGGTGCCGTCCATGGTGGCGCAGCCTGCACACGTCAGCAATCCAATCGCCAGAAGCGCAGCCGTAACCCTCATCACATCCTCCTCATCGTTTGCATCCCAGGATCCGTGGCAAGCGACGTACCTTCGGCTGCCGGCCCTGCTCCAAGCCGGGCCGTCGGGGAAGGCGTCGGCGAGGACGAAGCGGCTGAGTCGGCACTCGCGGCGCGGCATTCAGACTGCCATGGCCCGGCAGTCAGGTTGACATCTGACCCGAGGGCCGTCATGCTCCGGGCCGAATGAGACCGCGACGGCCGCCTGAGCACGGGGCGCTCTATCCCGCGCTGCAGCGGCTCGAAGAGGCGGGGGTCAG
>DASPFV010000119.1:0-11726 GCA_035620975.1 Vicinamibacterales bacterium
TTCTTTCGCTTTCCGACGCTGCACTATGGCCTGCCGCCGGCCGTCGTCGTCGGCGGCGTGCTGGTCAGCTTCACGGCCGCCGCGCTCGGCGCGCTGGCGGCGGTGCGCCGCGCGATCGCGCTGCCGCCGGCCGAAGCCATGCGCCCCGAGCCGCCGGCGCGCTACCGGCGGACGTGGCTCGAGCGCGCCGGGCTGCAGCGCTGGCTGTCCACGCCGGTGCGGATGATCCTGCGCAACATCGGGCGGCATCCCGTGCGCACGACCACGTCCGTCATCGGCATCGCCGCGTCGGTCGCCATGCTGGTGCTCGGCACGTTCTTTCTCGACTCGATCGCCGTGCTCATGGATCTGCAGTTCTTCGTCATCCAGCGGCAGGACGTGACGGTCACGTTCGTCGAGCCGGTCTCGGGGCGCGCGCTCCACGACGTCAGGCGGCTGCCCGGGGTGCTCTACGCCGAGCCGATGCGCGCGGTGCCGGTGCGCCTGCGCGCGGGCCAGCGGTCACGGATCGAGTCGATCATCGGACTGGTGCCGAACCCGTCGCTCAACCGTGTGATCGACGTCCACGAGGGGCCGCTGCGCCTGCCGCCCGACGGCCTGGTGCTCTCGCTCAGGCTGGCGGAGGTGCTCGGCGTGGACCGGGGCGATCAGGTGACCCTGGAGGTGCTCGACGGCCGGCGCCCCGTGCGGCAGGTGCGGGTCGCCGCCATCGTCGAGGAGTACATGGGCACGTCGGCCTACATGGAGATCGAGGCGCTGATTCGGCTGGTGCGCGACGCGCCGACGCTCTCCGGGGCGTATCTAAAAATCGATCCGGCGCTGGAAGGCGCGCTGTACGAACGGCTGAAGGCGACGCCGGCGGTCGCGGGCGTCAGCCTCAAGCGATCGGCCATCGACAGCTTCAACCGGACGGTCGGAGAGACGTTCTACGTCATGATCTTCTTCAACCTGCTGTTCTCGGGCGTGATCGCCTTCGGCGTCGTCTACAACGCGGCGCGGGTGTCACTCTCCGAACGGAGCCGCGAGCTGGCGAGCCTGCGCGTGCTCGGCTTCACGCGCGGCGAGATCTCGTTCATCCTGCTCGGCGAACTGGCGGGGGTGACGCTGCTGGCCATTCCCGTCGGCCTCGTGCTCGGGTACCTGTTCGCCGGACTGCTGGTTGCCGCCTTCAACACCGAGCTGTACCGCTTCCCGCTCGTGGTCAGCTCGCGCACCTTCGCTTACGCCGCGAGCGCCGTCCTGCTGGCGGCTGCGCTGTCGGGTCTGGCCGTCCGGCGCCGGCTCGATCATCTGGATCTCGTGGCGGTGCTGAAGACGAGGGAATAGAACGGGTGGCCTCTGCGGCCGGGATCTTCCGGCTGAAGCCGGAAGCCACACGCCCAAGATGATTGGCGCCGAGCCGGGGGCGTGCTGCACGCCCGCGCGGGAGGGGTGGTTGAAGGCCCCGGATGCGAGTGGCTTCCGCCTTCAGGCGGAAGGCCCCGGATGCGAGTGGCTTCCGCCTTCAGGCGGAAGGCGAGAGAGCTGACGAAAGACGATGAGAAGACGTCTCCTGCCAATCGGGCTTGGCGTGCTGGCGCTCGCCGCGGTGATCGTCTGGGCCTTCATGCCTGCAGCCGTGCCGGCCGATTTCGCCGTCGTGGAACGTGGCCCGATGCAGGTCACCGAGGACGAGGAGGGGCGTACGCGCGTCCGCGATCGTTACGTGATCTCCGCGCCGGTGCCCGGACGCATGCAGCGGATCGAGCTGGACCCGGGCGATCCCGTCGTCGCCGGCAAGACGATCGTGGCGCGGTTCGAACCCTCCGACCCGGCACTCCTCGACGTCCGCACGCGCACCGAGCTCGAGGCGCGCGTGCGCGCCGCGGAGTCGGCGCTCGGCGGGGCGACCGCGGACCGCGAGCGCGTCCGGGCCGATCTGGCGTTCGCGCAGTCCGAGGCAAAGCGCAGCCGCGAGCTGCTGGAGCAGCGGGTCATCTCCGCCCACGAGTTCGAGGCGGTGGAGCGCCAGCTCGAGACCCTGCAGCGCTCCCTGGAATCCGCCGAGTTTGCGGTGACCACGGCGCGGCACCAGCTCGAGGTCGCGCGGGCCAGCCTGCTCCAGTCCCGCCGCGGCAGCGCCGCGACCATCCCGCTGTCATCTCCCGTCGATGGCGTCGTCCTGCGCGTCTTCCAGGAGAGCGCAGCCGTAGTGCCGACCGGCCAGCCGCTGCTCGAGGTCGGCAGCCTCGACGACCTCGAGATCGTCGCGGACCTGCTGTCGAGCGCCGCCGTGCGCGTCGAGCCGGATCAGCCCGTGCTCATCGAGCAGTGGGGCGGGGATCGCCCGCTGCGCGGGCGCGTGCGGCGGGTCGAGCCGTCCGGCTTCACGAAGATCTCGGCGCTCGGCGTCGAGGAGCAGCGCGTGAACACGATCATCGACTTCGAGGGGCCTCGCGAGGCCTGGCGCAGCCTCGGCGACGGCTTCCGCGTGGAGGTCCGGATCATTGTCTGGGCCCGCGACGACGTCCTGAAGGTGCCGGCCAGCAGCCTGTTCCGCTACGAGGGGAAGACAGCCGTCTACAAGGTGGAGAACGGCCGCGCGTCCCGCCAGATCGTCGAGATCGGCCAGCGCAGCGGCATGGAGGCGGAGGTGCTCGGCGGGCTGCATGCCGGCGAGCAGGTGGTCGTCTATCCGAGCGATGCGATCGCGGACGGTGTGCAGGTGACGCCACGCTCGTGACCCGACTCGATGCGGACGTCCTCGTCGTCGGCGCCGGGCCGGCCGGCAGTGCCGCCGCGCGCGTGCTCGCGGCCGCCGGTCTGCACGTCGTGCTGGTGGACCGGCACGCGTTCCCCCGCGACAAGATCTGCGGAGATGCGCTCATCCCCGATGCGCTGCAGGCGCTCGACGCGCTGGGCCTCCGCGAGCGCGTGCTGCGCGCCGCGCACGCCGTGCAGAGCGTGCGGGTGTATTCGCCCGAGAGCCGCTACGCCGCCATCCGCGGGGACTGCGCGTGTCTTCCCCGGACGGTCCTCGACGAGCTGCTCCGTCAATCAGCCGTGGCCGAGGGCGCCAGGTTCCTCGCGCCGCTGCGCGCCGTCTCGCCGATCGAGGTCGACGGGGTGGTGAACGGCGCGCGGCTGGAGGATCCACGATCCCGATCCGGGATCGAGGTGCGCGCGCCGGCGACGATCCTCGCGACTGGCGCCGCGGCAGACGTGCTCCGCCGTTTCGGGATGTGCCTGCGCGCCAGGCCGTCGGCCACGGCGGCGCGCTGCTACGTCCGCGTTCCGCCCGGCGTCGCCGCCGCACACGACAACCTGGTGATTTCGTACGAATCGGTCATCTGCCCGGGATACGGCTGGATCTTCCCTGGACCGGACGGCACGTTCAACGTGGGCATCGGCTACGTCTACGACGGCCCCTCGCCGACGGAACGAAATGTCCGGCGGCTGCTCGATCGCTTCCTGGCCGTCTTCCCGCCGGCTGCGGCCCTGATGCGGCACGCCCTCGACGTGACTCCGCTGAAGGGCGCCCCGCTGCGCACCGCGATGCGGGGGGCCCGGACCTCGCGGCCCGGCCTGTTCGTCGTGGGGGAGGCGGCCGGCCTGACGTACTCGTTCACCGGAGAAGGCATCGGCAAGGCCCTGCAGAGCGGGATCCTGGCCGCCCGGATTCTCGTGGAGACCCGCGGGCGCACGCGCGAGCACCTCCAGCTCATGGCGGACGCCTTCACGCGGCGCCTGCACGCCGACTACGGCGCCCGCTTCCGCGCCTACGCCCGCCTCCAGAGCTGGATGGCCCACCCGGCCATTGCGAACCTCCTGGTCCGCCGCGCCAACCGCGGGCGCTACGTCCGTTCGCAGCTCGAAGCGCTGCTCAACGAGACCGGGCCCCCCGACGGGCTGCTGTCAACCGGCGGCATCATCCGCGCGCTTCTGACGTGATCGCGCCGCCGGACGTGCCAGAATGTGGTCGGGCCCGCCCGGGATCGCAATCGTGCTTGGCGAAACCCTCGGCCACTACCGGATCGAAGCCCGCCTCGGTTCTGGCGGCATGGGTGTCGTCTACCGAGCCCGCGACGACCGCCTGCAGCGCACAGTGGCGATCAAGGTGGTGGGCGACGGCGGGGTCGGCGGCAGTGCCGAAGACCGCGGCCGGCTCCTCGAGGAAGCCCGCGCGGCGTCCAACCTCAACCATCCCAATATCTGCACGGTCTACGAGGTCGGCGAGGCGACCGGACGCGCCTTCATCGCGATGGAGTACGTGGACGGTCCACCGCTGTCGCAGAGCATCCCGACCGACGGGCTCCCGTTCGAGACAGTGGTGCGCCTGGGCATTCAGGTTGCCGCCGCGCTCGCGCACGCCCACAGCCGCGGCGTCATCCACCGCGATCTGAAAACCGCGAACATCGTCGTCCGGAGCGACGGGGGCGCCAAGGTGCTCGACTTCGGCCTGGCCCGGAGGATCGAGGTCGCCGGGAGCGAAGGACTGACGCAATCGGTGCGTGTCGGCACGGGACCGCTGCTCGGAACGCTCTCGTACATCGCGCCCGAGGTCCTGCTGGGGCAGCTCGCCGATGCCCGCAGCGACATCTGGGCGCTCGGCGTCGTGCTGTATGAGGCGGCGACGGGCGCGCTGCCGTTCCGCGGCCGGAACGAGTTCGAGCTGACCGCCGCGATTCTCCGGGCGCCGCCCGAGCCGTTTCCCGCGCACGTGCCGCCGCTCCTCCGGACCGTGATTCAGCGCTCTCTCGCGAAGGAGCCGGCGCAGCGCTACCAGAGCGCAGCTGAGGTGCACGCGGCGCTCGAGGCCATTCAGTCCGACGTTGTCATGCCGCTGCCGCGCGGGCGGGAATCGGGGCGGCGCAGGCCCTGGCTCGTGGCGGCCGCCGCCGCGACAGTGCTGCTGGCTGCGCTCGTCGTGTGGTGGATCGTGCGACCGCGCGCGGTGCCCTGGGAGCGGCTGGCTGCCGCGGGCAGTCTGACGCGGCTGTCCTCCTCCGACGAGCGCACCTACGATCCCGACGTCTCGCCGGATGGCCGCATGCTCACGTACGTGGGGGAGAGCGCCGACGGACAGACCGATCTGTACGTGGCGCGGGTGGCTGGCGGCGCGCAGCTCAGGCTCACCGACGACGAGGCCCGCGAGGACACACCGCGCTTCGCGCCCGACGGCGAGCGGATCGCGTTCACCCGCCGCGGCGCGAAGGGCGCCGAGCCCGAGATCCGCGTCGTGCCTGCGCTCGGCGGCGACGTCCTCGCGTCGATCCCCGGCGGCGCGTACCCGGCCTGGTCGCCGGACGGCCGGCGACTCGCCTTCATGCGCCGCCGCGGCGACCGAACGGCCGTCGAGCTCGTAGTCGCCTCGCCGGACGGATCGGAGGCGCGCGCCGTGTTCGCCAGCGACAGCGTCTACCCGTTCATCCGGAGCCCGGCCTGGTCACCGGACGGTCGCACGATCGCCTTCGTCAGGGGGACGGGCGGCATCGCGACCGAGATCTGGCTGATCGGAGCGGATGGCTCGTCGCTGCGCCGCGCCGTCAGCGATCCGCCGCCGGTGTTCGCTGACTCTCCGGCGTTCACGCCCGACGGCAGGGGATTCGTCTATGCCTCGAACCGCGGAGGCGCGACGAACCTCTGGTTCGCTCCCCTGACGGGCGGTACGCCGGTGCGCCTCACGACGGGCGCCGGGCCCGACGAAGTGCCGAGCGTCGCGAGGAACGGGACGGTCGTCTTCCTCAATTCACGATGGCGAATCTCCCTCGAACTGCACGACCTGGCGGACGGCACGACGCGCACGCTCACGACCCACGCGCCGTTCCTCTGGGGACCCGCCTTCTCGCCGGATGGACGGGAGGTCGCGTTCAGCCGCGGCGAAGTGGACGGGATCTGGCACGTCTGGATCGCGGCGTCATCGGACGGCGCGACCCGCCAGGTCACGTCCGGGGAGCAGGGCGAGATCTATCCCCGGTTCTCGGTCGACGGCCGTGCCTTGTTCTTTCACACCTGGAAAACGCCCCGGCAGATCGGCACTGTCTCCCTGGCCGGCGGCCACCGCGCGATGCTCGACTTCAGCGGCACGACCGGCGAGGCGTTCGCGGACGTCTCTCCCGACGGCCGATGGCTGGCGTTCACGAGCGTCGATCCCGACGCGGAGCATATCTACATCGGCACCGCGACCGGGGGCCCGGCGCGGCGACTGACCGCCTCGCCCGGCGCGGTGCCGAAATGGTCGCCGGACGGCAGCCGGATCGCCTTCGCCGCGAATCGCGGATACGCCGGCGGGATCTTCGTGATCGGTGCCGACGGCACGGGCGAGCGCCGGCTGACGGCCGAAGGCAGCTGGCCCGTGTGGCTGCCAGGAGGCGACGAGATCGGCTATCTGGCCTTCGGCGCGGCGGGCCAGGAGGTCCGCATCGTGACCCTCGCGACCGGTGAATCGAGGACGCTGCCCTTGAAGGTCGTCGGCACGAACCATCCCTTCGCCATCTCGCCCGACGGCCGATCGCTCGCCACCACGAACGGGGTGCACCTGTCGGACGAGATCTGGCTGCTCGAGCCGCAGTGAGCGTCACACCTCGCGCCTGAGGGCCTCCGCCGGATCCACCCGCGCGGCGCGGCTCGCCGGCAGGTAGCTCGCGAGGAGCGTCGTGAGCCCGAGCCCGACCGCGACCCCGGCGTAGGTCGCGGGATCGAGCGCGGTGACGCCGTAGAGGAGGGCTGACATGACGCGCGTGACTGCGGCCGCGGCGCCGAGCCCGAGCACGATGCCGGCGCCCGCCAGCACGAGGCCGTAGCGCAGGAACAAACGGCTGACGTCGCGCTGGGCGGCCCCGAGCGCCATGCGGATGCCGATCTCGCGGGTGCGCTGCGCCACCACGTACGCCAGCACGCCATAGATGCCCACCATGCCGAGGAGCAGGGCGACAGCCGACGCTATGGCGAGCATCACGAGCGCGAAGGAGGTCTGGGCCATCGAGTCGGCCTGGATCTCCGTCAGCGTCCGGACCGACGCGACCGGCAGGTTCGGGTTCACCGACCAGACAGCCTGCTGAATCTCCTTCAAGAGCGTCGGCGACCCGGTCCGCGGCGTCCGGATCGCGTAGGCCAGATTCCGCTGGACGTACACTGGCATGATCCAGAACTCCTTGATCAGGACTGGCCAGTAGATCACCGCGGGAGCGGGCTGCGCCGCGCCATCATCGCGTTCGTCGGCGACGACGCCGACGATCGTGCGCCACGGGTTGCTGGGCGACTGGCGTATGCGGCGGCCGAGCGCGGCCCCCGGCTCCTTCCAGAACTCCCTGGCGAAGTTTTCGGACACGACCACGACCGGCGCCGCGTCGTGGGCGTCCTGCCACGTGATCGCCCGGCCCGCGAGGACCGGCCGCCCCATCGTCTCGAAGTAGTTCTCCGAGATCCACTTGAAACGGCGGAGCGGGGGAATGCGCCCCGGCGGAGCGGGAACGTCCTCCACGAAGATCGGGTCGTTGCTGTCGTTTCCGTCCATCGTGATGGAGCTCGAGAGGCCGACGGAGGTGATGCCCGGCAGCTGCTCGATGCGGCGGAGGATCTGCTCGTGCGTGCGAGCCGTCTGTGCCGGGTCCTCCACGATGGTGGACGGGATGGCGACACGAAGGGTGAGGACCTCTTCCGGCCGCTGGAAGCCGGGGTTGACGGTGCGCATCGCCACGAAGGTCCGGATCATGAGCCCGGACGCGACCAGCAGCACTACGGCCAGCGCGATCTCCGTGACGACCAGCGTGTTCCGGGCGCGATGCCGCGTGCGGCCGGCGCTCGAGAGGCGGCCGCCTTCCTTCAGGGCGGCCGCGACCTGCGGACGGGCGAACCTGAACACCGGGATCAGGCCGAACAGCAGCCCCGCGGCCAGCGAGATCGCCACCGTGAACAGGATCACTGTCGCGTCCACGCCGATCTCGTCGACGCGGGGCAGGCCCTCCGGGGCCATCGACGCCAGGACGCGGACGGCCGCCTGGGCGAGGAGCAGTCCGACTGCGCCGCCGAGCAGGCCGAGCGTGAGGCTCTCGGAGAGCAGCTCCCAGGAGACGCGCCGCCAGCTCGCCCCGAGCGCGGTATGAATGGCCAGCTCCTGCTGACGGCCTTCCGCGCGTACGAGGAAGAGGTTTGCGACGTTGGCGCACGCGATGAGCAGAACGATTCCCACCGTGCCCAGCAGCACCCAGAGCACGCGTCCGACGTCCCCGATCACGTCCTCCGACAGCGGTCTCACGTTGGGCCCGAACCGGACCTCCTCGAACATGTCCTTCGTGAAGCCGCTGGGCAGCGGAAAGCGCTCGACGACCAGCGGCAGCATCCTCGCGATGTCCGCGTTCGCCTGCTCGATCGTGACGCCCGTCTTCAGCCGCGCGAGCGCCTGGTAGCTGAAATTCCCGATGAAGACCTCCGCGCGGTTGATCCGGAATGGCAGCACCAGCTGCGGGTTGCGGTTGAGGAAACGGAAGCCCGGGCCCAGCACGCCGATGATCTCGCGCGGCCGGCCGTCCACGGTGACCTGCCGGCCGACGACGCCAGGGTCGCTGCCGAACTTGCGCTGCCAGTAGCCGTGCGCGAGCATCACGCGCTCCGGCGTCTTCGGCGAATCGTCGTCGGCCGTGAACCGGCGGCCCAGCAGCGGCTCCACCCGGAGCACACCGAGCGTGCCGTCGGTCACCACGAGGGCCTCGACGCGCTCCGGCTCGCCGATGCCGGTGACCGACACGGCGGTGTTGTCCCAGAGCCCGATGTCGTCGAACGACCGTCCTTCGTCGCGGTACGTGAGATAGGTGGCCGGCGACTGGTTCATCACCGGGAACCCCAGTCCCGGGGCGGTGTGCCAGACGCCAACGAGCGTGGCGGGCTCGTCGAAGGGCAGGGGCTTCAGCAGGACGCCGTTGACGACGCTGAAGATGGCGGCGTTGGCGCCAATCCCGAGCCCGAGCGTGAGGATGGCGACCGAGGTGAACAGGGGCGTGCGCGCCAGGCGGCGCAGGACACGGCGCAGACGGATGGGCATACCAGCTATACGCTGGGTTCCAGGTGCGAGGTTCCCGGTTCCAGGTTCCCGGTTGCAGGTTCCTGGTTCCCGGTTCCGGGTTCCAGGTTCAGAAGAGTATCGAGCTCTCCCGCTTCTGTCGGTGAATGACGCCCGAATCGACGACCTGGCCCTTGTCGGTGACGGCCTGGAAATGGAGCTCGTCCCCGGCGATCTCGATCAGCATGAAGGTATAGCCCTGGTCGTAACCTTTCGCGGTGATCGTGGACTGGCCGATGTTGCCGCGGCGGAGCTTGGCGGCGTTGCCGGAGATGAAATAGGCGATGCCCTTCTGCGGCTTGATCCGCTCGTAGAAATGCTCGTGGCCGGTGAAGACGACGTCGACGCCGTGCTCGACGAACAGCGGCTCCAGCTGCTCGCGCAGCACCTCGTCGGATCCATGCCGCTCTCCCGACGAGTAGAGCGGATGGTGGAAGTACGCGATCTTCCAGTCGGCGTCGTCCTCGCGGAGGGCCTTCTCGAGCCACTGGAGCTGCGCGCGGTCCATGTAGTTGCTGTCGAGCGCGAAGAACCGCACGCTGTCCTTCTTGAACGTGTAATAGCGCTCGCCCTTCATGTTGAACAGCTTGTAGAACCGCTGCGCCGGCTCGTCGTGGTTGCCGAGCGCCGCGTAGAACTCGACGCCGGCGTCCAGCAGCGGCTTGTACGGCTGCTCGAATTTGCGCGCGTAGTCGTCGGGATCCTCGTCCCCGTACAGGTTGTCGCCGAGCATCAGCACGAATTCGAACGGGAACGGCCCGTGGGCGGCGGCTGCCTGCCCGGCGATTCGACGCTGCGCACTGCCGCCCGTGCCGGCGTCACCCAGAATCGCGAAGCAGAGGGAATCCTCCTGGCGCGGCGGCGCCACCTGTCCGTGCGCGTATACGGACGAGAGCGCGAGGGCGAGGACCAGAACGCAAGCCGAACGGTACGAACGGGACATGACGGTGTTCCTCAGGGGATGGCGCCGGGGATGAAATCGACGATCAGATTGGCGTCCACGTCGCGCAGGATCAGGTCCTTGCCGACGATGCGGTATTCGAGGTCCTCGGGCAGGCGGGGCAGTCGCAGGAGCACGTTGGGCGGCACTGTCGGCAGCGCGTCGGCCGTGTAGGGTCCGTTGACCTTCAGCGGAACCCCGGGAGGACTGTCGTCCTTGATGGCCTTCTTCGTCTCGGCGGCATCAGGACCCTTGAGCTCCGGCCGCAGCAGCCGCCGGATGTGCCGCGCGATTTCAGGGGTGAAGATGTCTCCCTGCTTCGCGGCCGATCTCTCGGCGCGGATTCGCGCGGCCAGGTTCTCCTGAGCCGCCTTGATCGCCTCCGGCGATTTGGTGGGGCGGAGCTCCGCCGCCCCTTTCGCGACCTTCTCGTGCAGCGCCATGTAGTCGTCGATGCGTTGCTGGAAATCCTGGAGCAGCTTGGCGTCGGGGTTGATCGGCTGCTGGTGTGCCGTCGCCGCGACGGCAGAGAGGACGACGAGCGCGGCCAACGTCAGCCGGATGGGACGAAGGTGGCGGCTCACGCAGCACGTCTTTTCACAACACGTGCCGGCGCCGGCAGTCCGGCGCGCCTGCGTTTTACCGAAGCTCAGGTGGTTGTTGGGCAGGCGCGCGCCATACATGCGTCATCCGACAGGGATGTCGGAATGCCTCACGCCTTGTCCCGGCTCAGCCACAGGTATAAGCTGCCGCCATCTCAACGGAAGGAAACGGAAGGAGCTGTATGGTCTCTTACTGGCGCGTCGTGGTCGGGTTGGCGCTTCTCTGGCTGCTGAGCCCGCTGTCCCCTCAGCCCGTTCTCGCCCAGGTGCAAATCACAACCGGGGTCATTCAGGGCTCGGTTTCCGACCCGACCGGCGCAAACCTGCCGGGAGTGACCGTGGAAGCCCGCAACGTCGACACCAACCTGACGCGCACGCAGGTCACCGAGGCCGACGGACGCTTCGTGTTCCTGCAGCTGCCTCCTGGCAGCTACCGCGTGACGTTCAGCCTCGAGGGCTTCGCCACCGTCGTCCAGGAGAACGTGACGCTGACCGTCGGGCAGGCGGTGAACCTGCCGGTCTCGATGAAGGTCTCGGGTGTGGCCGAGACGGTCACCGTGACCACCTCTCCCAGCCTCGTGGAGACGTCGCGCACCGCCTCGGCGTCGACGATCAACCAGCTGACGGTCGAATCCATCCCGATTCTCGGACGCAAGTTCGAGGATCTGCTGACGCTGACGCCGGGCGTCAGCATCGTGCAGGGGCCCGACGGCGACGAGATCACGTTCGCCGGCCAGCGCGGCATCTTCAACAACATCAGCCTGGACGGCGGCGACTACAACAACGGGTTCTTCGGCGAGCAGGCGGGCGGTCAGCGCGCGTCGATCGACATCACGCTCGATGCCATCAAGGAGTTCCAGGTCATCGCGACCGGCGCCCCGGCCGAGTTCGGCCGAACCGCCGGAGGCGTCGTCAACGTCGTCACCAAGTCCGGCACCAATGCCACGAAGGGCAGCCTGTTCTACTTTCAACGTCTGGAGGCGTTGACCGGTGATCTGTCCGACGGATCGAAGCTCGAACAGTTCCATCGCGAGCAGTACGGCGGCACGATCGGCGGGCCGATCAAGAAGGACAAGGCGTTCTTCTTTCTCGCGACCGAAGGGATCAACGGGAACTTCCAACGCCCGAACCTGAGCCGGCAGATCGG
>DASPFV010000120.1:0-3432 GCA_035620975.1 Vicinamibacterales bacterium
GATCGCGGTGAACCACCCCCGCGTGATGCGCAGCCTCGAGGCCGGAAGCGACCTGCCGCGCAAGAGGCAAGGCCTCCCGGACGGTCAACGTCTTCCGCTCGCTCAGGATGTTGGCGAGATCGGTCCCCTCGATGTACGGCATCGTGATGTACTTGATGCCGTCGATCTCCCCGAGATCGTGGATGCGGACGACGTTGGAATGCGTGACCTTGCGCGCCAGCAGCAGCTCGCGCTTGAAGCGACGCTCGATCTCCGCCGCCATCGCGGCGTCATCGGTTGCGTCGGGTCGCACCACCTTGAGCGCGACCGCGACTTCCAGCACGGCGTCCCAGACCTGGTACACCGCACCCATCCCCCCCATGCCGAGCATACGGATAATGTGATAGCGGTCACCGAAGCTCTCGCCGATCTCGAGCGGACCCGTGGACGCGGCGTCGGCGCGGGGTGGGCGCGTTTCCCGCGTTCCTCCCGAACCACCCCGCCGGCCCGACGCCGGCCTGCTCGGTGGCCGGGGCGTGGGGGCGCCTGCTCCTGGGCGGAGTCTCCCAATCGAGGGACGCGGCGTGGGGGCGAGTCGCGTCTCGTCCGGGCTGGCGTCGCGCGAGGCCAGGCGAGTTTCGTCCGGGTTCAAGTCCGGCATCGAGGCCAGTCGGGTCTCGTCCGGGCCGGGAATAGCCGTCCCAGCAGCATCGGGGGACACTGCTAGACGAGTTCCATCGTCGTCTCGAGGAAGTGTGCCGTCCTGAGGAAGTCTGCCGTCGGGCGGCGCTGCAAGACGTGTCTGGTCTTCCGCTTGGGGGACCCCGCCTCCGCCAGCACCCCCCAGGACGGTTCCCGCATCGTCGGCGCCAAGGACCGTCTGCTCACCGGAGTCGCTGTCGTGTCGACCGGGTCCCGTGCCGAGCCCCTTTCCAGGAGGCGGTGTCATGACGCCGACAGTGAGCGGAGCCCCGCACGCCGGGCACCCGCCCGTGGACGGCGCGACGGACCGACCGCATCGATGGCAGCGCATGGCCAAACCCGGGTCTGGGAACTGGCGACCCGGATCATAACACCGTCTCCTGCCCGCAAGCCCTTGAGAATGAACGAGCAACTCGATTGCATCGGATTTTGGGTTTGATGCCCAACCCGCCGCGCGGCCGTCCGTGCCTATGCCTCGACGCGCATGAGGCTCGCGTCGGACCCTCCGGTGCTCGCTGGACCCTGCAGCTGCATCGACTCCTTCCCCCGAAAGGTCTCTGGGACGACGCCGGAGCTGTCGAAGGACCGCAGCAACGCGATGCGCGCAGGATTGTACCCTTTTACAACGATTCACCTTCCGGAAGCGAACAGATCCCGCGACGCCGGAGAGGTCTCTGCCAGGCGCAGCGCCGTGCTCAGAAGCCCGACATGGGAGAACGCCTGCGGGAAGTTGCCCAGCATGCGCCCGGCCGCCGGATCGTACTCCTCCGAGAGCAGCCCGACGTCGTTCGCCAGCCCGATCAGCCGCTCGAAGAGGGCCATCGCCTCGTCCCGCCGGCCCGTGACGGCGTAGCAGTCCGCCAGCCAGAAGCTGCACATCATGAACGTGCCCTCGCCAGGCGGTAACCCGTCGATCTCCTCGCTCCCCTCATACATGGAATAACGATGAACGAGCCCGTCTCGAACAAGCTCTCCCTCGATCGCCCGGATGGTGCCGGCGACCCGCGGATCCGACGGCGCGAGAAAGCCCAGCAGTGGCATCGCCAGCACGCTGGCGTCCAGTTCGCGCGAGCCGTAGAACTGCGTGAACGTGTTGCGCTCCGGGTCGTAGGCCTTGCGGCAGATCTCTTCGTGTACCGTCGCTCTGAGCCTGCGCCAGGTGTCGACCGGCCCCTTCCGGCCGAACCGTTCGACGGCCTGGACCGCCCGATCGAACGCCACCCAGGCCATCAGCTTCGAGTGGGTGAAGTGCCGCCGCGGCCCGCGCACCTCCCAGATACCCTCGTCGGGCTCCTGCCACACGCGCTCCAGATGGTGGAGCAGGTGGCACTGCAGGTTCCACGAGGCCGTGTTGCTCTCGACGTGCATCGTGCGCGTCAGGTGCAGGGTATCGAGGACTTCGCCGTAAACATCCAGCTGGAACTGGTGGACCGCGGCGTTGCCGGTGCGCACCGGGCGCGAGTCGCAGTACCCGGGCAGCCAGTCCAGCGTGGATTCGCTCAGCCGCCGTTCGCCTGCGGGACCGTACATGATCTGGAGATCCTCGGGATCGCCCGCGACCGCGCGCAGCAGCCAGTCCCGCCACGCGAGCGCCTCTTCGACGTAGCCGAAGCGCATGAGCGCGTGCAGCGTGAAGCTCGCGTCGCGAAGCCAGCAGTAGCGGTAGTCCCAGTTGCGTACGCCGCCGATCCACTCCGGCAGCGACGTGGTGGCCGCGGCGACGATGCCGCCGGTGGGCGCGTACGTCAGGGCCTTCAGCGTGATCAGCGACCGCATGACGGGATCTCGCCAGGGGCCGTCGTAGCGGCACTTGCCGCACCACTGCTCCCACCACCTGCAGGTGTCCTCCGGGGCGCCGAGCGCGTCGATCGGCTTCGGGACGGGCTCGTGCGAGGGATGCCATACCAGCAGAAACGGGATCCGCCGGCCGGCATCGACGGTGAACGACGCCTTCGTCGTCAGATCTTCGCCGTGCGTCTCGATCGGCGTGAACAGCGACAGCGCGTCAGGGCCCCCAATCGCGCGCAGCACGCCGTCGACCCGTTCGACCCACGGGACGATGGAGCCGTAATCGAAGCGGATGATCAGCTCCATCTCCATCCGGACCCGGCCGCGCACCCCTTCGACGACGCGGACGACGTCCGGTTCGCGGCCGCGGGGCGGCATGCAGTCGACGATGCGCACCACGCCGTCGGTGGTCTCGAACTCCGTTGCGAGCACGAGCGAATCGTGCAGGTACCGGCGGGTGACCCGGCTCGCGCCGCCCGCAGGTGCCAGCAGCCATCGCCCGTGTTCCGGCCGGCCGAGCAGCGCGGCGAAGCAGGCCGGGGAGTCGAACCGGGGCAGGCAGAGCCAGTCGATCGAGCCGTCGCGCCCGACGAGCGCGGCGGCCTGCGTATCGCCGATGAGCGCGTAGTCTTCGATGCGCAGGGGCATGAGCAGGGCGGCAGCAAGGACGGTGCCGGATTCGGCACCGCGGCCGGATCAAGGCCTCGGTGCGAGCCGCCAGAACTGCTGTTCGTTCAGCAGCGTGATGCGGTGCCCCTTCTCGCGGAGCCGCTTGATCTCCATGAGCTTCAGCCCGCCGTCGCGCCCGGCGGCCTGCTGCGGGTTGGGCCGCCCGCGAACCACCACTGTCGTCCGGACGGACGGCCCGCCGTGGACGATGGCCCCCGCACGCCGGGCGGCCCGTGCGGCGGCCTTGCGCGGCCGCGAGAGGATGCCCGTAAAGGCGAGATGCACCCCCTTGAG
>DASPFV010000121.1:0-4817 GCA_035620975.1 Vicinamibacterales bacterium
CCATCAACGCCCTGGAAGGGTCGGTCAATGTCATCGCGGCCGGCGACTACGCGAGGGCCGTGCCGTTCGTGCGCGCGACCGACGAGACCGGCGCCCTGGCGCGCGCGATCGACGTCCTCAAGCAGGGCGCGGCCCGGACCGACGAGCAGCGCTGGGTCAAGTCCCACGTCTCCACCATCACGGGCGAGTTGCAGGGGGCCGCAACGCTGCCGGAGTTCGGCCAGCGGCTGCTGTCGAGCCTCGTGCCGATTCTGGGCGGCGGCGTCGCGGCGTTCTACGTGTTCAATGAAGAGGCCGGCAGCCTCGAACGGATCGCCGGATACGGCCTTGCGGAGCAGTCAGACCTGCCGGGTTCGGTTCCGTTCGGCGAGGGGCTGGTCGGCCAGTGTGCGCAGGAGCGGAGGGCCCTGACCCTGACGGACCTCCCGCCGCATTACCTCCGCATCGGGTCGAGCGTGGGCCAGGCGGCGCCGTTCCAGGCGACGGCGCTGCCGGTCCTCTCCCAGGGTGCGCTGCTCGGCGTGATAGAAGTGGCCTCCTTCCGCTCCTGCAGCCCGCGCGAACAGGCGCTGCTCGACGAACTGCTCCCCGTGACGGCCATGAGCCTGGAGATCCTGGCGCGCAACCTGCGCACCCAGGAACTGCTGGAACAGACGCGGGAGCAGGCGCGGCAGCTCGAGAGCCAGACCCGGGCCCTGCAGCACACCCAGGATCGCCTGCTTGCCCAGAACGACGAGCTGATCGCACAGCAGGAGGAGCTCAAGCAGCAGCGCGAGCGGCTCGAGGCGAGCGAGGCCGAGCTGCGCCAGCAGAGCCGGGAGCTCCAGCACACGAACTTCCTTGCGGACACGGCGCTGGAGCTGACACAGGCCGGCTACTGGCACGTGCCGCTCGACGGGTCGGGGTGGTACAACTCGTCCGAGCGGGCGGCGCGCATCTTCGGCGACATCCCCAACGCCGACTACCGCTACCGCGTGGCGGAATGGGCCGAGCACGTCCACGAGGGGGACGAGGAGGCCGCCAGGGGCACGATGGAGAACTTCACCGCCGCCGTGGAGGGCAGGATTCCCGCCTACAGCGCCGTGTACGCGTACCGCCGGCCGGTGGACGGACGCGTCGTGTGGATCCGGGCGCTCGGCAACGTGGTGCGGGACGCCAGCGGCAAGCCGGTGGACATGTTCGGCGTGACCCAGGACATCACCGAGTCCAAGCGGCTGGAACGCGAACTGGTCGACGCCAGGCGAAGGGCCGAGGAAGCGACCGAGATGAAGTCCATGTTCCTCGCGAACATGAGCCACGAGATCCGCACGCCGATGAACGCGATCATCGGCCTCTCGCACCTCGCCCTGAAGACGCCGCTTTCGACCAAACAGCGCGATTACGTCAGCAAGATTCACAATGCCGGCACTTCGCTCCTGTCGGTCATCAACGACATCCTCGACTTCTCCAAGATCGAGGCCGGCAAGCTCGACATCGAGGCCACCGAGTTCTCGATCGACGAGGTCATCGGCTCGGTGACAACGCTCACCGCGCAGAAGGCACACGAGAAGGGACTCGAGTTCCTCGCGCACGTCCCGGCGGACATCCCCGAGCGGCTCGTCGGCGATCCACTGCGCCTGGGCCAGATCCTGACGAACTTCGTCAACAACGCGGTGAAGTTCACCGAACGCGGCGAGATCCGGCTGACCGTCGAGCGGCTGGAGCACACGGGCCGCAAGGTGCAGCTCAAGTTCTCGGTGCGCGACACGGGAATCGGCATGACGAAGGAGCAGGCCGCCCGGCTGTTCGAGCCGTTCACGCAGGCCGACATGTCGACCACGCGCAAGCACGGCGGCACCGGCCTCGGGCTGTCGATCTGCCGCCGGCTCGTCGAGTTGATGGGCGGGCGGATCTGGCTCGACAGCGAACCGGGGGCCGGCACGACGTTCTACTTCACCGTCTGGCTCGGCGTGGCCGAGGCCGCCGCCGCGCGGAGAGTGGTCCCCGAACGGCTGGATCACCTGCGCGCGCTCATGGTCGACGACAATCCGACCGCCCGCGAGATTCTCCAGGAATCGCTGGCCGCCATTGCCAGACGGGTGGATGTCGCCTCGTCCGGGAAAGACGCGATTGCCGCGATTCGTCGCCAGGATGCCGACCAGCCGTACGACGTCGTCTTCATGGACTGGCGCATGCCGGGGATGGACGGCCTCCAGGCCAGCCGCCACATCAAGAGCGACGAGACGCTGGCCCATCAACCAGCGATCGTCCTCGTCACGGCGTTCGGACGCGAGGAGGTGCGCGAGGAAGCCGAGCGGCTGCAGCTCGATGGATTCCTCGTCAAGCCCGTCACGAAGTCGATGATCGTCGACACCCTCGTGAACGTCTTCGCCGACGGCGGCGAGGACGCCGGGAAGCCCGCGGAGGGCGGCGAGGTGCGCCGTCTCGGTGGCGTGCGCGTCCTGCTGGCCGAGGACAACGAGATCAACCAGCAGATCGCAATCGAGCTCCTCGAGGGCGCCGGGGCGACGGTCGAAGTCGCGAGGAACGGACGCGAGGCGGTGGAGCTGCTGTCGGGCGGGGCGGCGGCGCCGGGGTTCGACGTCGTGCTGATGGACCTGCAGATGCCGGAGATGGACGGGTTTCAGGCGACCGCCAGGATCCGCTCCGACCCTCGCTTCGCCACGCTGCCCATCGTCGCCATGACCGCCCACGCCACGATCGAGGAACGACAGCGGTGTCTTGCCGCCGGCATGAACGATCACGTGGCCAAGCCGATCGATCCCGATCAGCTGATCGGGACGGTGGCGAGGTTCTGCGCTCCCGTGAGGATCCCGCCGCCGGCCGATGAGCCCAGGGGCATCAGCCTGCAGCCTCAGGGCGAGTCGGCGACAGCGCTCCCGTCGATAGCGGGCCTCGACGCTCGCGACGGATTGACGCGCGTGGGCGGCAATCAGCGGCTGTACCTGAACCTGCTCCGCCAGTTCGTCGAAGAGCAGGGGTCCGCCGTGACGCGGGTCCGGGATGCGCTGGCTGCCGGTGACGTCGCGCTCGCCGAGCGCGTGGCCCACTCGCTCAAGGGCGTGGCCGGGAACTTGGGCGCGACACGAGTGCACCCGGCCGCCGGCATTCTGGAGAGGCGAATCCGCGAACGTGCACCCGCCGCGGAGGTCGACGCGTCGATGGGGGAAGTCGCCGAGGCGCTCGACCCCCTCGTGGCTCACCTACGGTCCGTGCTCGGACCGAAGCCGGAGGAGGCGCGCCTTCCTCAGTCCCCGGCACTGCCGGATCCGACAGAGTCACTCGAGGCCGCGGCACGCCTCACCGCGATGCTCACCGAGTTCGATCCCGGCGCGGCCGCCTTTCTGGAGGCCAATGCGCCGGCGCTTGCTGCGCTGTTCGACGCCGACGGCTGGTCTCGATTCCAGCAGCTCGTCGCCGGTTACGCCTTCGGTGAAGCCGAGGCGGAGCTCGCGCGGGCTGTGAAAAGATAAAAGATCACGAGTCCGGAATCGGGAGCCGAGCGCTCAGTATTCGTCGAAGAATCGCTGAATCTGCTTCGTCTCGGCAGTCCTGGTCAGGGCGAGCCGCAGCAGGACCCTCGACTTCTGCGGGTTCAGCCCCAGCGAGGCGACGAACCCCAGCTTGTCGTCGTCCAGTTCCACGTTCCGGCCCACGCGCCCCGTCGCCACGCGCGTCGACCGCACGCAGACGATCCCTTTCTTCGCCTGCGCGGCGAGCGCCTCGACGGCACCGGCTGTCATGTTCCCGTTGCCGACGCCGGCGATGACCAGCCCCTTGGCGCCGGCGGCCACCGCCGCCTCGATGAGCGCGCCGTCCATGTTCTCGTAGGCCATGATGATGTCCACGCGCGGCAGCGTCGTCACGCCGTCGATCGAGAACTCCGAGTCCGCGGTATGACGGCCGACTGGTCCACGGAAGAATTCGATGTCGCCGTAGGCCACCGTGCCGATCAGGCCCCAGACGGGGGAGAGGAAGGTCTGCACCGCGGTGGTGCTGGTCTTCGTCAGCGACGAAGCCCCGTGGATCCAGTCGTTGACGACCACGAGCACGCCCCGCCCCGCGGCGTCCTTGTGGGCGGCGACCGCGACGGCGTTGTAGAAGTTCAGCGGGCCGTCGGCCGACAGCGCCGTGGACGGCCGCATCGCCGCCGTGAGGACGACCGGTTTCTTCGACTTGACCACGAGGTTCAGGAAGTACGCCGTCTCCTCGATCGTGTCGGTGCCGTGGGTGATGACCACCCCGTTCACGTCGGGCATGGCGGTCAGCTCGTTGACCCGGCGGGCGAGCTTGAGCCAGACCTCGTCGTTCATGTCCTGCGATCCGATGTTCGAGATCTGCTCTCCCCGGAGCGCCGCGAGCTTCTTTGCCTGCGGCACGGCGGCCAGGAGCTGGTCGACACCGACCTGACCGGACTTGTAGCCGGCCTGCACGTCGGTCGCCGCCGCGCCGGCGATGGTCCCGCCCGTCGCGAGCACCACGACCTGGGGCAGGCTGCCGCTCTGCTCAGGCCCGTGTGCGACGGCGCGGAGGTGCCAGACCCGGGCCTGCGGCACGAAGACGATCGCGGCGACGACCGCGATCGCCAGGATGGCCGGTTGTGAAGAACGCCTCATGACTGCACCCTCCCGGCAGCCTTCACCGGCCGCCGCTCTCTTTACGCGACGCCAATTCGTCAGATCCCCCTGAGACCCGCGAGCCCGGAGCCTAGAGAGCCTTGAGCCTACTGGAGCCCCGAGCCCCGAGCCCAGAGCCCAGCTAGAGCCCAGAGCCCCGAGCCCAGAGCCCAGCTAGAGCCCAGAGCCGAGAGCCCAGAG
>DASPFV010000122.1:0-7809 GCA_035620975.1 Vicinamibacterales bacterium
GCCGGCGTTTCTCCTTATGGAAGGACACGCCGGTGGGTCGGCTGACGACCGCAGGCGGTCAGGTCGTCGCCACCCATGCACACCACCGGCACCATCGTCATCGGCGGCGGACAGGCTGGGCTCGCGATGAGCCGCTGCCTCGTCGATCGCGGGATCGACCACGTCGTACTCGAGCGGGGACGGCTCGGCGAACGCTGGCGCAGCGAGCGCTGGGCCTCGCTGAGGCTGCTCACGCCCAACTGGCAGACACGATTGCCCGGATTCCGCTACGAGGGTCCGGATCCGGACGGGTACATGACCATGCCCGAGGTCGTCGCGCTCCTCGAGGCCTACGCGCGGTCCTTCTTAGCGCCGGTCGAGCACGGCACGACTGTGCACTCCGTCAGCCGGACGGACGAGGGCTTCGAGGTCACGACCGACAGGGACGCCTGGCGCGCGACGAGCGTCGTCCTCGCCACGGGCTATTGCGACAGCCCAGATGTGCCGCCCCTTGCGGCAGCACTCGCTCCCGATATCCTGCAGCTGGTTCCCACCCGCTACCGCACACCGGATCAGCTTCCCCGGGGCGGAGTCCTGATCGTAGGCGCATCATCGTCGGGCATCCAGCTCGCCGACGAGATCCAGGCATCAGGTCGGTCGGTGACGCTCGCCGTCGGCCGCCACACGCGACTGCCGCGCATGTATCGCGGACGGGACATCCTCTGGTGGTTCGACGCGATGGGGATCTTCAGCGAAACCATCGAGCAGGTCTACGACAAGGAGATTTCGAGACGGCAGCCATCGCTTCAGCTGGTGGGCCGGCCCGACCACGCCTCTCTCGACCTGCCGATCCTGCAGGGCCGTGGCGTCCGGCTCACCGGCCGGCTGCGCGCCGTGGAGGGCACCCGGGTCTCGTTCGCCGACGACCTGGTCGCCCACACCGTGAGCGCGGACGTGCGGCTCGCGCGGCTGCTCCAGCGCATCGACGCGTTCGCGCGTGCAAGCGGGCTCGACCACGCCGCCCCCGAGCCGTTCGTGCCGTTCCTGTGGCCCTCGGAGCCGCCCGAGTCCATCGATCTGCGGGTCGAAGGAATTCGAACCGTGATCTGGGCGACGGGCTTCCGCCGCCATTATCCGTGGCTCCACGTGCCCGTGCTCGACACGCGCGGCGAGATCCTCCACGACGGCGGGGTCACACCGGTTCCGGGCCTGTACGCGATGGGGCTTCAGTTCATGCGGCGCCGCAACTCGTCATTCCTCGACGGCGTGGGCGCCGACGCGGAAGTGCTGGCCGAGGACATCGCCGAGTGGCTCGACGGCCGGGCCGGCGGTCGGATTCGCTGGACCGCGTAATCCCTCGACCCGGCGCCCTCAGTGGCCTCCCCCGTCGCGCGGGGGAGCCAGCCGCACCAGGTTCACTGCATCCTGATCGGCTCGACCGTGCGCAGGTAGGCCACCAGATCCAGCACTTCGCGATCCGTGAGGCCGTCGAACAGCCCGGGCGGCATCATCGAGACGGCGGTTGCCTCCCTGGATTGGATGTCGGCCTTGTTGATCACGACAGGGTCCTGGTCGACCACGCGCAGCGTGAGCTGTCGATCCGTCTCGGCGGCCACGGTCCCGGAAAACGTGCGGCCGTCCCGGGTCGTGACGACCATCATGCGGTAGGCCTCGGGCACGTCGGCGTTCGGGCTGAGCACGTTGTAGAGCAGGTAGTCGATGTTGCCGCGGTTCGATCCGGTGAGATCGGGCCCGAGCGCGCCGCCCTCGCCGTACAGCTTGTGGCAGGTGCCGCACGTCCTCGCGAACAGCGCCTTCCCGTTGGTCCCGTCCGCGGCACCCAGGGCCTGATCGTTGAGCAGGCTCCGGTAGCGTGAGAACGCCCGCTCCTCCGTCGTGTTCGGCTCGACTGCGCCCCACACGTCCGCGAACTTGATGCCGACGACGCGGCGGAGCTGACGCGCGAGGTGCGGTGGCACGTCGCGCCGCGGGATGACCTCCCCTGCAACCGCCTCCGTGAGCAGCCGACCGTACCGCGGGCGGGAGGCGAGCGTCTGAATCGTCTCGGCGCGCTCCTGTTCGTTGAATCCTTTGTAGCGATTGATCAGCAGCCTGCCCAGCCCTTCGTCGTCGTACGCCGCAACCGCGCGGATGCCGTCGATGCGCAGACCGGGATCGTCGAGCAGGGCCGGGAGTGCGTCAACGAGCTGCGGCCGGCGTTGCGCGGCCAGAACCTGGAGGGCCCGCCGCCGGGTGTCGATCGGGTCGCTCCGCTGCTTCAGCGCCGCGAGGTTGCGCCTGGCCGATTCGCTGTCACCGAATCGCTGCGCCACCTCGTCGGCTGCGCGGGCGACGCGGGGATCCCCGCCCTTCAGGCGTTCGTAGGCGGAAGCCCAGTTCGGCGGCGCCGTCACGTCGAACCGGCCCTCCAGCCCTTCGCGCATGCCTTCGAGCAGGCTGGCGACCGTCGCCGGGGACCGGCCGACTGCCGCCACGACCGCTTCGAGCGCGTCGGCATCCACGGCGCGACGGGCGGCGAACTGCGCGATCTGCGGAATCCCGCTTCCGGACGCGTGTGCCAGTCCGGTTTCCGGATTGGCGGCGACCAGCGGCTCGATCCCGAGCCACAACATCACCGGCAGATTATGGTCCGTGGTGTCCCCGCCGTGCGCCATCAGGCCGTCGGCGATCGCCCACCGTGAGCCGGCGTCCAGCCGCTGGAGCGCCGAGGCGAGGTAGAGCCGCACCACCGGCGACCGGTCGTCGCGGGCCATGCGCTCGAACATCGCCAGTGCCTCCGGTGAGGGCGCGCGATCCTCCGTGAGCAGCTGGACGGCCCAGGCCCGGATGTAGTCGTCGGCGTCGCGGAGCGTGTCGAGTAGAGCCCCCGGCGTCCAGCCGCCGGTCACGTGCAGCGCCCACATGGCGCGGAGGCGCACATCCGGATCGGCATGTGTGCCGAACATCCCGCGCAGTCGATCGTGCGTGGCGGGCGCGAGGCCTTGCCTGGCTGCCCGGTGCTGCAACACCACCCGCGCCCGCCGTGCGTGCCAGTCGCTCCGGCTCGTCTGGAGCTCGACGAGCCGCTCGTCCGGCATCTTCGACAGATCCGCGTACCGACCCTCGAAGGGCTCCGAAAGCGACTGCTTCGGAGCGATGCGGTAGATGCGCCCGGTCTCCTGGTGCAGCACGTCCGTGCCGCAGATGTCGCTGTCGTGCCAGTCGAGGACGTAGACGGCGCCGTCCGGGCCGATCTCGACGCTGAAGCCAATCCATTGAGCGTTGTTAGCCATCAGGAAATCGTCGCCGTGGCTGGCGGTGAAGCCGGAGCCCTTCCGCGTCAGCACGTCCGAGAGCACCGCGTGCTCGTGGATGTTCGCCATGAACACCCGACCGTGCTGCGATGCCGGGAACGCGTCCGACTGGTACACGCGCGCGCCGCCGTGCGCCGACCGGTGCCGGTGATCCGCAATCGTCTGGATGTCGCGGTACACGTAGGGATTGAAATGCTGCCCGCCCTGCCGGTGGTAGATGCCGCCCGGGACGACGTGGAAGAGGTGCGGGATGACGCAGGCGCTGATGAGGAGCTGGCCCTTCGCATCGTAGTCGATGCCCCAGGGATTGCTGAACCCGTGAGCGACGACCTCGAACACGTCCTTCGTCGGATGGTACCGCCACACGCCGCCGTTGATCTCCACGCCCTCGCCTTGGAGAATTTCCTCCGGGAACGGCTCGCCGCGGCGGAAGAGCCGCTCGCGGCCCGAGGGCTTGCGGACCTTGGACGAGGTCGCGTACCCCTGGAGGCCGTACAGCCAGCCATCGGGCCCCCAGTGCAGGCTGTTCACCACCTCGTGACGATCCCGGATGCCCCAGCCCGTGAGCCGGATTTCGATGTCGCCTTCGTCCGCCCTGTCGTCGCCGTCGCGGTCCGGCACGAACAGCAGGTGGGGCGGTGCGCCCACGAACACGCCCCCGAAGCCAACGGCCAGCGCAGACGGGAAGATGATCCCGTCCATGAAGACCTTCCGACTGTCGGCCACGCCGTCACGATCGGTGTCCTCCAGGATGAGGATGCGGCTCGTGCCGGCCTTCGAGAACCCGCCGACGCGGGACTCGTAGTCGCGGTTCTCGGCTACCCACAACCGGCCACGGTCGTCCCAGCAGAACGCCATCGGCTGGGCGATTGCGGGCTCGGCCGCCCAGGCGGTCACACTGTAGCCGTCGGCGAGCGTCATCTGCGCGACGGCCTGCTCTGGCGTCAGGAACGTCGCGTCACGCCCCTCGCGCTGCGCGATCCCCCAGAGCGCCGAGGTGGCGTACATCGACCGGTTCCCGCTGAACTCGGCCCATGCCCTGGTCAGCTCGATGTCGCTCAACGTTCCGGTGTACACCACGAACTGGTGACGGACGATGTCGACCTCGCCCTGCTTCAGCGCGAGGGCGCCCGTGCGGAACCTGGCGGATCCCACGCCGAGCTGCCCGTCCACGCGCCACGGCTGCGGGTAGCCCGGGTTGTCGGGATGATCGAAAATGGCCACGTGCGCGAGGTCGCGGCGGCCGTCGACCTGCATGCCCACGTCGATCCACATCGCCCGCTGCCCTTCCGCGCGCTCGTTTCGCTGGCGCGCCGCGTTGACGACCTCCCCCGCGATGCCCTCGCGCCAGGGCATCCGCAGGAACAGCCCCCCGTAGTCGTAGCGATCGATCGTCAGGTCGGTGCGCGCCTCGCCGCGCCATTCGAGATCGAGCACGAACGTGCCGTCACGCTCGCGCATCGACCAGCGCTGCGTCTCGTTCATGACGACGTTGCCCGTCGCATCGAGCAGGTCGTAGACAGTCTGCCAGCGCACCTCGTCCTGCGGCTGCGAGGCGTCGCCCCGCATGACGGCGGCCGACACACGGCGCCAGTACTCGCCCCCGGGATTGTGGAAGTAGTCGCGCCCGTTCAGGCGCGTGAAGCCCCAGAAGAGCCCGGTCTGGTGCGGATGGTGCGCCGGACGGTCCTCGGTGAGCACGCCCGCGTCATCCGGGGCGGCAATCGGATGCAGATACGGCCGGCGGTCGGCCCTGGCGTTCTGGGTCACGACCGGGTCACGACTACCGGCCCTGAACACCGCGATCGTGCCGGCGCCCTCGTCCTGGCGGACGGTCAGCCGCCCTGAACCCGGCGCCGGCGCCTGCAGGCTTTCGGCTCGACGCGCGGCCGCCGAGCCCAGGGCCATCACGGCGAGCGGCACGCCGAGGGCGAGCGCAAGGTGAAGCCTGGAATGTGACATGCCTGCGCTCGTCATTCTTCCTTCAGGGTCCATCTGTGTTCTTCCGTGTTATTCCGTGGCTGTGTCATTCCGTGGCCGATTATGGCACGATGGCACTCCATGCGACCGCACTTGCGCGCCGTCCTCATGGCCGTGGCCGTGCTCGCCGTCACCCGTCCCGCCGCGCAGGATCCGCGACGCGAGGTGCACGATTACCTCGCGCGGACGGGGTTCACGGCGGAGGAGATTGCCGGGCTCGAAGGCGGGCAGGTCCTGGCGCGCGCCACTTCGGCGAAGGCGGCCGCCGAGATCGCCGTGGTCGCCGCGGTGAAGATCGCCGTGCCGCGCGACAGGGCGATCGCCTACTACGGGCAGATGATCAGCTACGTCGACGGCCGGGTGACGCTCGGCTTCGGGCGTTTCAGCGAGCCGGCGACGCTCGACGACGTGAAGGCGATGTCGCTCGAGCGGAGCGAGGTCGACGAACTGAAGTCGTGCAGGCCCGGACGTTGCGACCTCCGGCTCGGCGGCGCCGGCATCGAGACGCTGAGATCGTCAATCGACTGGGGGGCGGCCGACTACGTCGATCGCGTGAACGGGTTCGTGCGGAAGTCAGCCGTCGGCTACGTCGAGGCATACCGCGCGCGGGGCGACGCTGCGCTGGTCACCTACGACGACCGCGACCGGGCCGTCAACCTGCGCGAGCAGTGGCAGGGCATCCTCGCCGGCTCCCCGCATTTCCACGACTACGCGCCCGAGCTGAAACAGTACCTCGAGAGGTATCCGAGCGGCACGCTGACCGGCGCGCGTGACGTGCTCTACTGGACCAGGGAGAGCTTCGGCCTCAAGCCCATCATCAGCATCGTCCATGGGATCGTCTACGAGCCTCCGTCACGGAGTGACCGCGCCTTCGTCGTCCAGAAGCAGATTTACGCGAGCCACTACTACGATGGGTCGCTGGCGGTCGCGACGCTGCTGTCGGCGACGGACGGCACGCCCGCGACGTACCTCGTCTACGCCAACCGCTCGCGTGGCGATCTGCTCCGGGGCGGCTTCGGCGGTCTGAAGCGCAACATGGCGGAATCGCAGGCCCGGAAAGCCGCGCTCGACACGCTCGGCGCCATCAAGCGGGCGCTCGAAACCGCCGGCTCCTGATCGCGATCCGGAATCCGGATCCCTGTCCCCGATCCCTGTAACATTCCGGTCTCCTTCGCTTCACAGTCGCATAATCGACCGGTCGCCCCAGACCCGGTCTACCGACAGATCGTGCTCGTGAGCCAGATGCTCCGGCGCATCCGCGTGACCCGGGGTTCGGCCCCGGCGACCTGGCCCCCCGTGTGGGTCCTGATCGTCGCCAGCTCCTTCTGCGCCTACTTCGTCCTGCTCCTTTACTGCGAAATCGTGCGTCCCGAGAACGCCGGGTTCTCGTGTGCGCCGGGCACCCTCATGGTCTCGACCGTGCTGCCAGGCTCGCCCGCGGATCGAGCCGGGGTTCGACGCGGCGATCGGCTGGTGGCGCTGAACGGCCTCGGGATGGAGAGTGCGGACAGCTGGGCGGCGGTGGGCGCCAACTTCCAGATGGGCGTGCCCATGCCAATCGTCGTCGAGCGGGACGGCCGCGCCATAGTGCTCCAGCTCCGGCTCGAGCGCATGCCGCCCGCCTACTGGCGGACGCAGCCGGGTGCGTTCCTCCTGATCGTCCGCAGCGCGCTGTTCCTGACTCTCCTGGCGGGCCTGCTCATCGCGTGGCGGCGGCCGCGCGACCCCATTGCGCTCACGGCGGCGTGGCTGCTGCTCACGTGCGCCGTGTTCGCGATAGCCATGCCGCTGCGGATCGTCACTGTCTGGCGCGAGCTGCCCGTGCCGGTGTCTCTGCTGCTCTGGATCCCTTACGCGAGCAGCCTGAACTTCGCGGCGGTGCTCCTGACGTTCGTGGCCGGCTTCCCGCGTCGCCTGCCGTATGCCGCGCGCGTCCAGACCGCGACCTGGATTGTGGCGGCCGTCGTGTCCGCCCGGCCACTTGCCAATTTTGCGGCACTGATCAGGGGGGCTGACGTGCTCCGTCCCGTCGGTCCTGCGACGACGCCGCTGCTCGCGGCCTCCGTCGTCTGGCTGGCCGCCGTCGTCGTGATCATAATCGTCAACTACGGCCACATCACGGATCTGAACGAGCGACGGCGCCTCCGCGCGGTCCTTGCGGGCATCGGGACGGCGGCCCTGCCCCGGTTTCTCGCTCATCGCGTCGTTCTGGATCGAGCGCAAGCCCAACCTCGCGGCGTCGATCTTCGAGTCGCAGGCCCTGCTGCTCGCGGCCGCTGGCCCTCCTGGCCACCCCCCTGTCGATCACCTACGCCGTCCTCCGGCACCGCCTTTTCGACATCAGCGTCATCGCCCGGCAGTGGCTGCAGTACGCGCTGGCGCTGGGCGGTCCTGTCGGTGGCGCCGGTGCTGATGGCCACGATCGTCGTCGAGCTGCTGGCGCACGGGCACGAGACCAGGCAGGATGCTGAAAGACGCCGGCCTGGTGTAACCTCCCTCGGCTGATGTCTTCTGATGTGACACACCGCCTCGCCCA
>DASPFV010000123.1:0-2302 GCA_035620975.1 Vicinamibacterales bacterium
GGATGCATCTGCAGCACCCCGGCGCGCTCGCGTAGCTCGCCGAGCGTCGACGAGATCGTTTTCTCGCTGGCCGGCGAGATGAGCGCCAGCGGATGGCGATCCGTGGCGGGATCGGGTTGGTAGCCGTAGAGCCCTGCAGGCGCCTGGGTGGCAAGCGCCTCAGGATACAGATCCACCTTCTGGTCCGGCGTGAGGGGGAACACGTCCACGAACTGTACCGGCGCGCCGTCGTGCGCGGGTGTGGCGGTTCCATGCTCCACCAGCTCGCTGCCCACCGCCCCCGGCATGCGGCTCACGACGCGGAGCAGCGTATCGGTTTCCTCCTCGGCGGAGGCGATGCCAAGCCGGCCGGCGAGCGCCGAGAACACTTCCGGGTTGGGCCGCGCCTCGCCGACCGGCTCGATCACGGGACGCACGAGCTGCAGGCTGATCGGACCGTAGCCCTTCGCGATGTCGTAGTTCTCGAGGAACGTCGTCGCCGGCAGGAGAACGTCGGCGAACCGGCAGGTGTCGGTGAACACCTGCTCGTAGACGACCGTGAACAAATCCTCCCGCTCCAGGCCGCGCAGCACGCGGTTCTGGTCGGGCATGGTGACCAGCGGATTGCAGTTGTAGACGAAGAGCATCTGCACTGGCGGATCGGTGTAGTCCAGCAGCGCGCGGCCGAGGTGGTTCATGTTGACGATGCGGGTGGCTGGTTCGGGGGTATCGGCCCACATCGCGGCCTTGATCCCCCAGGCCGTCGAGTTGCTCATGGAGAAACCGCCGCCCCGCACCTTGAACTTGCCAGCGACGGCGGGCAGCGCGAGGACCGCCGCCGCGGCGCTCCCGCCGTTGCGATTGCGCTCCAGGCCCCAGCCGCAGCGGACCAGCGCGGGGCTGGTCGAGGCGTACAGGCCCGCGAGCCGCTCGAGATCGGCGGCCTCCACTCCTGCGACCTGGGCCGCGCGGGGAATGGGCCAGTCGGCCGCGCGAGTGGCGAGCTCGTCCACTCCGCGCGCGTGTTCCGCGAGGAACTGCGCGTCGGCAAGCCCGCGCTCGAAGAGGTAATTGTGAATGGCGAGGGCGAGCGGCAGGTCCGTCCCCGGATGCGGGGACAGGTGCATGTCGGCTTGCCGCGCCAGCGACGTCGATCGCGGGTCGATCACGACGAGCGTGGCTCCCGCCTGCCGCGCCTCCTTGAGGAACGGCACGAGGTGGATGCCGGAGGCCGAGGGGTTCACTCCCCACAGGATGATCAATCGCGCGTGAACGTAGTCCCGATAGGTGACGCCCGCCATCTTCCCGTACAGCGCCTGGTTGGCCGCGCCCGTCGGCGCCGCGCAGACCGTTCGCGCCAGCCGGGAGGTCCCGAACGCCCGAAAGAGCGTGGCGTCGGTCGTGTCCTGCGTGAGGAGCCCGTTGGATCCGCCGTAGCTGAACGGCAGGATGGCCTCGGCGCCCGACGAGTCGCGGATCCGCATCATGCGTTCAGCGATGTGATCCAGCGCTTCGTCCCAGCTGACGCGGGTGAACAGACCCTGGCCCTTCGGACCCTTCCGGATGGCCGGGTACAGCAGGCGGTCCTCACCGTAGACGCGGCCGGTGAATCTTCTCACTTTGGCGCAGATGAAGTCGCGCGTCGCCGGGTTCGCGTCGCCGCCGTCGATCTTGAGGATGCGGCCGTTTTCGACCGTGACCTGCAGACTGCAGGAGTCCGGGCAATCGAGCGGGCAGGCCGTCGGGATCGTCGAGCGTCCCCATGAGGCGGGTGCGAGTCGTCGAGGCATAGACTGCAAAATTATCTCACGGCGCTTCTGTCACGACCGCCATTACCCGAGTGGATGGCCCCAGGCCGCAGGCGCGCCGGACTGGTGCCGCGCCAGGCGCTGCCCGCAGCGCGAACAACGCGCCGATGCCGCACGCACCGGATGGACCCGCGGGAATGGCGGCGTCTCCAGTAATCGGCTGGCTCAGCCTGGCCATCGCGTCGAGCGCGAGCGAGTCTGGGATGGAAAGAAACGCGTCGACGCCAGCGTTGATGGAGGGCCATGCCGCCGGAGAGGGTTCCGCGCAGCGCAGCCCGGCCATTACTGTGCGCAGGGTGCCGACATCCGCCGTTTGCCGTCCGCCATCGGGATCCGCGATGTTGACGAGCCGGCCGGCGCGGGCCGATTCCAGCAGACATGCGGCGGATGCAGGCTCGCAGGCGATCAGGAACGGACGGGCTGGTCCGAACTGCCACGCCAGCCAGTTCGCGGCCGCGCACACGAGGCCGCCCACCCCGCCCTGCACGAGCAGCACGTCCGGCGGCCGGGTCCAC
>DASPFV010000124.1:0-25297 GCA_035620975.1 Vicinamibacterales bacterium
TCGCCAATGAGCCTGGCGGCGGTCTCACGGTATTCGTCCGTCCAGTGAGTCTGCGCCGCAACCGGCAGGTGGAGGAGGGCAATAGCCAGAGACACCCGGAGGGCGCCTGCGCGCACGGTATGCATCGGACCGGTATTCTATAGCCGTGATCATCGCCTTCCCGGAGGAAGCGAAGAGACGACACTCACCGCGGGGCAAGCGCGATCGCGAATCAGTTGCATCGAATCCGGCGGCGACAGACCCACCCGTCCCGGCGCCAACAGCACTTGTCACGAGCACTTGTCACGAGCGAGGCGCCTGCCTGGCGGGTGGGGCGGCCCCGTCGGCCGGCAACCGCTCCGAATTGTCAAGACACGTGAATCGCGGAACAGGCGGGTAGCTCCGGACCGGTCTTCCGGGTCAAGCCGCGGGCGCGTGGGACCGATAACAGGCACGTGCTGACTGCCCGAACCTGCGTCCTCGCGAGCGTGGCGGCGGGCATTGCCCTGGAGCTCGGCATCCAGGCGCTCGGGGGCCGGCGGGAAGCCTGGGACAGCCCGTACTACTGGACGGTCGGTGTGCCGCTCGCCGCGGCGTTCGCGTTCGCTCTCGGCCTCCTGTCGCGAGGCAACGCCTGGGTCTGGACGATCGTGATCGTCCCGAGCCAGCTCACGGCGATGATGGTGCGAAGCGGGGAAATCAGCGGACTGTGGCCGCTGATGGTGGTGCTCGGCGCTGTGCTGAGCGCCCCGTTCGTGCTCGCGGCGTTCATCGGATCCCGCCTGCGCGGCGCCCGTGACGACGACACGTCGTCCTGAGACACCGTGGCGGATTGTGCAGTATTCAGGAGTTCATGGACGAGCTCGCCTGGGATGAGCGGATTCTCGCGCGAATGGTGCCGGGAGTCGACCCGACACAGGTTGCCGAGTCGCTGCGGCTCACACCGACCGAACGGCTTGCGCGCCTCCAGGAATTGCTGGCGTTCGTCGAACACGTTCGGTCTGGTCCCAGCCATGCTCTTCCGCGAACTCCTCGAATCGCTCACGAAGGCTGACGTCCGGTTTGTCGTCATCGGCGGCGTCGCACTCGTGCTCCGCGGATCAGCACGCCTGACCGTGGATCGGGACAAGCTGCTTGGACATCGCGTCACCTTCCGCCTGAAGGCGGAAGCCACGAATCACTTCCCATAGACCGGTTGTCGCCGGTGCAGTCGCCCGGTTGCGGAAGATTCGGTGTTCAGCTCCGGCCCCATTGGACGGGCGCGTCGGTGCCGGTGGCGCTCAGGCGCACGTGCCAGGTGGGGGCATCACCCTGGCGGATCACCGCCGCGTCGGCCACGTGGTCGGCGTCGTGATCGGCGGGCACCCGGATGTCGCCGGCGGCGCCCCACGGCCAGGCCCAGGGCGCGCCGCCCGCGTGCAGCCCGGGTTCATGTGCCAGACGGCATCGCCCGACCGCCACAGGGCGGAGTCCGGGGTCGTCGGCGCTGTCGTGGGTGTAGCCGGGCCGGACGGTATCCTATAGCCGTGACCGCGGCTGCTCTGGCACTGGCGCTCCAGGGAACGGACCGGATTTTTCCGCTGCCACCGGGTGCGACCCTGACGGCCGGCCGCGTGCCCCAGTGCGACATCCACCTCGACGACCTGGCCGTCTCCCGCCGGCACTGCACCTTCACCGGCCGCGGGAGCGAGGCCGTCGTGACGGATCTCGGATCGGCGAACGGCACGTACGTGAACGATCGGGCGGTGGGCAGCGCGACGATCCGTGCCGGCGACGTCGTGCGGATCGGCGGGACGGTGCTGGAATGCCGCGATGGTGCGCGGCCGATGGAGCCCGCGGCTCCCAGGGCCGTGCCGGACGCGGACGAGGGGCTGCAGTCGGTCATCAGCCGGCGCATCGAGCCGTCGAAGCTGGAATGGCTCTCGTCGGCCACCATGGGCGCGGCGCCGCTCGATCTGGCGCTGCTCGAGCGCGCCCAGCGCCATCTCACGACGCTGCACCGGATCTCCGAAGCGCTGGCGCTCGCCCGCGACGTGGCCGCGCTGCAGGAGGCCGCCCTGCAGACGATCTTCGACGTGCTGCAGCCCGATCGCACCGCCATCGTGCTGCGGCGCGACGGCCCGGACGGCGACTTCGAGGTGGCCGCCGTGCGCGTCCGCACGCCCGCAGCGGCGCCGTTCGTGGTGAGCCGGACCCTCGTCGCGGACGTCATCGCGCGGGGCGTCTCGACCTTCGCCCACGACGCCAGCGCCGACGCGCGGTTCGCCGAGGGCAAGAGCGTGATCGGCCAGCGCATTCGATCCGTCATGAGCGTGCCGCTGCGCACCTCCGACGAAATCCTGGGCGCCTTGTACGTGGACAGCCAGAGCGGCGCGGGCCGTTTCACGGAAGCCGACCTCGAGCTGATGGCCGCCATCGGCAACCAGATCGGGGTCGCGCTCCACCGGGTCAGGCTGCTGGGCGAGATCGAGCGGCTGCTGCTCGACACCATCCGGGCGATTGCCGCCACCATTGACGCCAAGGACGGCTACACCCACCGCCATTCCGAGCGCGTGGCCGCGATCGCCCGGGCGCTGGCCGCCGAGATGGGACTCGCGAGCGCCGACCAGGAGACGGCCCAGCTTTCCGCGCTCCTGCACGACGTGGGGAAGATTGCCGTGCCCGACTCGATTCTCAACAAGCCGGACCGGCTGACGCCCGGCGAGTACGAGGAGATGCGGAAGCACCCGGAGCACGGGGCGCGCATTCTCTCGAACATCCAGAGTCCCCTCGTCAGGGCCGTGCTGCCAGGCGTTCGCTACCATCACGAGAAGTGGGACGGGACCGGGTACCCGGAAGGACGGCGGGGCGTGGCGATTCCGCTCCTCGGCCGGCTCCTCGGCGTCGCCGACGTCCTCGACGCGCTCACCTCCGCGCGGGCCTACCGGGCGCCGAGCCCGCTGCAGGACGTCGTGGATCACATCGCGCGCTGCGCCGGTACTGCCTACGATCCCGAAGTGGCCGCCGCGGTCGTCCGGTTGCACGAGCGCGGCGCCCTCGCGCCCCTCCTCTGCGTCGACGCCAGCGACTCGAGACCGACGGAGGTCGGCCCGTGATGTCCAGATTGGGCGCGATCTGCGCGGGTGCGGGCCTGCTGGCTGCCGCGGGCTCCGCCAGCACGGCTTTGCAGCCGGCCGGCCACGAGATCGTGTACACGTTTCACCACCTTCACGTCAGGGTGGATGATCCCGGAGTCGTGCTGGACGAGGTGGCGGCACGGGTAAACGGTACGAAAGCCGTCCTTCAGGGCCACGGGCCCGCCGTGCGCGCCGGCGCCGAGTACGTCGTCCTCGAACGTACCGCGGTCGAGGACACCACGGGAGGCCCGCCGCGTGGGAGCGTGGCGGAGGCGAGATATCTGGAGGCGGTCGAGTGGCTGCGCGCACGCGGACGCGTTTCCGACGTGCAGGACGACTCGGTGCTGCGAGGGGGTGTGCCCGCAGGCAGCGTGTCGACGGTGGCGTTCGTCACGCCGGATGTGCCCGCGTCGATCGCGGAATTGCGCCGGGCCGGCAGCCAGCCACTCGAAGAGTCCGAGGACGGCGCCAGCTATCGCCTGCCGTCCGGCCTGGTCGTGGAGATTGTCGCGGCAGAAGGTCCCGACGCTTTCTGGTGCCCCATGCACCCTGGCGTCAGGTCTCCGCGTCAGACCCGGTGCCCTCTCTGTGGCATGGCGCTCGTCGCCATTCCTCCGCCCCGGATCGGCGAGTACCGCCTCGACGTCTCCATCGAGCGCGAGGACGACGGTCGGTCGACGATCCGGCTGCGCGTGCGCGATCCGGACAGCGGTGGGACGGTCCGCGATTTCGTCGAGGTTCACGAGCGTCCCTTCCACCTGTTCCTGATCGGCACCGATCTCGAGCGCTTTGCGCACGTCCACCCGATACAGCAGGCAGACGGGTCGTTCGAGCTGCGCGATCGGATCGTGCCCGGCGGATACATGCTGCTGGCCGACTTCGTGCCTGCGGGCGGGACCCCGCAACTCCTGCATCGGGCGCTCGCCACGCCCGGCTATGCGGGCCCGCTCTTCGCCGCGACGCCGGTGCCGCAGCCGGGGCCCCGCGAACAGATCGTCGAGGGAGTCAGAATTCGACTCGATGCCGGCGACCCGATCGAGCTCAAACCGGCGCGCCTGGTCTTCACCCTCTCCGACGCTGCGACGGATGCGCCGGTCACGGACCTGGAGCCGTTTCTCGGAGCATCGGGTCATCTGCTCGTCGTGACGCCGGACCTCACGGCTGCCATCCACGGTCATCCCGAAGGGCCCGCGACCGGCGGTCCGGCGATCGTGTTCGATCCGGTGCTGCCCAGAACAGGCCGCTACAAGGTGTGGGTCCAGTTTCAGCGGGCCGGCCACGTGGTCACGGCGGCCTTCGTCATCGAGGCGCGCTGAACACGAGCTCGATCGCGCACGGCCGCGCGGCGTCGGTCACGAGCACCGTGCCGGCTGTGATGTCGATGGGCGTGCGGAGCCAGTAGGTCTCCGGGAACTCGGGATCGAAATGGCGGATCCAGCCCAGCACGAGCTGATCGCCCTCTTTCGCGCGAAGTCCGAGCCCGACCGACGCACCCTTCTCGAGAATCGGACGGAACGCGAGGAGCCGTCCGGGGGGGAGCCTGCGCGCTCCGCAGGAAATGCGGCGGCGGCGAACCTTCCCCTCGGGCGGGCCGGGGAGCGCCGCGCCGGCAGGAGCCGGTTCCGCGCTGGTGACATCCACTTCGGGACCCCGGGGCGCGCCGCCGTCGGCCCACGCGGCCACCAGCGCGATCTCGAACGGCGAGAGGGAAGGGTCGTTGCGGAACTCCCCGTAGCCGCGCGCTGCGTGCCATTTCGGCATCCGCCGGGCAATCACTTCCTCGCGGATGGCGCGGGCCCAGGGCCGCGCGTCCTCGTAGGTCGCGAGCGACATGGGCCCCCGCCCATCTTCCGTATGGCAGCGCACACAGCGCGCCTGGACGATGCGTGCGACGTCGCCGTTCCAGGTGACGCGGCGGGTGAGGGGATCGTGGGCGAAGAGCAGGGCGGCGGGTGCGCTGGCCGCCAGCAGGGCGGCAGCAATCCAGCGCCGCCTCACCTTCCGCGCGAGCCGGCCGGCGTCGTCAGGACCGTGCCCGGCGCCACGCCGTCGATCGAGTACACGAACGCCGTGAACATCATCTCTTCCCAGGTCTGATCGCCCCAGCGGACGTCCACGGTCGGATCGGGGTTGGCCGGATTGGCCGCGGAGTTGTCGTAATGCGCCACGGCGCGGATTTTAGAGCCGGCCGGCAGCTTCAACGGTTCGGCGAAGACGTAGTCGGTCTGCCAGTTGAAGTCGTACCGGGGCACCGACAGCACCACTTCCGAGCGCCCATCGGGGTAGATCGCGGTGTACTCCCAGCTCTTGCCCCGCAAGTGCGTGTGCGGGAGGAGCTGCCGGAGCGTGACGTCGGCCGTCGCGGTCATCTCGGCGGTCACGGAGTGATCGGCCGCGCCGGCCGGGATGACGAAATTGCCGTTCGACATCGCGGCGAACCGCATTTCACGCGTGGGCCGCTCACGTGCGAAGACGAAGCCCAGCTTCGTCTGGTCGCTCTCCTCCTTGCCGCTCGTGGTGTAGTGCATCTGCAGCACGAGCGTCGTTCCCGCGCGCAGGAGCATCGCGGCGCCGTCGGGAAAGCTCAGCGTCGAGCTGCCCGGCGCGAAGCCGCCGATCGCAGTGCCGATGCGCTCGGGCGGCGGGAAGCGGCTGATCCCCCGCGCCCGTTTCCGTTCACCCTCACGCGGCCCGCCTGTCTGTCCGGCCGGGATGTCCATGCCGTCGGCCGGGCGGAACCCGGTCGGGCGCCGTTCGGGCTGCGGACTGCGCGCATACACGATGACGTGGTGCACGACCGCGCGGTTGCCGGGCCGGACTTCCATGGCCTGAATCCAGCGATCCTCCGTGAGCCCGGTCGGGACCTCGATGTACTCGTATTCCACGAAGCCTTCGGCCGGGACCGTGTAAGCCTCGGGCATGGCCGCAACCAGGTCGGGGGCCCCGATGTTCCAGCCGTCCTGGTAGGTCGGCTGCGGCGGTAGATCGCGCGGGTCCCCCTCCGGCGCGCCGCCGCGTGCCCACCGCACGATCGTGTCCCGTTCCCCGGGCGAGAGACTGCGGTCGTTGACGAAGCGCCCATGCCTCGGGTCGGCGTGCCAGGGCGGCATCACACCGTCCTCGACGTTCTCGCGGATGGCGCGATACCAGGGCCGCGCATCCTTGTAGGTGAGGAGCGACATCGGGGCGATCTCGCCAGGCCGGTGGCAGCCGGTGCAGTTCTTGTAGAAGATCGGGGCTACGTCCCGGCTGAACGTGGGGACGTTCTCCGGCTGCTTCCTCGGCGCGTACTGTCCGGCGGCCTGCACCGGCATCCACAGGACCGCTGACGCGGAGACAACGCCTGCCACGACGATCGCCGCGACTCGTGCGTGCATGAATGCGCCTCAGGCTGCTATCGCGGCGCCGAAACGGGACTGAAAAGCAGCCCGGTGTACTGCATCTCCTCCCAGGTCTGGTCGCCCCACTTCACGTCGATTTTCGGATCCGGGTTGGATTCGTTCCCCGGCGAGTTGTCGTACCACGCGCTCGAGACGAGCTTCGACCCGGCCGGCACGCGCAGCGGCTCACGGAACATGTAGTAGGTCTGCCAGTTGAAGTCGTAGCGTGGCACAGAGAGCACCGTCTTCCGCGTGCCGTCCGGAAGCTCCAGCACGTATTCCCACTTCTTGCCGCGCACGTGCGTGTGCGGGAAGATGCCCCAGACGATGCCGTCGGCCACGAACGCCACGTCGGCGTCGACGCGCGTCTCCGCCGCGCCGGCCGGCAGCGTGAAGGTCGTGTTGAAGAAGTGGGTGACGCGCACCTCGCTGGCCGGGGGCTCCTTCGCGAAAATCATCCCGACCTTCGTCCGGTCCGTTCCCGGCGTTCCGTTCGCCGTGTAGTGCATCTGCAGCTCGAGCACCCCGCCGGGCTCGAGCCGGACGGCCGTACCCTCGGGGAAGACCTGGGGGTTGGTGCCGGGCGCGTACGTGGCCAGCAGCCGCCCCGGGATCCCGTCCTCGCGCGGTGGCCGGGCGCCCGGCGGCCGCTCGGGCAGCGCCATCTGCTCCCGGTTCAGGCGCAGCACCGGCGCGCCCCGCGGCGCATCCGGCTTGGCCTTGTAGAACACCAGAACGTGGTGGACCAGCTCCCGGTTGCCGGGTCTGACCTCGATGGCTTTCAGCCAGCGCGCCTCCGTGAAGTTCGTCGGGACGTAGAAGTACTCGTACTCGATGACACCCTCAGCGGGAATGGCGTAGGCCTCCGCCATTTCGAAGACGACGTCGGGCTGGCCGATCGCCCACCCTTCCGGGTAGATCGGCAGGGCAGGCAGGTCCTTCGGATCCCCTTCCGGGGCGCCGTTGCTGACCCACCGGATGAGGACGTCCCTCTCGGCATCGGTCAGCCCGCGCTCGTTCAGGAAGGTGCCGTGCGGGGCGTCGGCATGCCACGGCGGCATGTTGCCGTCCCGGATCTCCGCGCGAATCGCGCGGGCGTGGGGGCGGGCCTCCTTGTAGGTGAGCAGCGACATCGGCGCAATCTCGCCGGGTCGATGGCACGACGTACAGTTCTTGTAGAGGATCGGCGCGACATCCCTCGAGAAGGTCGGGACGTTGGCGCGGGGGGCGCCGTATTGTCCGGCCGCCCCGGCGGGCGTCCACAGCATCGCGCCAAGCGCGGTCGCGGTCACGACCACGCAGACGACGGGCAGAGCTTTCATGACGGCCCCATTGTAGACCGGACCCGCCGGACCGGCGTGTCGTAGAGAATTACGGCCGGGCGGATGGCCGGCTCCCCGTGCGGGCGCCGCTCGCCGGTCCGGATTACAGCGCCACCCGATGCCGGCCGCTGTGCAGGTAGTTCATCGTCTGCACGGTCAGCATGACGATGAAATCGAGCTTGGCCCGATCTTCCGGGGCGGGCAGGCGCAGGTTCAGCTCGTTGGCCCGGCGGATCATGTTCTCGAGCACCTGGTCGATGGTGTACTGGTACTCCCCGGTCCACGAGGCGACCATCCTCCGGACGTCGCGCCGCACCCGCGCGATGAAGCGCGCCGCCTTCATGTTGGTCGCGTGCTCCGGCCTGTCCGAGAACAGCTTCCGCAGGTCCCGATCGTAGAAGTGCGGGTGCTCGACGCCGTAGTGCCGGCGCTTCCGCTCGTAGTGCGCGCGCAGCGACTTGCGAATCGCGTGCAGCGGTTCCACCCTGCGGCGCGTGCGCACGAGCATGCGCTTGCCGGCGAGCTCGCCCATCAGCGAGTCCATGTATTCCAGCTTCTTCAGGGCCGGCCAGTCCGCGTAGCGGGTCCGCCAGTCGGAGCGCGGATTCAGCCACACCGCGAACGTCTCGGCAAAGTCCTCGTCGGGATGGCTCTGCGCGTACCAGCTGTCGAGGTGCAGGACGAAGCTCTTGCTGTACGGCTTCGGCGTGTAGTAGTCGGGATACTGGATGTAGGAGGGCCCGAAAATCTGCTGCCGCCGGCGGCGGGCCCGCAGCTTGTACGCGTTGTCGATGGCATGTCCCGCCTCGTGGCGGAGGATCTTCATGCACCACTCCGGCGTGCCGCCTTCGACTTCCAGCATCTGCGCGCGCTCGAGGCGCTCCAGGCGCGGGTGTGCCAGGTAGAAGGGAATGGCCACGCCGGGCACACCATCGGGCGAGAACCATTCGGCCGATAACCAGAAGTGTGGCTGGAAGGCGAGGCCCCGGGCATCGATCTCGGCCTGCAGCTCGGCAATACGCGCCTCGATCGGGCTGCCCTCAATCGTCACGCCCAGCTGCGACAGCCTGAGGTCGAGCAGCCGCTCGTCCGGCCAGGTGGCCCACTCGTCGGCCGGTACAATGGCGTCCAGCGTGGCGGTCCGCGCGGGCGAGGACTGTGGCTGGTTGGCCATCATCCAACGGATGAGTGTAGCCGGAGGGCGCGCGGGTGCGAAGCCCGCCATTTCCCGGGCTCCTGTTTACAGGGTACGGAGCCTGTGGTATATCCGGCAAAGCCCCGCAGATTCACAAGTTTCCGTCCGTTCCAGACAGGAGCGGACCACCAGGGAGCGACTATGAACCGCGTGTGCCGGGTGGTGGCCGCCGCCGCGTTGGCGGTGTGCGTCGGGTTCCCGGATCCTGCTGCGGCGCAGTCCGGGCAGCAGGCCCCTTCCTCATCGCAGGACAAGCCAGCGCCGCCGCCAGCGGAGAAGCCGACGCAGCCGCCGCCCGCCCCTCCGGAACCTCAGGAGGAGCCGCCCCGGTACGATGAGACGGTCGTGGTCACGGGCTCGAGGGCGGAGGAAAAGCTGATCGATGCGCCGGCCACCATGAGCGTGATCACGCCGGAGATGATCGAGCTGGCGCCTTCCCAGAACTTCGCGGAGCTGCTCCGGCAGATTCCCGGGGTGAACATCACGCAGGTCTCCGCACGCGACATCAACATCACGACCCGCGCCGCGACGGGCACGCTGGCTACCGGACAGCTGGCGATGCTCGACGGTCGCAGCCTGTACCAGGATTTCTTCGGCTTCGTCATGTGGGATTTCCTGCCGGTGAACTTCAACGAGGTGAAGCAGATCGAGGTGATCCGCGGCCCGGCGTCGGCCGTCTGGGGCGCCAACGCCCTGTACGGCGTGGTCAACGTCATCAGCAAGACGCCACGCGAGATGCAGGGCGCGAGCGCCACGCTCGGTTTCGGCGGCTTCGATCGCCCGGACGCCGACGCCGGCTCGCTCTGGTATCTGAGCGGCACGTGGGCCGACGCGCCGAACGATCGCTGGTCGTACAAGCTGTCGGCCGGCGGCTTGTCGCAGGATGCCCTGGCGCGGCCGACGGGCCGGATCCCGTGCGACATCCCGGAAGTCTGCACGGTCCCCACCACGAACTACCCGTCGTTCTCGAACCAGGGCACCACCCAGCCGAAGTTCGATGCCCGCGTGGACTACGACTACCCGGATGGACGAAAACTCTCGTTCTCGGGCGGGCTGGCCGGGACCGACGGCATCATGCACTCGGGGATCGGCCCGTTCGACATCGCCGGCGGCTCCGTGATGGGTTACACGAAGGCCAGCTTCACCAAGGGCAACCTGCGGGCGGGGTTTTTCGCCAACGTCCTCAACGGCGACGCCGATCAGCTGCTGACGGTCGGCCTCAACGGCGCGCCCATCCGGTTCACGTTCGACACGACGACGGTCGACTTCGATCTGTCGAACCTCCAGACGTTCGCGCAGCGCCACGTCGTCAGCTACGGCGGCAACCTGCGATTCAACGGCTCCGACCTTTCGATCGCGCCGGGGGCCGACAACCGGACCGAGTTCGGGATTTACGCGCAGGACGAGATCTTCCTGTCCGACATGTTCCGCTGGGTGATCGGCGGGCGCGTCGATCGCTTCGACTACATCAACGACTTCGTGTTCTCGCCGCGCACGACGTTCCTGATCAAGCCCCGGGAGGCGCACACGTTCCGCGTCTCGTACAACCGTGCGTACCGCTCGCCGTCGGTCATCAACAACCACATCGACCTGGTGATTTCCGAGCCCATCGACCTGCGTCCGCTCAACCCGATGCTGCCGTTCCCGTACCTGCTGCCGGTCGCCATCGAGGGAAACCCCGACCTGCAGGAGCAGTCGCTCGATGCCTTCGAGCTGGGGTACTCGGGCACGGTGCTGGAGGGGCGGGCGATTCTCTCGGCGGCGTACTACATGAACTGGGTACGCGACGACATCCTCTTCACGCAGGACGGCGTGTACACGGTGGCGAATCCCCCGGCCAACTGGCCGCTGCCGCCGATCGTGATTGGCCTGCTCGCTCAGCAGGGACGCCTCCTCCCGTCCCGCTTCACCTATAAGAACTTCGGGAAGAGCACTACCCAGGGTTTCGAGCTGGGCGTGAACGCCTTCGTGAACCAATACGTCAGTCTCTTCGGGAATTACTCCTTCCAGACTGACCCGGATCCAAAGGACTTCCCGCTGACCGAGCTGAACCTGCCGCCGAACAACCGCTTCAACCTGGGCGCGAACTTCAACTACCGCAAGTTCCAGGGCAATCTGTCCGTGGCCTATACGGACGACGCGTTCTGGCAGGACGTGCTGAACGATCCGTATCACGGGACGACGGACGCGTATACGATCGTCAACGCGGGGTTTGGCTATACCTGGGCGGACGATCGGATCACCACGTCGGTCAAGTTCGTGAACCTCGGCAACTCCGACGTCCTGCAGCACGTGTTCGGCGACATCACCAAGCGCCAGGTCGTGGGCGAGGTCAAGCTGAACCTCCCTCGCGTCAGGTAGCCGAGGGCGGGGCCCCGGGCGGGCGGCCAGGGCCTCACGTCCAGCATCTGAACCGTTCGTCTCGCGAAAGGCGTCCAACCTCCAATGGCCATGGGTTTCGGCGTGCTTCGCGTACCGAAGTCGGAGCGGGCGCGCGGTCGCCGCTCCGACGTGCGGGCGGCCGCGTCCGCCGACGCGCCTCCGGCGAAGAAGAAGGTTTCGGCGTCGGCGGCGTGGCGGGAGGCCCGGGAGCTCATCGTCGCGCGCCGGGGCCGGCTCGCGCTCGGCCTGGCATTGATGCTGATCAACCGTCTCGTGGGCCTGGTCCTGCCTGCGACGTCGAAGTTCCTCATCGACGACGTGATCGGCAGGAAACAGGCGGACCTGCTGATGCCGCTGGCGCTGGCCGCGGGGGCCGCCACGCTGGTGCAGGCGGTCACGTCGTACGCGCTGTCGCAGGTGCTGGGCGTGGCGGCGCAGCGCGCGATCACCGACATGCGTCGGCGGGTCGAGGCACACGTGGCGCGGCTGCCGGTGCGCTACTTCGACTCGACGCAGTCGGGCATCCTCATCTCACGGATCATGAGCGACGCGGAGGGGATCCGGAACCTCGTCGGCACCGGCCTCGTGCAGCTGACCGGCAGCGTCGTCACCGCGCTCGTGGCGCTCGGCATCCTCTTCTATCTGAACTGGTGGCTGACGCTGGCCACGCTCGCCGCGCTCGGGGTGTTCGGCGGGGCGATGGCCCTGGCCTTCAAGCGGCTGCGTCCCCTCTTCCGCGAGCGGGGCAAGATCAACGCCGAGGTCACCGGACGGCTGAACGAAACCCTCAACGGGATCCGCATCGTCAAGACCTACACGGCTGAGAAGCGCGAGGAGCTGGTGTTCACGCGCGGCGTGCACCGGCTCTTCCGCAACATCGCGCGGTCGATCTCGGGCGTCTCGGCGATCACGTCATTCTCGACGGTCGTCGTCGGCATCATCGGCGTGCTCATGATCGTGATGGGAGGGCGCGCCATTCTGTCGGGCGCGATGACGCTCGGCGACTTCATCTTCTATCTGGTGCTGACCGGCCTGATGGCGGCGCCGGTCGTGCAGATCGCCTCGATCGGCACGCAGATCAGCGAGGCGTTCGCCGGGCTCGATCGCATCCGCGAGCTGCTCGGGATGGCGACCGAGGACCAGGAGGACAGCGCCCGGGCTCCGCTCGGGCCGATCGCCGGCGAAGTCCTCTTCGAGGACGTGAGCTTCGAGTACAACCCGGGCGTGCCGGTCCTGAAGCGGGTCAGCTTCCACGCGCCAGCCGGCACGACCACCGCGCTCGTCGGGTCGAGCGGCTCGGGCAAGAGCACGCTCATCAGCCTCGTCATGGCGTTCAACCGGCCGCAGGCAGGGCGGATCCTCGTCGACGGCCGGGATCTGACGACCGTCCGCCTGCGCGACTACCGCGGGCAGATCGGCGTGGTGCTCCAGGACAACTTCCTCTTCGACGGCACCGTCGGCGACAACATCCGCTACGGCCGGCCTGACGCGACCGACGATCAGGTGCGCGCGGTCAGCCGCATCGCGCACGTCGACGAGTTCATCGAGCGGTTCGAGCAGAAATACGACACGGTGGTGGGGGAGCGCGGCGTCCGGCTGTCGGGCGGGCAGCGCCAGCGCGTGGCGATCGCCCGCGCGATCCTGGCCGATCCCCGCATCCTGGTCCTCGACGAGGCGACCTCGTCGCTCGACAGCGAGAGCGAGGCGCTCATCCAGGACGGCCTCCGGTCGCTGCGGCGGGGGCGCACGACCTTCGTCATCGCGCACCGCCTGTCCACCATCCGGAGCGCCGACCAGATCCTGGTGCTGGAGCACGGCGAGATCCTCGAGCGCGGCACGCACGAGGAGCTGCTGGCGCTCGGCGGCCGGTATCGGACGCTCTACGACAAGCAGTACAAGCTCGAGACCGACCGCTTCATCAATCCCGGCGAGGACTTCACCCCCGAACCGGCGGCCGTCCCCCTTCCCGTCCGCCGCACGAGCCTCTGATTGCCGATTGCGGATTGATTGAATCAGGCGGTTGGCGTCAGCGGCATGGCGGGCCTCGCTCCCCGTCCGTCCCGAGGAACGGGGAGGCTGTTGGCAGGGGACGCGGCCTACTTGAGCGGCGTGCCCGCTGGAGGCGCGCCGGTCTCGGGCATCGTCGCGAGATAGCTGGCCGTGTCTTCGTAAATCGTGCCGTCGGCGTTCGTCCCGAAGAACCGGGCGGGCGGCGTGAGGTCGAGCGGATCGGCAACGGCCGCGTAGCCCGAGGACGTCGAGCCCGGACCGGCTCCGTTGCAGGTGGCCGGCGCACCGCCGACGGCCGTCCCCGCCATGCTGAAGTTGTAGCCGCTCTTCACGAAGGTCGGCGCCGACCCGAGCTCCGCCGGCACGAACCCTTCCACCGATCCCGGCGGCGCCACGCCGAGCGTCGGCAAGTCGGGTGCGTAGAAGCCGAGGCCGCACGTGATCGCGAAACTCAGCTGCGCGCTGTTGATCACCCGCAGCGTACCGAGCGCCGACGAAGCCTGGGCGGCGCCGCGTGCGCGCATCAGGCCGGGAATCGCCAGCGTCGAGACGAGACCGATCAGCGCAACGACGAAGAGCATATCGATCAGCGAAAACCCGGCCTCGCCTCTCGCGTTACCCGTTCCCACTGGTTGCATCGTCATACCGCTCTCCCCGAACAGAGGACCCCACCCGAGCTGGACAATTTTCGGCACGTGCCAAATTTCGGCTGCCTCAAAGTGTCTCCCCGGGCTGCCCGTTCCGGATGGCCCTGGAGCCCCATGGCCGCAAATGATTGCATCCCAATCAGATCCGGTCGTGTTCCGGCTGAAGCGACCGTTCATGCCCTGGAAACTGCAAGAAGGGCACCACGGCTGAGCCAGTCCGAGCCGACCGGAGGTCGAGCGCGGGTCGGGCGTGGGTCGAACAGGGTCGGCGCCCGGCCAATTACCGGGTGAGCTTCCGGTACTTGATCCGGTGCGGCTGGTCGGCCTCGCCTCCCAGCCGTCGCTTTCGATCGGCCTCGTAGTCCTGGTAGTTCCCCTCGAACCAGACCACGCGGCTGTCCCCTTCGAAGGCCAGCATGTGCGTGGCGATGCGATCGAGGAACCAGCGGTCGTGGCTGATGACGACGGCGCATCCGGCGAAGGCGAGGAGCGCCTCTTCGAGCGCGCGGAGCGTATCGACGTCGAGATCGTTGGTAGGCTCGTCGAGCAGCAGCAGATTCGCGCCGCCCTTCAGGAGTTTCGCCAGGTGGACACGATTCCGTTCGCCGCCGGAGAGCGAGCCCACCTTGCGCTGCTGGTCACGCCCCTTGAAGTTGAACCACGAGACGTACGCGCGCGAGGCCACCGAGCGCTTCCCCAGCTCCACCTCGTCGCGGCCGTCGGTGATCTCCTCCCACACCGTCCTGTCCGCGGCAAGATCGCGGGACTGATCGACATAGCCCACCGAGACGGTCTCGCCGAGTCTCAGGGTGCCGGCGTCGGGTGACTCCTGGCCGGTAATCATGCGGAACAAGGTGGTCTTCCCGGCGCCATTGGGGCCGATCACCCCCACGATTCCGCCGCGGGGCAGCGTGAAGCTGACGTCATCCATGAGCAGGACATCCCCGTAGCCCTTCCTCAGGCCGCGCGCCTCCACGACGATCCCGCCGAGCCGCGGGCCGGGCGGGATGTAGATTTCCACCTGCTCGATCTTCTGAGCGGTCTCTTCCCGCAGGAGGTCCTCGTATGCGTTCAACCGGGCTTTCCCCTTGGCCTGGCGCGCGCGTGGCGACATCCGGATCCATTCCAGCTCGCGCTGAAGGGTCCGCTGCCGGCGGGTCTCCTGCTTCTCCTCGAGCGCCAGCCGGTTCTGCTTCTGCTCCAGCCAGGACGAGTAGTTCCCTTCCCAGGGGATGCCCGACCCGCGGTCGAGCTCCAGGATCCAGCCGGCGACGTTGTCGAGGAAGTAACGATCGTGAGTGATGGCGACGACCGTGCCCGGGTAGTCCTTGAGGAAGCGCTCGAGCCATGCGACGGACTCGGCGTCGAGATGGTTCGTCGGCTCGTCGAGCAGCAGCAGGTCGGGGGAACGGAGCAGGAGCCGGCAGAGCGCCACGCGGCGGCGCTCGCCGCCCGACAGCGTGGCAACATCCGCGTCAGGCGGAGGGAGCCGGAGCGCGTCCATCGCCAGCTCCAGCCGCGAATCCAGATCCCAGCCGTTCGCCGCCTCGATCTGATCCTGGATGCGGCCCTGCTCCTCGAGGACCCTGTCCATCTCCTCGGGCGCCAGGTCCCCGGCGAACCTGGCGTTGATCTCGTCGTACCGGTTCAGCAGCGCGCGGATGCCGGCCACGCCCTCCTCGACGTTGCCCAGCACGTTCTTCGATGCATCCAGCCGCGGCTCCTGCGGCAGGAAGCCGACGCTGATCCCGTCGGCGGGGAACGCTTCGCCGACGAAATCGTGATCCTCCCCGGCCATGATGCGGAGCAGCGTGCTCTTGCCGGCGCCGTTCAGCCCCAGCACGCCGATCTTCGCGCCGGGCAGGAACGACAGCCAGATGTCCTTGAGGACGACGTGGTCCGGCTCGTGAATCTTGCCGAGACCCTTCATGGTGTAGATGAATCGAGACATCGCTATTGCCGATTGCCGATTGCGGATTGGCGATTGAATTGACCGATTGGTGGATTGAGGGATTGTTGATTGTGGGATTGGGGGATTGGCGATTCCACTGCGGTCCTCTGTCGGCGAATCGAGTATTGTACGCTATTGCCGATTGCCGATTGAATTGGACGATTGGGGAATTGCCGACTGTTGATTGCGTGATTCAGGACGCCCATTCATCGACCAATGGATGATTGCCCGGCAGTGCGCGATTGTCGGGCAATCGAGCACTACCCAATCTTCCCATCAACCTCGGCAATTTCCTGATTGTTCAATCACTCGGCAATCTCCAGTCGGCAATCGGCAGTTGGGATTCCAGGAGGGAGATGCACATGCGTACTGTCCGGAGCGCGGCTGCCGGCCTGATCGTGCTGACGATCGCGGTCGCCGCCACGGCCCAGTCCGTCACTGCGCCGAAGCAGCACTTCGGCTTCGCGATCGGCGACGACTACCAGCTCGCGACCTACGCGCAGTTCATGGCCTACTGGCAGAAGCTGGACAGGGAATCCGACCGCATGAAGGTCGTGGAGATCGGCCGGACGGCGGAGGGCCGGCCGCAAGTGATGGCGATCGTCACTTCACCGCAGAACCATCGGAAGCTGGAACGCTACCGGCAGATTTCCCGCGAGCTGGCGCTCGCCGAGGGTCTGAGCGACGACCAGGCGCGCGCGCTGGCCAGGGAGGGCCGGGCGGTCGTGTGGTTCGACGGCGGTCTGCATGCGACCGAGGTCCTCGGCGCGCACCAGCTCATCGAGACCGTCTACCAGCTCGTGAGCCGGAACGATGCCGAGACGCTGCGGATCCTCGACGACGTCGTCATCCTGGCCGTGCATGCGAACCCGGACGGCATGGAGCTCGTGTCGAACTGGTACATGCGTGCGGCGAATCCGAAGGACCGCTCGATGGCCGGGGTGCCGCGGCTCTACCAGAAGTACGTCGGGCACGACAACAATCGCGACTTCTACATGTCGACGCAGCCGGAGAGCACGAACATGAACCGGGTGCTCTATCACGAGTGGTTTCCGCAGATCATGTACAACCATCACCAGACCGGCCCCGTCGGGACCGTGATGTTCGCGCCGCCCTTCCGCGATCCGTTCAACTACAACTACGACCCGCTCGTGCCCGCGCAGCTGGATCTGGTGGGCGCGGCGATGCACAGCCGCTTCGCGGCGGAAGGCAAGCCGGGGGTGACGAGCCGGCGCGGCGCCAGCTACTCGACCTGGTGGAACGGCGGACTGCGGACGACCGTGTACTTCCACAACATGATCGGCCTGTTGACCGAGACGATCGGCAGCCCGACGCCGATGTCGATTCCGTTCGTGCCGGGCCGGCAGCTGCCCGATTCCAACCTGCATTCCCCCATCGAGCCGCAGGTCTGGCGCTTCCGGCAGTCGATCGACTACTCGGTCACCGCCAACTACGCGGTCTTCGACATCGCCTCCCGCAACCGCGAGAACTTCCTCTTCAACATCTACCGGATGGGGAGGAACTCCATCGAGCGCGGGAGCCGCGATCACTGGACGCCGGCGCCTCGACGCGTGCTCGCCGCCCAGGCGGCCCTGCGCGGCGGGCCGGGAGCGGGGGAGTCCGACAACAGCGGCGGGGGCCGTGGCGGATCCGCGACGCCAGAGGACTTCCGGGCACTTCTGCGGGACCCCGCCGTCCGCGATCCGCGAGGCTTCATCCTGCCGGCGGACCAGCCCGATTTCCCGACCGCGACCAAGTTCGTCAACGCGCTGATCAAGACCGGTGTGACCGTCCACCGCGCGACATCGGTGTTCACGGTTGGCGGCAAGGCCTATCCGGCGGGCTCCTACGTCGTCAAGGCCGCGCAGGCCTTCCGCCCGCACGTGATGGACATGTTCGAGCCGCAGGACCATCCCGACGACATCCCGTATCCGGGGGGGGCGCCGATCCGGCCGTATGACAGCGCCGGCTGGACGCTGGCGTTCCAGATGGGCGTGCAGTTCGACCGGATTCTCGACGGCTTCGACGGCCCCTTCGAGAAGCTCCAGGGGCTGCAGAAGCCCGCGCCGGGTCGCGTCACGGGCGCCAGTCCGGCCAGCGGCTACCTCTTCAGCCACAGCGTCAACGACGCCTTCATCGCCATCAACCGGCTGCTGGCTGCCGGCGAGGACGTCTACTGGATCACGGACGGCAGCCACGAAGGCGCGTTCTACGTCGAGCGCAAGGCGACGACGGATGGCCTGGTCGCAAGGCTCGCGGCGGAGCTGGGCCTCGATTTCTCCGGGGTTGCGCGGGCGACGGCGGGGCAGTCGATCAAGCTTCGGAGGCCGCGGATCGCGCTGGCCGACCACTACGGCGGCTCGATGCCGTCGGGCTGGACGCGCTGGCTGCTCGAGCAGTTCGAGTTCCCGTTCGAGGTCGTGTTCCCGAAGGCGCTCGATGCCGGCAACCTGGCGAGCCGCTACGACGTCATCATCTTCCCTTCCGGTGTTGGTCCGGCGGCGCCGGCCGGCGGGCGCGGGCAGGGGGGCGGAGCCGCCGCCAGCATCGAGATCCCGGCGGAGTTTCAGTCGATGGTGGGGTCGTACACGGCGCAGACCACGGTGCCCCACCTCGAGAAGTTCCTGGAGGATGGCGGAACCCTCCTGGCCGTCGGCCGCTCGTCGATGAACCTGGCGCAGCTCCTCAGGCTGCCGATCGGGAATCACCTCGTCGAGCGGTCACCCGATGGCGCCACGCGTCCGCTTCCCCCGGAGAAGCACTACGTGCCAGGCTCGGTGCTGAGCGTCTTCGTCGACTCCTCGACGCCGCTCGCACACGGGCTGACGAGCAGGACCGACGTGTTCTTCGACAACAGTCCGGTGTTCAGGCTGGAGCCGGACGCGGGGCTGAAGGGGATTCGCCCGGTTGCCTGGTTCGACACGCCCACGCCGCTGCGGAGCGGGTGGGCCTACGGGCAGGGGTATCTCGAGGGGGGCGTCCTGGTGATTGACGCGGCGGTCGGGAAAGGCCGGGCGTTCCTGTTCGGGCCGGAGATCACCTTCCGCGCCCAGCCGCACGGCACGTTCAAGTTGCTGTTCAACGGGATCTATCTGGCGGCGCGGACGCCCGGCGGTCCTGCGGGAACGGATACCGCCGGGCGCTGAGCCCCGCCTACTTCCGGCGGCCCTTGGCGGCCGCTCTCCTGGCGCCGCCGGTACGGCCGGTCGTGCGTTTCGCCGCAGACTTCTTGCGGCCGCGAGCGGCGGAGCGCCGTGTCACGACCTTCTTCGCGCGGCGCGCGACGATCCTTGCGGCGCGCTTTGCCTTGCGGACCGTCCGCTTGACCGTGCGCTTCACCGCACGGCGCGGCTTCGCCGTCCGGGGTCGGACCCGACCGACTGCGGCCCGCGCCGCCCGGGCAGTCGCTTCCGCCGTGACGGACGCGGTGTCGGTGACCGTCTGCGCGGTCTCGGACGCCACCCGCGTCGCGGTCCCCAGCGTGCCGCCAATCACTTCGGCGGCACGGTCCAGCGCGCCCCCGTTCGTGGAACCCTCGAAGACCTGATCCTCTGACATGACGGCTCCTTTTCTCCTGACGTTCTCTCCGGATCCGGGCGTTGACCTCGTCGTCGCCGGTCTCCGGTGGAACCAACGGGGCTGCCGCAGCAACAGCCAGCCTCAGCGCGGAAGCGACGTTCCGACCGTGCACACACTCCGGAATGACGAAATCGGACGAACAGCAGCGTGTGCCCGCATAGTAGCAGAGACCACCGGCGTCCGATCGCGCATAATCCGCACACGCCGGCACGTCCGGCACTTTCGCACTTCCGCTTCGCACGTCCGGCACCCCGGCACTCTCGCAGCTTCGGCAGCTCGCACCCGAGGGCTCCCCGGGCACCCGGTCGACCCAGCGTCTACAATGTCTCCGTGCCGCCGGCCTACTCGTACGATCCCCGGGTGATCGAGCAGCTCGGGCAGCACGGCCTGGTGCCCGGGGAGACCACGCCGCCGCAGCAGCTGCGGGACGCGCTGCGGGATCTCTATCGATATGAGATTCGGCGGTTGAGGAGCGAGCTGCTCGCCGGCCGCATCCCGAGGCCCTCGTATGCGGACCACGTGATCGCGCTCCGCCGGCGATACTGGCTGCTGTCCGTGCCGGTCGAGCTCTGGGTGCAGGCTGGTCCGCCGGCGAGGGGCCACAGCGAGCGGGACCTTTCATGATCGATTACGAGAAGCTGGGACTCTTCTACCTGGGACGCCGGCACGACCTCGAGCGCGGCACCAGCTTCGACGAGCCCCTCCTCTACGATTCCCGCGACCTCGTCACCCACGCCGTCTGCGTCGGGATGACCGGGAGCGGGAAGACGGGTCTCGGGCTCGCGCTCATCGAGGAGGCGGCCATCGACGGCGTGCCAGTCCTCGCGGTCGACCCGAAGGGCGATCTGGGGAACCTGCTGCTGACGTTTCCGGGCCTGACGGGCGCGGAGTTCCGGCCGTGGATCGACGAGGACGAGGCGCGACGCGCCGGCCTGGCGCCCGAGGACTTTGCGGCCGCGGAAGCGGCGAAGTGGCGGCAGGGGCTGGCCGACTGGGGGCAGGACGGCGCCCGGATCGAGCGCCTCCGTCGGGCCGCCGACTTCCGCATCTACACACCGGGCAGCCGGGCCGGCCTTCCGGTATCGATCCTGAAGTCGTTTTCCGCGCCTCCGCCTGGCGTCCGTGACGACCGGGAGGCGCTGGCCGAGCGCGCCGGGTACACCGCCACGAGCCTGCTGGGGCTGGCCGGCGTCGACGCTCCGCCGCGGAGCCGCGAGCACACCCTGCTCGCTACGGTTCTCGCCGGCGCGTGGCGGGAAGGTCGCGACCTGGATCTGGCCACTCTCATTCCGCTCGTGCAGTCTCCGCCGTTCCCGAAGATTGGCGTCCTCGATCTCGAGTCGTTCTATCCGCAGAAGGATCGCTTCGAGCTCGCCATGCGGCTGAACGGCCTGCTGGCGGCCCCCGGCTTCGACCAGTGGCTCGAGGGGACGCCGCTCGAGCCGGCTTCGCTGCTCTACACGCCCGAAGGCCGTCCCCGGGTGGCGATCGTGTCCATCGCGCACCTGGGAGACGCCGAGCGCATGTTCGTCGTCTCCCTGCTGTTCAATCAGATCGTGGCCTGGATGCGCATGCAGACGGGGACGAGCAGTCTGCGGGCTCTCGTTTACATGGACGAGATCGTCGGGTATTTCCCGCCGGTGGCCGCCCCTCCTTCGAAAGGGCCGCTGCTGACTCTCCTGAAGCAGGGCCGGGCCTTCGGCGTCGGCGTCGTCCTGGCGACCCAGAATCCGGTGGATCTCGACTACAAGGGGCTGTCGAACACCGGCACCTGGTTCCTCGGGCGCCTCCAGACCGAGCGCGACAAGTCGCGCGTGCTCGAGGGACTGGAGGGCGTCGCCGGCGGCATCGACCGGGCCGAGGCCGATCGGCTCCTGTCGGCGCTCGGCAAGCGCGTCTTCCTCCTGCACAATGTGCACGAGCCCGGCCCGGTCCTGTTCCAGACGCGCTGGACGCTGTCGTACCTGCGAGGGCCGCTCTCTCGCGATCAGATCCGGGCGCTGACCCTTGAAACGGGCGTCGTTCCGTCCGAAGCGGCTGCGCCCGCTGCGGGGTCTGCCGCACCTTCGGTTGCGCCCGCGGTCGCCAGCGTCGCGCCTGCCCAGCAAGCCGAGATTCCCATCGTCCCGCCGGGCATCGAGCAGTTCTTCGTCCCGATCGCCGCGACCGGCTCGACGTCGCCGGTCACGTACCGCCCGGTCGTGCTCGGGGCGGCGCGCGTCGGGTTCACGGATGGCAAGCTCCGCGTGAACGAATCCCGCGACGTCCTCTATGCGGCCCCGCTCACCGCCGATGCCGTGGCTCTGGACTGGGCGAAGGCGACACGCCTCGCCCTCGAGACCGCAGATCTTCAGCGCGCCGGTGTGCCCGGCGCGGCCTACCAGCCAATCCCGGAAGCCGGGCTGCGGGCGCGCAGTTACGGGCTGTGGGAGAAGTCGCTGTCGAAGTGGCTGGCACAGGCCGAGCAGCTCGAGCTGCTGCGCCACCCCACGGTCGGCCTCGTCTCGAAACCCGGCGAGGCCGAGCGCGACTTCCGCATCCGCGTGCAGGATGCGCAGCGCGCGGCGCGAGACGAGGCGCTGGCGGCGCTCCGGAGGAAATACGCGCCCCGTCTGGCACAGCTCGAGGAGCAGGGCCGCCGGGCCGAAGCCGCCCTCGAGCGCGAAACCGATCAGGCCAGCCAGGCCCGGCTGCAGACGGCCGTCTCGATGGGGGCGACGCTTCTCGGCGCCATCCTGGGACGCAAGGCGGTGAGCACCGGCACGATAGGCCGTGCGACGACCGCGGCTCGCGGCGTCGGACGCAGCATGAAGGAGGCGGGTGACATCAAGCACGCCGAGGAGACGGTCGAGGCCGTCCGCGAGCGGCAGCGGCAGCTGGAGGAGGAGCTGGCCCGCGAAACCGCTCGTATCGCCTCGGAGTACGAATCTGCGACCCGGTTCGAGACGGTCGCGCTCGCCCCCCGTCGCGGCCAGGTCTCGATTCAGTTCGTCGGGCTCGGCTGGATGGCCGGGTGACGGCTCCCCTCGGACGCCACCAGCGCGCCGGGGGTCTGGCCGCGTCCGTCGTACAGCAGGAAGAGTCCCAGCACGTACAGCAGCAAGGCCGTGAACGCCAGGTACCCCGTGGCGGGTGCGTTCGCCTGGTAGGTGAGAGTGCCCAGTGTTCCGGCCTGCGCCAGCGCCGTGAGCACCCGCTTCAGGGAGCCTCCCTCGGGCGCGTAGAGCGACTCCAGAACGATGAAGCGCAGGACGAACGCGGATCCGAGCAGCACGACGAGCCCCCGCAGCATGTCGCGGCGATCCCGGACCGACGCGAACGTCGTGAGCAGCTGCACGAAGAAAAAGGTGCCGAAAATGCCATGCAACAGCCCCGCGTCGGGCGTCACGAGATTGAAGACCTGGGCCGATGCGCCGTAGAGCGACAGCAGCACGATCAATCCCGAGACGTTCTCCAGAGCCGTGCGCCGGTCGTTCATCAGGCTGGCCGGGTTCACGACACCCGAGCGGGCCAGGGCGGCGGTGAGCAGCAGCCCAAGCGTGAGCGCGAGCAGAGGAGGGGGATGGAGCCGCAGGTCCGCGCCCACCCGCACGCCTCCCAGGAGCGCTACCGTCAGGAACAGCGCCGGCAGGACCACGCACTCCCTCGTCTGGGTCATTTCCGCGACTCGAACACGCGCAGGGGGTTGAAGTCGGAGGCCTCACGGGTCAATCCGCGTCTCAGCTCGGCGCGCAGCTCGTCGGCCGTTTTCATGCCGAGGCCGGGGTCGTCGACGACGAGCCGGTTGCCGGGTGCAAGCGCAATGGCGCGGTCCACGGCCTCCAGCCCCTTCCGGAAAAGCTCGTCGTCGTTGTAGACACGTCCCCACCCCTGGCGATAGAACGAATACGCGATGTAGAACTGCGTGAGCGCGTCGCGCTGCGCCGGGTCGGCCCGTGCAAAGGCCGCGCGCGCCTCCTCGAACTGGTCGCGCTCGAAAAAGGCGCGCCCGTCCTGGAAGCCCTGGGCGTCCACCCGGTAGGCGCCAATGCTCGCGGCGAGGCCGCCGGTCACCTCGGCGACGTTGCGGGGTTGCGACGCGTACAGCCAGACGATGAGAACGGCGTAGGTGCAGGCGAAGGCGGCTCCGGCCAGGCGGACCATTCTGACCACAGCTTAGCCGGACTTGCCGGGCAGCCCAACGTTCCGCGCATTTCGTGCGTCCAAGCTGATCTGGGAGGAGGCTGACATGGCCCGGTTCCGGTCATTCGTCGAGCTGGCGGCAACGGGAGGGCTCCGCCGGCAGCTCGGTGGCGACGCCGACGTCGTCCACGACGTCCGCCACGCGGCCCGGATGCTTCGCAGGTCGCCGGCCTTCACCGTGTCGGCCGTGGTCATCCTGGGGGTCGGTATCGGCGGCACCGTGGCGATCGTCAGCCTTCTGGACGCGCTCCTCCTCAAGCCGCTGCCCTATCACGAAGCCGACCGGGTGGTCACGCTCTGGCAACGCCCGGTGGCGGGCGCGGACCGTGAAGACGTGGCGCCGGCGAACTTCCTCGACTGGCGCGAGCGGGCCCGGTCGTTCGAGCGCATGGCCGCCGCCATTCCGTACTCGTACGACTACACCGGCGGGACCGAGCCGGAAGTCTTCTTCGGAGCGCAGGTCACCGAAGGCTTTTTCGACGCGTTGGGGGTCCTCCCGATCCTGGGGCGAACCTTCCGGCCCGAGGAGCACGTGCGCGGGGCACGCCCGGTCGTCATCATCACGCACGGCCTGTGGCAGCGCCGCTTCGGGGGAAGTCCGGGGATCCTCGACCAGCCAGTCGATCTCGAGGGTGTGCCGTTCACGGTCGTGGGCGTGCTGCCGCGCGAGTTCGCGCCGCAGATGCTGCCCCGGCCCGGCGAGCTGGGCGTGTGGACACCCAAGATCGTGCAGGAGCACGAGCGGCGTGTCCGGGGCAGTGCGTGGTGGAACGTGGTGGCGCGGCTCCGTCCGGACGTGTCGCTCGAAGCTGCCCAGGCCGAGATGCGGCAGATCGCGTCGACGCTCGCGGACGAGCACCCGCGGACGAACACCAGCGTCTCGGTGGAGGTCCTGTCCCTCCGTGACCACCTTGCCGGCAGCGTGCGGCTTCCGCTGCTGCTCATGTTCGGCGGGGTCCTTCTCGTGCTCCTGATCGGATGCGCGAACGTGGCCAGCCTGCTGCTCGCCAGGGGGCTGAACCGGGAGCGGGAGTTCGCAATCCGCGCGGCGCTCGGTGCCGGACGATGGCGGCTCATCCGCCAGCTCGGCACCGAGAGCCTCGTGCTGTCGCTGGCGGCTGCGCTGCTCGGCGTGGCCACGGCCCACTGGGTCATGAGGGCCGTCGTGGCGCTGGCCCCGCCGGGGGTGGCGCGGCTGAGCGACGCCGCCATCGATGCGCGCACGCTCGGATTCGCGCTCCTGCTCGCCTGCTGCACCGCCTTCGCCTTCGGGCTCTTCCCGGCGTTCCAGTTCTCACGCCCCTCGCGGGAGGCGATCCGCGAGCGGCAGGGGAGCGTCCCACGGGCCGTCCTGCGGCGATCGCTCGTCGCGGGGGAAGTGGCGCTGGCGCTCGTGCTGCTGGCGGGTGCCGGACTGCTCGTTCGCAGCTTTCAGGGGCTGCTCGCGGTGGATCCGGGCTTCTCACCGGCCGGGGTGGTCGCGCTCCAGGTCTTCGCGCACGATCGCAACGGCAGCGACCAGCGTGCCCGGCAGTTCTTCCGATCGACCCTCGA
>DASPFV010000125.1:0-29720 GCA_035620975.1 Vicinamibacterales bacterium
TGCATTGACGTACTCAGGCGCGCAGTTCTGAGTACGTCAATGCAAGACCTGACCCCTGGGGAGTACGTCAATGCAAGACCTGACCCCCTACAGCGCCCGCTTCCCCGCGGCGAGCACCCGCAGGATGGCGTCGACATCGTACACTGCGCCCCCCCAGGTGCCGCCGCTGACTTCCTGCAGCGCCGCCCAGAGGCGCGTGTCGGCCGGCAGCGCCGGGTCCGGCGCCAGATCCGCACGCGGCGGTCGCGCCGCCAGGAGCCGGGTGCCCCCGTCCGCGCCGACGTGTACTCCCGATTCTCCGACGAGATCCAGCGAGCCGTCCAGCCTCCGGCGGTCGATCACGATCTGAATCAAATCGCCGTCGCGGACCCTCCCGATCGGACCGCCAGCCAGCGCCTCCGGCGACACGTGGCCTATGCAGGCGCCGGTCGACACGCCGCTGAACCGGGCGTCGGTCACGACCGCCACGTGCTTGCCGCCGGCCATGTACTTCAGCGCGCCCGTGAGCTGGTATGTCTCCTCCATGCCGGACCCCAGGGGGCCTCTGCCGATCAGCACCAGCACGTCACCCGGAACGATCTGCTTCGCCTTGATTGCCGCAATCGCCGCCGCCTCGCTCAGGAACACCTTCGCGGGTCCGATCAGGCGGTAGACGCCGTCGTCGCCGACGACGGACGGGTCGATCGCCGTGCTCTTGATGACCGATCCGTCCGGCGCGAGGTTCCCATGCGGAAAGCAGATCGTCGAAGTCAGCCCGCGCGCCGCTGCCCGCTCCGGATCCATGATCACGTCGTCCGGATCGACGCCGTCATCATGCAGGAGCCGCGCGCGCAGCCGACGCCGCCGATCGGACGACTCCCACGCGTCGAGCTGCGCGTCAAGCGTTGTCCCCGCAGCGGTGAGCACGGTCGTGTCGAGCAGCCCGGCCCGGCGCAGGTGAAGCATCACCTCGGGCACGCCACCCGCGAGGAACACCTGCACCGTCGGATGGTGCCGGGGGCCGTTCGGGAGCGCATCGACGAGCCGCGGCACCTGGCGGTTGACCTCCGCCCAGTCCCGGGCGGTGGGACGCCGAATCCCTGCCGCGTGTGCAACGGCTGGCAGGTGCAGCAGCAAATTCGTGGACCCCCCGAACGCCGCATGCGTGACCATCGCATTCCTGACGGCGCGATCGCTCAGAATGTCGCGCAGCGCGAGGCCGCGGGCATGCAGGTACATGAGGGCACGCGCCGACTCCCGGGCCATCTCGACCCAGATCGCCTGGCCGGATGGCGCGAGCGCGGAGTGGCCGATGGCCATCCCCAGTGCTTCGGCGACGACTTGCGCCGTCGCGGCCGTGCCGAGGAACTGGCAGCCGCCACCGGGCGAGCCGCACGCCCGGCAACCGAGCTCCGCTGCCTCCTGCAGCGACAGCTCCCCGTGCGTGAACCGGACTCCAATCGTCTGCACGCGGCCCGCGTCCTCGGCGCCAGCGGCCGGCAGCGTCACGCCCCCGGGCACGAGCACGCAGGGCAGGCTGGTGCTGCCGGCGAGCGCCATCATCATCGCCGGCAGGCCCTTGTCGCAGGTCGCCACACCGAGCACGCCGCGGCGCGTCGGCAGCGATCGAATGAGCCGCCGCAACACCATGGCCGCATCGTTGCGGAACGGCAGGCTGTCGAACATCGCCGTCGTGCCCTGCGACCGGCCGTCACAGGGATCCGTGCACGCCGCGGCGAAAGGTACCCCGCCGGCCTCCGAGAGGACCTTCGCGGCCGCTTCGACGAGAAGGCCGACCTCCCAGTGTCCCGTGTGATACCCGAGCGCGATCGGGGTCCCGTCCGGCGCGCGCACGCCGCCATGCGTCGAGAGCAGGAGAAAGTCGCCGCCGCCGAGCTTTGCGGGATCCCAGCCCATCCCGGCGTTCTGCGTCCAACCGAAAAGGTCTCCCGACGGCCGGCTTCGCAGCATGTCGGGCGTGAGCGGGAGCGATCCAGAGGGTCCGGGCGCGCTCCCTCGAACCTCGAGTATGGACGGATCGGCAGCGTCGAACGGGTTGGCCGCCATGGGTCAGACCTGATTATAGGCGCGGCTGGCAGGCTCGCGGTCGCGCTCCGGAACCGCCGCGCGGACGGCTGTGTTTCAGCAGCGGCGGAACGACGCGACAGTCGAGGACGCACGAACGGCCATCCACGGAGGCTCCTGCATACCTTCGCCGCGGATGCGGGCTGTTCGTGGGATGGGCCCGGCGTCGCGGTGGTCATTGCGCCCCCGGAGACGCCACGCGTGACGGTCGCTTCGCGGCGGATGCTGTCAGACCGTCGGGGAAAAAGAGGCGCTCAGCTGACCCCGGCCTGCGCCGTGAGCCTGCGGCGTTGCAGCTTCGCGGAGTAGTTCTTCTCGAGGAACTCCACGCCGTCGGCGGTGATCTGCAGGCGCGAATTGTCGTCGCGCGTGATGTACTTCTTCTGCACCAGATACCAGATGGTGAAATCGAGCTGCTCGCGGGGCCGGCCAATCAGCCCCTCGAGGTCGCCCGAGAACATCGCGGGCGTCGACGGCTCGGTCCGGCGCTTCGTGTAGAGCGCCTCGAGCAGGGTCAGCCGCACCATGTGCTCGAGCTCGAAATCGTTTTCGGCCGACGCGCCGGTCGTAACGAGTCGCCAGCGATCCCGACGCCGCTGCTGGTAGCTGATGTCGTAGCGCGCGCGCTGCTCCGGATCGCTGAGGACGGTGTAGGCCTGGTGGATCTCCCTGAAACGCGCCTCGCTGCCGGTCTCCTGGTTATCGGGGTGAAATCGCTGCGCGAGGAAGCGGTACACGCGGTGGACCGTGTCGGGGTCCGCGTTCGCGCTGACCTGCAGGACCTCGTAATAATCAACGCCAGTGTCGTCGGACATGGGGACGCTCGTTTCGGCCGGCAGGGACCAGCCCGACCTCGACCGCGCCGCCGGCCGGACGGGAGCGCGCGCCGTCGCCACACCAGACGGAGCGCGCCACCAGACCGTATCGGCTGAACGCCTCGGAAACTTCACAACCCGTCAGCCGTGCCGCACGTCTAATGCTGGCATGCCGCTGGAATCGTTCTTCAGGGATCTCAAGCAGTCGCTGCGGATGTTCGCCCAGAGCCCGGCGTTCACGCTGGCTGCCGTGGCCGCGCTGACGCTCGGAATCGGCGTGAACACCGCGATTTTCTCGGTCGTGGACGCCGTCCTCCTCCGTCCCGTGCCGTTTCCGGATCCGGATCGGCTCGTCATGTTCCTGAACACATCGCCGCAGGGCTCCGGACCGGCCGCCTCGCCGGCCAAGCTCGCCCACTATCGCCAGCAGACGAGCGTCGTCCACGACGTCGCGGGTTTCAGGCTCGGCCTGGTCAACCTCACGGGAGGCGCGTTCCCGGAACAGATCCGATCGGGCCAGGTCACGGCCGATTTCTTCACGCTGTTCGGCGCGTCGTTCGCGCGGGGGCGGTCGTTCACACCGGACGAGGATCGCCCCGGTAGTCCGCCGGTCGCCGTGCTGAGCGAGTCGCTGTGGGCCACGCGCTTCGAGCGCGATCCGGACATCGTGGGCAGGAGCATCTCCCTCGCCGGCGTGACTCACACGATCGTGGGCGTCCTCGGCCCCTTCAGCTTCGAGGATCTCGGACCCGAACCACAGGTCTGGACGCCTTTCCAGCTCGACCCGAACACCTCCGATCAGGGCCACTACTTCCGGGCGGCGGGCCGGCTGAACGACGGAGTCTCGCTCGAGCAGGCCCAGGCGCGCCTCCGGCTCTCGGCCGGGGACTACCGCCAGCGCTTCCCCACTGCGCTCGGACCGAACTCCGCGTTCAGCGTCGAGCCAATCCAGGAGGTCCTGGTGCGCAACGTCCGCACGTCGCTGATGGTCCTGGCGGGCGCGGTCGCCTTCGTGCTGCTGATCGCCTGCGCGAACGTCGCGAACCTGCTGCTCGTCCGGGCGACCGGGCGCAGGCGTGAGATCGCGATTCGGGCTGCAATTGGCGGTTCCCGCGCGCGAATCATCCGGCAGCTGCTCACCGAGAGCGTCGTGCTGTCGGCCACCGGCGGCGCGCTGGGTCTCGGTCTCGGGCTGCTCGGGATCCGGGCGCTCCTGGCCGTCAACACCGCAGGCCTGCCGCGCGTCGGCCAGGATGGCGCGCTGGTCGGCATCGAGTGGCGCGTGCTGGCGTTCACGATTGCCGTGTCGCTCGGCACGGCTCTCCTCATCGGCCTGATTCCTGCGCTGCAGAGTGCCCGCACGGACCTCACGACGACGCTCAAGGAGAGCAGCGGCCGATCAGGGAGCGGGTCCCGTCAGAACAGATCCCGATCGCTGCTGGTCGTCAGCGAAGTGGCGCTCGCGCTGGTGCTGTTGATCGGGTCCGCCCTGCTCATCCGGACTGCCGTGGCCCTCGGCCGCGTCGATCCCGGGTTCGATGCGAACAACGTCCTCACGATGCGTATGTCGCTCACCGATCCTCGCTTCCAGACCTCCGCGGGCGTGGCCCAGACGATCCGGGACGGTCTGGAGCGCCTCCGCGCCGTGCCGGGCGTCGTCCACGCGACGGCCACCTGCTGCGTGCCTCTCGAGGGCGGCTACGGCCTTCCATTTCTGATCGTTGGCCGTCCGGCTGACGGCCCGTTCCACGGCGGCGGCGGCTGGATCACCATCTCACCTGGCTACTTCGACGTTTTCGGGATTCCTGTCAAGCGAGGGCGGGCATTCGACGACCGCGACAGCGGCTCCGCTCCGGGCGTGGTGATCATCAACGAAACGATGGCGCGGCAGTACTGGCCCGACAGCGATCCCCTGGATTCGCGGCTGGAGATCGGCCGCAGCATGCGCGAGTTCGCCTCCGATCCCGAGCGGCAGATCATCGGCATCGTCGGCGACACCCGCGACGGCGGCCTGAACAACAATCCGCAGCCGACGATGTACGTGCCCCAGGCGCAGGTGCCGGACGAGGCCAACGCCCTGAACGTGCGGCTGTCGCCGCTCGCCTGGGTCGTGCGGACGCACGTCGCGCCGTACTCCGTCAGCCAGGCCGTGCAGGAACAGCTGCGTCAGGCGGCCGGCCTTCCGGTCTCGAACGTGCGGACGATGAACGAGGTCGTGTCGCTCTCGACATCACGACAGCGCTTCAACATGTGGCTGATGACGGTCTTCGGCGCCTGTGCCCTGCTGCTGGCCGCCATCGGCATCTACGGGCTGATGGCGTACTCCGTCGAGCAGCGCACCCAGGAAATCGGGATCCGGCTGGCGCTCGGCGCGCAGGCATCGCACGTCAGGAACATGGTCGTCCTGCAGGGCATGCGCCTGGCCATCGTCGGCGTCGTCATCGGCCTCGGCACCGGCTTCGGAGTGGCACGCTACATCTCGACGCTGCTGTTCGGCGTGACCACGCGGGATCCGATCACGTTCCTCGGCGTGCCGCTGCTTTTGACCCTCGTCGCGTTCCTGGCTGTGTGGCTCCCGGCGAGGCGCGCGAGCCGAGTCGACCCGATTGTGGCGTTGCGGTACGAGTAGCGAGGTTCCTGGTGCCGGGTTCCGGGTTCCGGTTCCTGGTTCCGGGTTCCGGGTTCGGAGAGTCGATGCAGATTCGGTTGGTCGTGTTCGATCTCGCGGGGACGACCGTCAGGGATGGCGGTGAGGTCGTCACGGCCTTCACCCGGGCGCTGGAAGAGCATGGCGTCGCTGTCACGCCGGCGGAGCTCGCCGCAGTGCGTGGATCGTCGAAGCGGGAGGCGATCCTTCGCTTTGTACGCAATGGACCAGATCGGCAGGAGCGCGGGCATCTCGCCTATCGCTCGTTCCGCCGGCACCTCGAAACCCTGTATTCGGCTGGAGGCGTGGCGCCCGTCCCTGGCGCCGAGCAGACCTTCCGCGAGCTGCGCGGCCGGGGCATCCGCGTCGCGCTCAACACGGGCTTCGACCGCGACATCACCACGCGGCTGCTCTCCGCGCTCGGCTGGAGCGACCGGATTGTCGACACGGTCGTGTGCGGTGACGACGTGAAGGAGGGCCGGCCCGCGCCGGATCTGATCTTCGCCGCCATGCAGCGGAGCGGGATCGATGCGCCGGCACAGGTGGCGAACGTGGGCGATACCACGCTCGATCTCCTGGCCGGCTGGCGGGTCGGCGTGGCGATCAACATCGGCGTCACGTCGGGCGCGCACACGCGCGCGCAGCTCGAGGCCGCTCCCCACACGCACGTCGTCGAGTCGGTCGGCGACGTCCCGTCTGTCCTCACCCGCTCGCTCGTGAGGTGATCGACTGTCCGCGCCTGCGCGGCGGAGGGATCAGCGGCTGGCCATCTGCCATCTGCCATGCCCGGCGCCCGACGGGAACCACTCCGGTGGCACGTCCACGTAGGATCGATCGAGCGCCGCCACGGATTCGCACCCCAGGAGCTTCATCGTCCGCAGCATGTCCGCGCGGAGGATCTCGATCGCGCGCGTGACGCCCGGCCCGCCGAACGCCCCGAGGCCGTAGGCGTACGCGCGGCCGACGAGCACGGCGCGCGCGCCGAGGCAGAGCGCCTTCACGACGTCGCTGCCGCGCCTGACCCCGCCGTCCACGAGCACCTCGATCCGGCCGCCGGCAGCCTCGACGATCTCGGGCAGCACCTGGAGCGTTCCCCGGACGCCATCCAGCTGCCTGCCGCCGTGATTCGAGACGACGATCGCGTCGGCTCCCTCGTCGACCGCACGCCGCGCGTCCTCGCCGATGTGCACGCCCTTGACGACGACGGGCCCCTGCCAGACGTCCCGGATCCAGCGCAGGTCGGCCCAGGTAATGACGGACTGCTCCAGCGCGGCGCCGACGTCGGTATACGGCATCGGTCCCTGATCCGGGATCATCACGTTGGGGAATTTCATCAGCCCGCCGTCGCCGAGGAATCCGATCACCCAGCCGGGCTTCGTCACGAACTGACCAACGAAGGGCAGCTTCTGCAGGAGCGAGCCGGACACCAGCTCCTTGATGCCGTTGCGGAGGTCACGCTCGCGCATGCCCGAGACCGCCGTATCGATGGTCACCACGAGCGCGGAAAAGCCTGCCCGTTTCGCGCGCTCGATCCCCGCCATCGCCACGTCGCGCCCGCCGGCCAGATACAGCTGATACCAGGCCGCGCCGGTGCAGGCCTGCCGCACGTCCTCGCAACGACACCCGGAGAGCGTCGAGAGCGTATAGATGGTCCCCGCCGCGCCGGCCGCCCGGGCGGCATGCTCCTCCCCGCGCGGATAGAACAGGCGGGAACTGCCGACCGGCGCGAGGATGATCGGAAACGCGATGGGCATGCCGAGGACGGTGGTCCGGAGGTCGCACGAGGGGGTCTTCACGGCGCTGCGGGGCCTGAACGCGACCTGCTCGAAGGCGCGGCAGTTCTCGCGCAGCGTGATCTCTGCGTCGGCGCCGCCGTCGATGTAATCGAAGACCGGCCGGGGCAGCCGGCGCCGCGCCGCACGCCGGAGGTCGTCGATGTTGACCACCCTGTCCAGCTTCGACATGGACCGGATTGTCTCAGGTTCACCATTCAAGGTTCAAGGTTCAAGGTTCAGGGTTCGACGTTCAAAGGTTCGAGGTTCCCGGTTCCGGAGTTCGGCGATTGACAGTGGACGGGGGTACCTGTAGATTATCGACAAGAGGATCGGCATGATGACCGGATCAGGTGTTCGAGCTGAAGTGCTGGTGCTGGCTGGCGTGCTGGCGGTGCCGGGGATGGGCAGTGGCCAGACGGCCGAAAGCGGCGCGGGGCCGATCGTGTCGATGGCATGGCTGCGCGCGCAGCTCGACTCGGCTGGAACGGAGCCGCTTGCCGTCATCGCGGTGGATCGGGACGGCGAGGCGTTCGCGCGCGAGCACATCCCGGGCGCGCGCTTCCTCACTCACCAGGCGACGCTCGATCACCACTCGCACCGCCTCCTCCCGCCAGCCGAGCTCGCGACCGTCCTCGCGCGGGCCGGCGCGCACGACGCCGCGCGGATCGTGCTGTACGGGGACGACCCGATGTCGCTCGGCTGGCTCTACATGGCGCTGGCGTCGCTCGGTCACGGCGACCACACGTTCGTCCTCGACGGCAACGCCCGCGCGTGGCGCGCGGCAGGGCATCCTGTCTCCTCGACGCCCGGGGGGGCTGGAACCGGCCGCCTCACCGTCCGCACCGCGCCCGACTTCGTCGTCGACGCGGCCTGGGTACGCGGTCACCTCGAGGACGCCGGGACCCGCCTGCTGGACGTGCGGTCTCCGCGCGAGTGGTCCAACGGCACCATCCCCGGGGGCGTCCCCATCCTCTGGCAGGATTTCTTCGCCGATCTCCAGCTCGGCCGGTTCAAGAGCCCGCAGGCGCTGCGGGCGGTGTTCGAGCGCGCCGGCGTGCGGTCCAGCCAGACGGCGGTCACCTACTGCGCCGTCGGAATGCGCGCGAGCCTGGCGCTGCTGGCCGCTCGCGCGGCCGGCGTGCCGGCCAAGGTCTACGTAGGATCCTGGGCCGACTGGACGGCCACTCCGGCAAATCCCCGCCACTGAAGAACACGGACCGGCGGGGGCCGGCCACGGAAGAACACGGAAGAACACGGACGAACACGGACCGGCGGGGGCCGGCCACGGAAGAACACGGACGAACACGGACCGGCCTGGCCGCGGAAGGGCCACCGAAAGAACATTGGACCTGAATCCGTGTTGTTCCGTGTTCTTCCGTGGCCTCTTCGGCCCGTGTTCTTCCGTGGCCGGCCCCCGCCGGTCCGTGTTCTTCCGTGGCGGCCCGGCCGCAGATTGGCCTGCCGCCACGGCCGCGGTCCCGCGTATGCTGGGCGCGCATGCAAGCGGAGCCCATCCGCGCCGACGAACTGAGCCTGGCGGCGGTCTATGCGGCCCGCCGCTTCGTGTACCGGGCTCTGCGCCCGACACCTCTGCTCGAGCACGCCGTGCTCCAGCAGGAGACGGGGCTGCGCCTGTTCGTCAAGCACGAGAACCACAACCCGACGAGCGCGTTCAAGGTGCGGGGCGGGTTGAACCTGATCGGCCAGCTCGCGCCCGAGGAGCGCCGCGGCGTGATCACCGCCACGACCGGAAATCACGGCCAGTCCATCGCGCTGGCGTGCCGGCGCGAGTCGGTGCCCTGCACGATCGTGGTGCCGGAGGGCAACAACCCCGAGAAGAACGCGGCGATGCGGGCGCTGGGCGCGGAGGTGCTCGAAGTCGGACCGGACTTCGACGCCGCCCGCGAGTACGTCGAAGAAGTGCACCGCGCGCGGGGCCTGCGCTACGTCCACTCGGCCAACGAGTCGCACCTCATCGCGGGCGTGGCCACGTACGCGCTCGAGATCTTCGAGGATCTGCCCGACGTCGACGTGATCCTCGTGCCGATCGGCGGCGGGAGCGGCGCCTGCGGGTGCGCGCTCGTGCGGAGCTGGCTCGGCAGCCGCGCGCGGGTCATCGGCGTGCAGGCGCAGGGTGCGGACGCGTTCGCGCGCTCGTGGAAGACCAGTACGCGCGTGGTCGGCGACCGGATCGCCACCTTCGCCGAGGGCATGGCCACGCGCGTCACGTTCGACCTGACGTTCGGAATCCTGCAGAAGCACCTCGACGACATCGTGGTCCTGAGCGAGGAGGAACTGAGGGCGGGCGTGCGCCTGGCGTTGCGGGCGACTCACAATCTCGCCGAGGGCGCGGGTGCGGCCTCGCTGGCCGCGGCGGTCAGGCTCGGCTCGGCGCTCGCCGGGAAGCGCGTGGTCTGCGTGATGAGCGGGGGGAACATCGACGCGCCGACGCTCGCGCAGATCCTCAGCGCGTCGTAACCGCCGTCGCGGTGCGCGCTATCGCCTCCTCCAGGCCGATCTCTCCGCGGACGTAAGGCGCCCAGCTGTCCTCCACCGGCCGACGATAGCGGCCCCAGGCCCGGTCGAGCAGTCCAGTCGCGTACATGTAGGGCGTGTACTCGATGCCGCGCGCCCGCAGGGCCTCCTGCACCGCGGCGCCCGTCAGGTAGAACTGGATGACGTGCCACAGCACGCCGTGCTCGGATCGCGCATCGCCCAGTGCCGTGTTCAGCGTCGCCTGCAGCGGCAGCACGAGAGTGTGCGACACCTCGTGGAAGACGGTCTCGACCGCCGTCCAACCGGAGTTCTCGGGATCGCCCGCGGAGATGGTCACGTGAGTCGGACGATTCGTCGTGTAGGCACCCTGGCGGTTGCCGACCCACACGACATCCACCCGCACGGGCTCCATGAACCACTTCTCTCCGTACAGCTGCTCCAGCCGCGGAACGACCGCACCGGCGAGCGTGGCAAGACGCTCGAGTGTGCCCCCAATCCAGGCCCGGTTCGCGGCGTCGTGTGACGGCCAGAAATGACGCTCGTACACGGGCACAGCCTGCTCGAGCACGGCGCGCAGCCCGGGCCCGACTGCAGCGTCGGAGAGATCGCCCGCGACGAGCGCCAGCTTGAGGCGCGTCATGCCGCGGTCGAAGAGCAGGTCACGGGACGCCAGTTCGCGGTCGTAGTAGGCGACCGCGGTCTCCCATGCCTCACGCTCCCCAGGCCGCCAGGAGGCCTCGAGCGCCGACGGCAGCGGGCCCGCCAGAGCGCGCAGCGTCCCGGCCTCCGGCCTCCGGGCCCACGCGGCGGCGAAGAGCGTGTGGTGCAGGTTCATCAGGACCGAGCTGTGGAAGCGCAGCGCGGCATGCTCGGCGACCGGAGGTTGGGCGATCGCCGGCGAGACTGCCGACAGACCTGTGAACAGCAGGAGAGCGCGAAGCATGGCCGTTGATTTCATGAGCGTGTCGATGCTCCGGCGTGGCCGCCTCACCAGGACGGATTATTCACGAACGGGCGGGCTCGGCTCGGCCCGTTCGCTTCGAAACCCGACTCCGCAGGCCGGAAAACTGCAGCTTCGGCTCATCGAGCATACAGTCCATTGGACGCCCCGAGGACGGCGGGGTTGGGCGGCGTTGGCGACCCTCCGGCTGCAGACGGCCCCACCCGAGAGCGGGTCGTCCCAAATATCTGGACGATCCGGAGGCATCGGAGGACACTGGCTCTCGCGCCGGCGGCCCTCCCGTGACTCGGCGCGGACAGAACGCGGAAAGCAGATCGAGGAGGCATCATGCGGTGTCGTATCGTGCGTTCGGGGCTCGCCCTCGGGGTGCTGATGCAGGCTGCGGCAGTTCTTGCCGAGACGCCGGTGGCCGTTCCGGTGACGCTGAAGGCCGCCGACGGGATTGCGCTCAAGGGCAGTTACTACGCAGCGGGACAGCCGGGCCCCGGCCTCCTCCTCCTGCACCAGTGCAATCGCGATCGATCCGCCTGGGCCTCGCTCGCGAAGAGCGCCGCCGAACGCGGTTTCCACGTGTTGACGATGGATTACCGCGGCTACGGCGAGAGCGAGGGACAACGGTTCGAGTCCTACCTCGAGCAGCAGCCGGTCATGCAGCAGAAATGGCCCGGCGACATCGACGCGGCGTTCGCGTGGCTGCGGAGTCAGCCCGGCGTCGACGGCCAGCGCATTGGCGCCGCGGGCGCGAGCTGCGGTGTCAACCAGTCCGTCCTGCTCGCTCGGCGCCATCCCGAAGTCAGGACGGTGGTGCTGCTGAGCGGCGGGGTATCGCCCGAAGGCCGCGACTACCTCCGGCGGTCGCCCTGGCTCCCGGTGATGGCGTCGGCGAGCGAGGACGACGGTGACGCGACGGGCACGATGCAGTGGATCCTGGGCTGGTCGCGCAACCCGGCCAACAAGTACGTCGGATTCAAGGCCGCCGGACACGGCACGGACATGTTCGCGGTCGAGAAGACGCTCGAGCCCGCAATCGTCGAGTGGTTCGATCGCCACCTGCGCCATGCGCCGGTGCCCCCTGTCCCTCCGACGCTGACCGATTCGAAGCCCTCGGCCGTCGAGGAGTTCTGGGCCGCGCTGACCAGCCCGGACGGCGAACGCCGGGCGCGGGAGATCTTCGAGGAAACACGCCGCACCCGGCCATCGCTCATGCTCTTCCCCGAGGGCGAAGCGAATCTCTACGGCTACGAGCTGCTCCAGAACGGCAGCGCACCCCACGCGCTCTGGGTCTTCCAGCTGAACGTGGACGCCTACCCGAAGTCGGCGAATACCTACGACAGCCTCTCCGACGCGTATCTCGCGCTCGGCCAGCGCGAGAAGGCCCTCCAGTACGCCGAGCGCGCGCTGAAGGTCCTCGAGACCGACACGCACGTCAATCACGAGTTCCGCACGGCCATCAAGGAGAGCGCGGAGAAGAAGGTCAGGGAGCTTCGCAAGGGCTCGAGCCCACCGCAGGAGCGCTGAGCGCAGTCAGCGGTCCGCCCGGGCAAGGGCGCCAATCGCGTCGGCCAGCGCGGCTGGCGCCTCCCAGTGCAGCGCGTGCCCGACGCCGGGCACGACGGTGAACTCGGCCCGCGGGATCCCGCGGAGCAGGTCAGTCTGGGATTCCCAGGGAAAGACCATGTCCTGGTCGCCCCACAGAACGCGGACCACGGAGCCGGCCGCGCGCGCGCAGCCTGGGAAGGGGCAGCGTGTGGTAAGGATTCGGTGAGGCTCCGGATCAGCGGGCGAACTCCACGGTCAGCGTGCGGTCGGCAATCACCTTCAGTCCCGGGATGGTGGCCAGCCCTTTCAGATCGGTCGCGCCCTGCAGCTTCTTGAAGGCGTTGGGATCGGCCAGCAGCTTGTCGAAATCGACCTGCAGGAGCGTGACGGTGGATCCGGACACGTGCGGCGCATTGGTCTTGAGAATCTTTCCGTCCACCGCCAGCGACACGTCCACGTAGAGCCCGCGCATCATCGCCTTCATCATCTGCAGCGCCTGCTCGTTCTCCTGCGGATCGGATCCTGGCGGCGGCTGTGGCAGCGCGCCGACTGGACCAGTCTTCTGCTCCGGGACCGTGATCGTCAGGAGTGAAGACGCCCCCTTCTGGTCGAATCCGAACGAGAAGGGGGGCTCGTCGGAGGTCTTCGTTCCCGGCATGCCGGCGGCCTCGGCCTGGTTCATCCGCATCTTGACGTTGCGGATGTCGGCGAACGCATACCGTGCGCGGTAGCCTTCGAGCTCGGCGGTCTTGAACGGCTCGCCCGAGACGAACTGCACCCCCATCATCGCCGCGGCCTTCTTCGCCTGCTCCTCCCCAATCAGGTCCGCGGGCGGGCCACCCTGCCCGCCCATACCCTTGAGCATGGCGAGCGTTTGGGGGCTGACGCCGGTTTCCTGCAGGACGGTCCCGCTCCCGTCCGCCTTGACCGAGATTGTGGTGGTGGACCGCAGACACGCGGAGCTGAACAGGAGGCCCAGCACGGCGACCGACAGGAGCGAGGGATGAATTCGCATATCTACCTTCTACAGGCTTCCGGGCCGCGGAACAACACAGATTTTCGCCACGGACGGACACGGGCGAGAGTCGTCACGCCACGCCACGCGCCACGGAAAAACACGGATGAACACGGAAGCGAGGGCGGCCCGTTGATCCGCCTCCCGTCGACAGGACACGTGCTGTGTCCGCGTGCATCCACGTCCCGTCGAGAGGATGCATATCCGCGCGCATCCGCGTTCATCCGCGTCCCGTCGAGAGGTCGCGTATCCGCGGACCTCCGCGTTCATCCGCGTCCCCTCCACTGGATGCTGGGGCTGGAAGCTGGAAGGTGACTGTCGGCGTTCACGATCCCGGCGCGCACAGCCGGCCGAATGCGAACCCGCGTGCGCGGAGCGCCGGCACGAGCTGTCGCACGGTCTCGGCGGCGTGGCGGCGATCGGCGCGCGGGTTCTCGTGGTGCCCGTCGTGGATGACGATGACGTCGCCGCCGGAGGCCTTTCGCGAGAGGCGCTCGGCGACCCGCGCGGAGCGCGGACGCCGCCACCAGTCGAAGTCCCACATGCCCCAGCTCCAGCCGGCCAGCCGGTAGCCGGCGTCCTGCAGGCCGCGGTACATGGTCGCGCTGCGCCAGCCGGCATGTGGCCGGAAGAGGCGGCACGGTGCCTGGCCCGTCACGCGCTCGATGCGCAGGGCCTGTGTCTGGAGGCGCGAGACGAGCTCTGCCGGCGGGTCCATCATTCGACGCCGGGTTCCGCTGTGGAGCCCGATGGCGTGCCCTTCCGCGGCCATGCGTCGCAGGATCGGCTCGGTCTCGTCCGTGATGTGCTCGTCGATGAGAAAGAAGGTGGCCTTCGCGCCGGTCTCTTCGAGCGCGTCCAAAAGCGCCGGCGTCCACGTCGCATTCGGCCCATCGTCGAAAGTCAGGTAGACGGTCGGAGGACTCCCGGGCTGTGGAGGAACCTGCCAGACGGACCCGCCGGGCCGGAACGCCTCGAACAGAAACGGAAACGGCGCGGTGTGCGAGAGCACAGCCGCACCGCCGATCAGAAGGGCCAGGATCGCGAGCACACCGGAAAAAGCCGACCGCCCTCAGGCGACTCAGGAGACAGACGCCGCGCTCGAGCTCCGGCCGCTCCGGCTGGGCCCGTAGCGCTGGGTGGCGTACCCCACGATCATACCCACCACGCTGCCCGGAAGGATGATCTCCCAGTAGTAGTGCTTCCCGTCGGTCGGCATCACCGCGACGAGGAAGGCGAGGAAGGCGCCGACCGCGAGACCGAACAGCACGCCAGCCCGCATCGAGCGCACGTGATTGGCAAACCAGCCGATGAGGACTCCGGCGAGCACGCCCTTGACGGTCGAGCCGATGACGATGCCGACGATCTGGGGTGCGGTCTCAGGCGCCGAGATGAGGGCGGTGAGTCCATCGAACACGCCGAGCACGCCGCCGAGAATCGTCCCGAGCAGGGGCTTGTTCATTCAATTCCTCCACCACTGCACTCTTACGCCAATCAGCCAATCTCTGTACATTGTGGATTCACCGCAGCGCCGAGGTGAAGCCGCCAGAGTCCAACGCCCTGCTATCCGGCCAGGAACGCCACGACTGTCCTCATGACGATGTAGGCGAGCACCAGGAGGACGGCAGTCCGGTAGGTGCGGCCGAAGCGGGCGGCGCGCTCCAGCGGGGTCTCGCGATGCGCGAGTACCGCCTGCCCGGCCCGGAACCGGGCCACGTCGTTGGCGAGCGCCTCGACCGAGCCGTAGCGTGCGGACGGCTCCGGGGCGAGCGCGCGCGTGCAGATCGATCGCAACGCCCGCGGGATGTGCGAACGGCCCGCGATCCGGCCGGCGGCCTCGGAGCCGGGCTCCTCCCCCGTGAGCAGCAGGAAGAGGATGGCGCCCAGGCCGTAGACGTCGGCGCGCCGGTCGACCAGCGCTGCGGTTCCACGCGCCTGCTCGGGCGCCATGAACCCGTGGGTGCCGACGACCGTCCCCGGTCCCGTCGCCCCGGCCGGGACGGGAGCGGGGTCGGCGTCGTCGTCCTCCGGCCCGACGACCTTGGCGACGCCCCAGTCCATCACGAGCACCTCGCCGAAGGCGCCGAGCATGACGTTGTCCGGCTTCAGGTCCCGATGGATGCACCCATGCGCGTGCGCGAAGGCCACGGGCTCGCAGATACGCTCGAAGATGCGGAGCCGCTCCGACAGGTCCAGGTTGGCCTGCAGGTGCTCGCGGAGGGTCACGCCCCGCACGCGCTTCATCACGTAGAACGCCCGGCCGTCGTTCAGGCGTCCGGTATCGTGAATCGGGACGATCCCGGGATGCTCGAGGCGCGCGAGCACCTGCGCCTCGCGCGTGAGGCGGTGCGCGAGCGTCCGGTTGGCGGCATCCCGGGGGATCTTGATCGCGACCTCCCGGCCCAGATCGCGGTCGAGCGCCCGGTAGACCGTGCCCATCCCGCCGTGGCCGATCTCGTCGAGGATCGTGTAACGGTCGGAGTCGACCCCGGGCTGCGTGACGGCGGCCTTCAGGCGCGCGATCGCGGTATCCGAGAGCCCGCTCACGGCACCTCCATGCCGAAGAGGTCCCGGGCCTCGCGGCGGAACTCCTCGTCGCTGGCGCACACGGCGCGCAGCGCGTCGAGCGCGTGCGCGCGGAAGCGCCGGCGGATGCGTGCGAGCTGGTTCGTCACCTGCATCGTGGTCAGGCCGTGCTCGGCGGCCAGCTGCGCATAGCTGACGGCCTCGTCCGGCGCGAGATCGTACCGCTCGAACAGGCAGAACGCCGTGTCGCGCGTCGATCCCTCGCATTCGGCGCGCAGCGCGCGCACGGCCCGCTCGAAGAGCGCGCGAACGAATTCGTCCCGGAAGAAGGCCTCGGGATCGTCCCCTGGCGCGGCCCGAACGGCGGCGACCTCGCGCTCTGCCCCCTCGAAGTCGAGCGAAATGGTGCGATTGGCGCCGCCGCGCTTGAGGCGTGCCGACGCCTGCCGGGCGTTCATCACGTAGCGATCGGCGCACACCCGGACGAACGTGCGGAAGCGCGCTCTGTCCGGCTCGAAGCGCTCCAGCCAGGCTTTCTCGAATGCATCGGCGAAGAACCCCTGCGTCAGATCCCGCGCCTCCTCCGGATCCAGCCGCCAGGTGAGGCGCAGGTGCTTGTACAGAGGTTTCCAGTAGCTCTCGACGAGGTCGCCAAACGCCTGGCGCCGCGCATCCGGGTCGCCCTCGCGGATGCGCTCGATGACCGAGTGCCGCGTAGAGGGGAACCCGCCGCGCGTGCGGCCGTCGCCGTCAGTCACGATCCGATCGGCAGTCCATGATCGAACCTATGTTAACGCGCCGCGGTCGACAGGTGCCCCGCATTCCTGCCACAATGAAAACCGCCGCCACGGATGAACACCGCCACGGACGAACACGGATGAACACCGCCACGGACGAACACGGACACCGCCACGGACGAACACGGATGAACACGGATCGTACTGGAGCAGGTACGGTGGCTGGCGGGCGTCCCGACGTGGTGATTCGTCACGGCCCGATCGAAGGTAGCTTCGCGGTCAGGCCGGCGGCCGGCTGCTCCGCCCGGGTTCGGCAGCCCCGGACGCGGTAAGCTTGAAGAAGGTGCGGGCGCGACGGGAAGCGCACGGAGCCCGCAGCCAGGCAAGGGAGATCACGAATGGCGCAGAAGTCCCGACCGACCCTGATGAAGCGCGAGCGCGAGAAGGCGCGCCTCGAGAAGCAGAAGCAGAAGGCCGCACGGCGTGCGGACCGAGCGCGGCGGGACCCCGGGGCGCCCAGGGCCGACGGCGTGGATCCCGACATCGCGCACATCCAGCCCGGGCCGCAGCCGCTCGCGGACTGGCAGATTGAACAGGACGAGGAGTAGGCGCGGGCTGCCAATGCCGCACCCGGGCCGCCGAAAGCTGCTCTGCCTTCCCCCGCTCACCTGCTGAGCCCGCCGCGCGCAAGCCGGGTGTTCGCGCGTGTCGCACGCCCGGCCGCTATACTCGTCTTCCATGGCGGGACCCGCGAACCCCGGGGACCTCGACGCGCTGTATCAGCTGCCGCTCGGGGAGTTCACCGCCGCACGCAACGCCCTGGCAAAACGATCGGGGTCAGCCGGCGCGGAGATTCGCGGCCTGGGCAAGCCGCCGGTCGCGGCGTGGGCCGTCAACCAGGTCTACTGGCGCCGCAGAGCGGTCTACGATGCCCTGACGGAGGCGGCGAGCAGAGCCCGGGCGGCACACGCGGCGGCGCTGTCGGGGAAGCAGGCGGATCTGCGGGCCGCAACCCGCGATCACGAGGAGGCGCTGGACGCCGCGCTCAAATCGGCCCTCGAGATCCTGCGCGAGGACGGGCAGCCGGCCACCGACGCGACGCGTCAGGCCATCGCCACGACACTCCGGGCCCTGCCGTCCCCGGAACCACCCGGTAGGCTGGCGAAAACGCTGCAACCCGGGGGACTCGAGATGCTGGCTGGCCTCTCCGTGCGTGGCGCGAAAGGGTCGGCCACGATCGCCCGCGCGCCGACGCCCCCGTCACCCCAGCCGGCGGCCAGGACCACCCGGCCGCCACAGGCCAGACACGCGGGCCGGGCGGCCCGTGCCGACGTCGATCAAAGAGCGCTGGCGCGGGCACGGCAGGCGGTCGTCGAGGCCACGCGCGCGGTGCGGCTCGCCGAGCACGCCGCCAGCCGCGAGGAGTTCGAAGCGGCGCGCGCCGCCCGCGGCCTCGAGAGCGCGCGGCGCGACCTCGCCACCGCGAGAGACGCGCTCGCGCACGCCGAACGGACGGTGACGGACGCCGAACGGGACCTCGCTGCTGCAAGCCGCGCGCGCGAGCAGGCGGATCGCAAGGCCCGGCAGGCCGGCGAGGCGCTCGATTCGGCGCGGGCCCGACTGAAGACCTCGGAAGAGGCCGTCCAGCACCTGATGGACGACGCACGCTGACTTAGTGCTGCCTGTCGTAATTGCGGTGACGCACCGACGGGGCGAGGCGCTCGCCCCGCAAGGCGCGAGGAGGAAGCAGATCGGGAGTATTTGACCGACGAGCAACGCCGCGGGGCGGGATGCATCGCCGGCCGAATGCCACCGTAATTAGGAAAGTCAGGACTCAGCCGGACGGCGGTCAGGCCCCGCTGGCGGCCGGCAGCGTGACCGTAAACGTCGCCCCCTGTCCGGGCCCCTCGCTCTCGGCCGTAACCCGCCCGCCGTGCAGCTCAACGATGTGGCGGACGATCGACAGGCCGACGCCCAGGCCGCCGTGCGGGCGCGTCACCGACGTGTCCCCCTGCCAGAACCGCTCGAAAATGAACGGAAGCAGATCGGGGGGGATGCCCTCACCCGTGTCGGATACCGACATCAGCGCACGGTCCGCCTCGCGCCCGAGCCTGACCGCGACCGCCCCGCCCGACGGCGTGAACTTGATCGCATTGGCGAGCAGGTTCCAGGCGACCTGCTGCAGGCGATCGGGATCGCCGCGCACCTGGATGAACTGATCGACACCGGCGCTGTCGAGCCGGAGACCCTTGGCGTCCGCAGTTGGGCGAACGGCGTCGACCGCGGCCTCCACGATCGGCGCCATCTCGACGCGACGCAGCTCGAGGCGCAGCTTGCCGGTGACGATGCGGGATACGTCGAGGATATCGGCGATGAGCTGCTCCTGCAGCCGGGCGTTGCGCTCGATCGTCTCGAGGGCACGCGCCGCCATCGCGGGCTCCAGCCGTCCCGACCGCAGCAGCCGGGTCCAGCCGAGCATCGCGTTGAGCGGCGTGCGCAGCTCGTGCGAGAGGGTGGCGAGGAAGTCTTCCTTCGCCCGATTGGCAGCCGCGAGCTCCTCCGCCCGCCGCCGCAGGTCGTCCTCGGCGCCAAGCAGCCGCTGCGCGCGATCGTCGAGCTCGGCGTACAACGCGACCACGCCTCGATTGGTTTCCTGAAGCTCCGCCTGCAGCTCGCGCTGTGCCTCGAGCAGCGCCGCGTGGCTGCCCGTGTCCGAGGGCTCGCGATCCGTGGCCGACGCATGGTCGTGGAGCTCGGACCGCAGCCGGGCGGGCGCCGCCGGACAGAACACCGAGAGCCGCACGCGGATCGTGTCGCGTTCCTCGAGCACCGACAGCCGATGGACCATCGAATGGAGCGGTCGAATTGCCCGGGCAAGGGCGTTGCGCGCTTCGGCCGAGCCGTCCGCCCGGAAGTCGATCTGGATCGAGGGACCCGCCGCAATTCTCAGCTCGGCCATGGAATGCTCGACGCCGTGTTCCGGCAGGCTGCGGGCGACCTCGTAGGCCGCGGCTGACAGCCGACGGACGGCATGCGGATCGAGCCCGGCCTGCTCGCCCACCGACCTCGTGCGCCGGCAGAACGATACGAGATCCTGCTCGTCGCCCAGGCTCACCGCCGCGAGCGCAGGGTCACCGGTCGAGGCGGGGGTCTTCTCGTCACCCTGCATGCCAGCACATCGCCAGAAGCCGCTCCAATGCAAGCGAGTTTCCATGGTCGGAGTGCCCGCTCACGAGCCGAAGCTTGCGCTGCTGCCAGGACCAAGGCAAGTGGAATCCAACGTGCCGGCTCGACTTCGTCAGTTCCTGTTTCTCGAGCATTCGCAGCTCGACAGAAGAGAGGCACGCCGCCACGCCGCTGCCGCCATCCTGCGCTCGTGACAGCCTGAAGACCGACGAAACCGGCCCTGCTGCCGACGTGGGTGGATCAGCTGTCGCCCGTTCGATCGGCCGGCCGGGGGCGCGAGCCGCGTCGAGCTGCTGGACGACTCGCGCGGTTCGTGGCCGCGCTGCCGCAGGCGGTCCGCCCTGGAATGGACGTGCACGCACCCGGCGGCGCCGGTTCGAGTAGCTGCTCGACGGGCTATCCACGACGCGAGCTCGACGGGCTATGGGCGTCGGCCGCGGTGACATTCGTCCCTCGCCTCAAACACGTGCTGCTCGAGCGGATCCGAACGTTCGGGCAGGATCCAGCGCGAGCCGCCTCGACAATCTCGGCCGATGCACGTTCTATTGACGGGACGCGGATGAACACGGACGCCCGCGGATGCACGTTCTGTCGACGGGACGCGGATGAACACGGGCGTCCGCCGATGTACTTCTATCGACGGCTCGAGCGCTCGACGCGGGGTGTCACACTCTGGACGGTGTGCTCGCCCCGCGGGTGATAGTCACGCTCGACAGTGCGCGGACGCAGGTCATGATGAAGGCCCTGTTCCAGCGCACGTCGATACCGGAGCCGAGATCGCGATCATCGGCATCACCGGCGTATCGACCGTGGACGCGGCACCTGCTGAGGACGGTTGAAGTCGCGTGCCTCACAGCGCGGACTGCACCCCTCAGCGGAATCCGCCCGCAGATCCCCTAGACGATCCTGCACTTCGGCGTGGAGCTGGGAACGGTCGTCCCGAGGGCCACTCTGGCCGACGCCTTCGCCCTCGCGCTGCAGCGGCGCGTACCGACGGTGGCTCGCGGCTCAGATCGCCGCTTTGCAGCACGCGGGTGCGGCGCTCGTCGCCAGCCGCACCGACGCGCCCGACGCCATCGTGCGGGCGGTTCACGAGGCGCTGGGCAGACGCGTAGAGCCGCAGTCGGGGGTGCTGGTACGGGACCTGGAGCAGTGGGCTGGCCACTACTGCGGGATCGGCAACACGTCGGCCACGTGCTCGGGTCCGACGCGGCGGGCGCATGACAGTGGTCTCGCTCAGCGGCACAGCCGGGCATGTGTTACCCGCGTCAGCCGCGGGGCTCCTGCGTCTGCTCCACAGCGAGGCGCTCTCGACGCACCCGGCTCTGAAGAGATATCCCGGGCTGCGCGGCCGGCACCCGGACTGATCGCAGGCGTGCTCTATCGCCACTTCTGCCGGCCAGGCGACGTCGGATGGTGGCCGGTGTGCGGGCCTGACGACCCGGCCGCGCGGCGTGGACTGGCGTCCGATCCTCAAAAGCTGTAGCGGGCTGCCCTCCGGGGAACCGGGGGCGGAAGGCCCGATCTGTAGAATCGGCGCATTCCTTCCGATTTCCGTATTAGGCTGGATGCAGGCCGCAAGCTCGTTCGTTCCGGGACGGTGGCGGCGCTCGAGGATCGGCACACACATTGATTCCCGATCCGCGTACCGTGGGTATTCCATGCCTCATCAGTATCGTCACGCCCGTGCTGAGAATCCCGTGAGCCGCCCGCCGAGGTCGGCCGAGGATCTGCGGGACTGGATCCGGGCGCGGCTCGCGCTGTCACCGGCATTCGAGGCCGAGCTGATGCAGGCGGTCGAGCAGGTGCTGGCGCGTCAGCGGCAGCTGGTAGAGGAATCGAAGCACGAGGCCATCCGCGCGCTCACCGAGGGCTTCGCTGCCAAGATGGAGCGCCTCCAGACGCAGCTCACGGAGAAGGACGTCACGGTCAGCAACATCGCACGGTACTTCGAAGAGGTCGTGGCCGACCTGACCGAGCGCTCGCACCGTGATCCGAAGACGAAGCTGCTGAACTTCGACTGGTTCATGGAGCGGCTCGAGTCGTTCCTCGCCGTCGAGCAGCGCGTCCGGTGGTGCGGCGTCGGCGTTGTCGACATCACCAGCTTCAAGCAGTACAACGACACGCTCGGGCACGCGGCGGGCGATCGCATCATCGAGCGGGTGGCGAGAATCCTGTCGGATCAGATCCGATCGGAGGACTTCCTGGCCGTCGAGCGCGCCGGGGAAGGGCGCGATCTGCACGCGCGCTTCGGGGGTGACGAGTTCTGCTTCCTGATCCCCGACCTGCCGGGGTGCGTCGAGGCATCGGAGATCGCCGGACGCTTCAAGGACGCGGTGGAGTCGTACGACTGGACCGGCGAGGACCACCGTCTCTCGTCGCAGCCGGTGCGTGTGGACGTCGGGGTGATCTGCCTGCAGCTCGGTGCGGTCGCGGAGCGGCGGGGCGTGGCGCGCGCGCTGGCCTCGGAGCTGATCCACCGGGCCGACACGCTCATGTACGACGCCAAGAGCGTGAAGTCGTCCACCGTGCACTCGTCGGCCGTCCGGATCGAGCAGGGGGAACTGGTCGAGATCGACGACGCCTTCGTGCGCTGCGCCCGGCCGCGCACCGGCGACGATCGCTGACATCGACTGGCACTGCGTCGCGCGCGCCTCGCTTCGAGCCCGGAGTCCGCCGCGTGCGCGGGGATCCGTTATCTGAAGGCAGGCCGCAAGGCCGTCCGGAACGTGGACGAAGCGCCCCCGCGGGTTTGCCCGCCTCAACGGCGCGGTGCTACAATTTTCGTTTACGTCCTTGACACGCCGGCCGCCGATGCCATGCATCGAGTGCGGCAGCCTCGCATGGTGGGTGTAGCTCAGCGGTAGAGCGCCGGACTGTGGCTCCGGAAGTCGCGGGTTCGAACCCCGTCATCCACCCCACCCCCCAATTCGCCAGCAATTGGCCCGTGTCGCTGACAAACGGCTCATTGGGGTCAGGTCTTGCACCAGCGTACGTCATTGCAAGACCTGACCCCGCGTCAGCAGCGCCATCGCGACGATGGCCAGCAGCACGACGATCGACCAGACTGTCACCTTGCCGATCTTCGTCATCCCCACCTCCGGCTCGGCGGGCTGCAATCAGCGGGCCGCCCGCTTCTTCGGCGCCGCCGCCTTCCCCGCCTTCTCGATCTCCGCCTTCGCTGCCTTCTTCTTGGTCGTGCTCACCCGGTCCAGGCTCTGCCGCAGCGCGTCCATGAGATTGACCACCTTCGGCGGCGTCTCCTCCACGGTCGCCACGACCTCTTCGCCCGCAATCTTCGCGTCGATGATCCGCTGGAGCTCCTCCTGGTACTCGTCGCGGTACTCCCGCAGATCGAGCGCCCCCTCGAAGTTCCCGACGACCTGCCGGGCGAGCTTGATCTCCTCCGGCTTCACCTTCGCAGGCACGCTCTCGAGCTCCTCGATCTGATCCATGCTGCGGACTTCCTTCGCGTGCCGCATGGTGTACATCACGAGCCCCTTGTCGCGCGGCTGCACGGCGACGAGGTACTCGCGCCCATAGAGCGCCAGCTTGCCGATTCCCGCCTTCCCTTTCATCCCCTCGCGCATCACCGCGAACGCTTCGAGCGCCATCGCCCCGTCAGGCGCGAGATAGTAGGGCCGCTCAACGTAGATCGGATCGATCGCCGCGGCGTCCGTGAACTGCACGAGGTCGATGACCCGGGTGGACTCGGGCCGCACCTTCGACATGTCGTCTTCGCTCATGACGACGTAGCGCCCCTTCTCGAACTCGTAGCCCTTGGCGATTTCGGAATTCGGCACTTCGCGCTCGCACTTCGGACACCAGCGCTTCTGCTGGATGCGCGTCTGACACTCGGCGTGCAGCTGATTGAAGCTGATGGTCGCCGCGGCGTCGGTGGCCGGAAACACCCGCACCGGGATGTTCACCAGGCTGATCTTGAGGAACCCCTTCCAGGTCGGACGCGCGGGCATCGTCTGCTCCTTTTCGCAGGTGAGGCGCGGCTCGCCGCTCCGGGCTCGGCCCGCCGCGCACGGTTGATTATCGGTCGAGGCGTCCCCCCACGGAAGCCGCGGGTGCGTCCTTCTGAAGAAGCCGGACTTTTTTCATCCGCAACTGCGGCCAGGTGCTCGTCTGCGGCGTCGAAATCGAAGGACGCCGATCCAAGACCCGGAGTTCACGCTCGAGCTGGCGGACCAGGTGTCCAGGGGAGACTCAGGACGGCCCCGCCGAAGATGGTCCCACGGTCATCGACGACGGTTCTGCTTGTAAATAACTGAGCACAAATGGGTTCGCTCAGACAGGCCGGTGAAGGTCCACGCGCGATACCCGGCCGCGCCCGACCGGCCGGTCGCGCCCGGGCTGGCTCTGAGTCGTCCGCCCAGGGGGATGGGGATTCAAAAGTCCGTTCGAGATACGATTCCTTGGTCGCAATGCGGTCGATCAGGAGTATCTTGTCAGTCCTGATTCTCGCACCGGCCAGGGCCGGGGGCGTTTCGCTTCGCGCAACGCTGCCGGCTGGCTCCAGCGCGAGGCCATGGCAGGTTGCCGATTGCGGATTGCCGAGTCGATCCTGCACGGACGCCGTCGATGGTCGAGTATTCGGAGATTGAAGAGTCCAAAAGACGGGGAAACCTCCTCCCTCCCCATTCTGGGCTCGACGATCTCCGAATAGTCGACGCATCGTCCGCGCGTCCTGCGTCGAATCGGCGTCCGCGATCTGCAATCGGCAACCCGCGATGCCGATCGCCCCGATGTTGGCCACGCTGGTCGACGCTCCCCTCACCAGCCCGGGGCTGCTCTACGAGCCGAAGTACGACGGCATCCGCGCGATTGCGGAGATCGAGCCGGCTCGCGGCGCCCCGCGCGTCCGCCTGTGGTCCCGCCTCGGCAACGAGAAGACCGCGCAGTTCCCGTCTGTCGTGCGCGCCCTGCAGACGCTCGGCGTGCACGGCCGGCGCCTCGTGGTGGACGGCGAGATCGTCGCGCTGGATGCGGCCGGCCGGCCGACCGGCTTCCAGCGGCTGCAGTCCCGCATCCATCTGAGCGACGCGCACGACGTCGCGCGCACGGAACGCGCGCAGCCCGTCGCCTACATCGCGTTCGATCTGCTCTGTGATGGCGACCGGGATCTGCGCGGCGCGATGCTCACCGAACGCCGCCAGCAGCTCGAGTCGCTCCTCGAGGGCAGAACTGACGCGGTCCTGCGCCTCAGTGAGCAGGCCGCCGGCGACGGACGCGCGCTGCACGCCCGGGCACGAGCGGAAGGCTGGGAGGGTCTCATCGCGAAGGAAGCGCGGTCCGTGTATCAGTCGGGACGGCGGAGCCCGACGTGGCGCAAGATCAAGCTGCTCAAGCAGCAGGAGTTCGTGATCGGCGGGTGGACGGAGCCGCGGCAGACGCGGCAGTACTTCGGCGCGCTGCTGCTGGGCGTGCACGAGCCTGGCAACCCCGGCGACCGGCTGACGTACGTCGGCCACACCGGAACCGGATTCGACGGTGCGGAGCTGCGCCGCGTGTGGACGCTGCTCGCTTCCCGCGCAACGGACCGCTCCCCCTTCACCGAGCGAATCAAGTCGAACGAACCGGCGCACTGGGTGCGCCCGGAGCTGGTTGCGCAGGTGCGGTTCACCGAGTGGACCGACGACAACAAGCTGCGACATCCTGTCTACCTCGGCCTGCGCGACGACAAGGCGGCGGCCGAGGTCGTTCGCGAGACACCGGTCCCGCCGCGTGCGTCCCGCGCCGCGGCTGAACGCGACGACACGGGCGCCGCGCGCGCATCGGATCACTCCACGGGTGGAGCTGGGCCCGGCCGGCCGCGGGCGGTTTCAGTCGTGCTGCCGAGCCGTCCTGCGGCAGCCAGCGCGACCGGACGTGCGCAGCCGACACGCCGCTCGACGGCCCGCGGCGGCCGCCGACCGACAGGTGAGGCCCGGCGCTCGCGGGCTGAGCGCATCCCGACACCCGCCGACGCGGCCGTCGTCGAGCAACTGCGCGCGCTGGAAGCTGCGCGGAACGACGGCACGATCGTGCTGCCCGACGGCAGCCGGCTTGGCGTGACGAACCTCTCGAAGCTGTTCTGGCCGAAGCTGAAGCTCACGAAGGGTGATCTGCTGAGGTACTACGCCACGGTGGCGCCGCTGATTCTTCCGGCCGTCGAGGATCGGCCGCTCGTCATGAAGCGGTTCCCGAACGGCGTCGACGGCCCGGCCTTCTACCAGCAGCGCTCGCGGCAGGAGCAGCCACCGCGCGAGGTCCGGATCGAGACGCTGCCCGCCGACATCGAACCGATCTCCGAACCGGACGCCCGGCGTTTCATCGGAGGCTCGCTGATCACGCTCCTCTACATGACGCAGCTCGCGGCGATCTCACAGGACCCGTGGTTCTCGCGCGTGCAGTCGCCGCTCGAAGTCGATTACGTGGCGCTCGATCTGGATCCGGGGGACGGAGCGACTTTCGCGCGCGTGCTCGACGTGGCGCGCTGGGTCCGCGACGAGCTGGCGTCGCTGAAGGTGCCCGGCGTGCCGAAGACGTCGGGCTCGAGCGGCCTGCACATCTACATACCCATGCCGCCGGGCACGTCGTACGAGTCCGGCGTGCTCTTCTGCCAGATCGTCGCGACCGTCGTCGCCGCGCATCATCCGAAGGTCGCGACGGTGGAGCGCAAGGTGAAGGCGCGCGGGAAGGGGACGGTGTACGTCGACTACCTGCAGAACATCCTCGGCAAGACGCTCGCGACCGCCTACAGCGCGCGGGCGAGCGCGTTCGCCGGCGTCTCCACCCCCCTCACCTGGGACGAAGTCGACGCGGGCGTCGATCCTCGGGACTTCACGATCGTGACTGCACCGGCGCGCTTCGCGGAGGTGGGGGATCTCTGGAAGCGGCTCCGGGCGTCGAAGCCTGCCAGCCTCGAAGCGGTGTTCAGGAAGTACGCGCGATGAACGACCGGACGCGCGCCTGCCGCGCGCCCGGTCCGTCGATTGGCTGAATCCAATCACGAGTGCCGCGGCCCGTTACGGCGAACCGCGTGCGCTCCCGAGCCTACAGTGCGGCGTCCTCGTCCTCCTCGTCCTCCATGTCGAGGTCGGCGTCGTCCATGTCCTCCTCGTCGGCAGTCTCGCCCGTCCCGCGGATGTCGCGATCGCCCTCGCCGCGGATCCGCTCGTCAGCGTTCCGCTCGTTCATGTCCCGATCGGCCGGATCCTGAGTGGGCCGGCGGCGGCCTTCGTCCATCTGCCTGTTCGCCATGAACGCTCCTTTCGTCGGTCGTCGACGCACGACTGGGTGCGTACGCCACGGCAGTTTCCTCCCCGCAGAGAATCAGCAAGGCGGGTGCCACGCTGTTATGATGCGGGCTGATGGGCAAGAAGAAGAGGCACCAGTCGGCTGCCGAGGCAGGCGCAGAGTTCGGTGTCGGCAGCCTCAGGCGCCACCTCTTCGTCTGCATCGGGCCGGACTGCATCGACGAGAAGGACGGCGACCGGACGTGGCAGTATCTCAAGCGCCGGTTGAAGGAGCTGAAGCTCACGGGAGGAGAGGGACCCTGCTACCGGACGAAGTGCCAGTGCCTGCGGATCTGCACCAGCGGTCCAGTTTGCGTCGTCTACCCGGAGGGGGCGTGGTACTTCGACGTGACTCCGGAGAACGCCGAACGCATCATCCAGGAGCACCTGATCGGCGGACGTATCGTCGAGGACCTCTGCTTCGCCCGGAACCCGCTGCCGCAGACGGGCGGCGCGCCCCGTGAACCCGGGCACTCCGCCGATTCCGCCTCATCCGCTCGACACGGAACGGACCTCGGCAGGTAAGTCAATGGTCCGGCGACGACGGCCGGAAAGGTCCGCCGACGCCGAGCAGCGCGCGAATCGCGTCGAGAATCGCGGCTGGTGTCACCGGCTTCTCCAGCACCTGGTTGAACCCGGCCTGGTGCGCGGCGGCCAGCTCGTCTCTCGTCATGGTGACGCCGGTAATGGCCAGGAGCGGGACCTCTCCGAGGGCCGGCAGACGGCGGAGCTGGCGGCCGAGCGCCAGCCCGTCCCCGTCGGGCAGCATCCAGTCAGCGAGCACCAGATCGGGCAGCCGGTTCGTCGCGGCGCGCAGCGCGTCGGCGAGCGTGCCGGCTTCGTCCACTTCACACGATGCGGTCTCGAGCACGATTCGATACAGGTCGCGGGTGTCGCGATCGTCGTCGACGATGAGAATCCGAAGCAGGCGATCGGTCATCGGTTCAGGCGTTCTGGCGCAGGGTTCCCGGGAGACGCGATCGATCGGACAGAGGGCCGTCGCAGACCGGATCGCCGAGCAACGTCGGAGAGATTATGGCAGATGGCGCGCCCGGCAGGATTCGAACCTGCGACCTTTGGCTCCGGAGGCCAACGCTCTATCCAGCTGAGCTACGGGCGCTTCCTGTCGTGGTCAACGCCGGTGCCGTGTCGCCGCTACCCGTGCAGCCGGATCGTGCATGCGACTGTCGTCGATCACGTCAGCGGCTCGCGCTGCTGATACGCGCGAGAGCCGTTGGCGACCTCGACGCCCTGGAACTGGCGGCAGCAGGTTGTGGCGCGCCCGGAGGGATTTGAACCCCCGACCTACGGGTTCGAAGCCCGGCGCTCTATCCAGCTGAGCTACGGGCGCACTGTGCTGTGAGCGCGCCGGCACGTCGCGGCCGCAGGCGGCTCAACCGACCACTCATCATACCGGCGGTCCTGCAGACGCGCAAGTTGCGTGGCGACGTCTCGTGGACGCACAACAACGCACCCTGCACCTTCCTTCTTCCAGCGAGGGCCGGGCTTTTCAGCAGCCTCGCGGCTCGATTCGGCCAGAAAACCGGAGTTTTCCCGGGCTCACCGGCCCCGGCGGCGGAGGCACCCTCGGCAGTCATTTGACAAAGCGAGTCCGCCTGCCTGAGCCGGTTCCCGATGGACCGACGCCTTCCTAGGCGGAGGGTCGAATGTCCCAGCATCTGTGGCGGGCCGCGGCCGCGGTCTCGTTCGTGCTCGCTGCCGCGCCAGTCTCTGCGCAGACGGCGCCGGCCGGGATCGAGAAGAAGCTGAAGACCGGCGACAGGCTGACTGTAACCACCGACGACGGCTGGGAGGTCCGAGGCCGCCTCGTCAACATCCGGAGCGACGCGCTGCTGCTGCGGATAGACGATGCCGACGTGCAGCTGGCTTGGGACGATGTGGAGCGCATCCGTCGGCGTCGTAACGGCGTCCTGCTCGGCAGTCTCATCGGGCTTGGAGCCGGACTGGCCACGGGCATTCCTCTCAAATCGCTGGTCGACAACGAGACGGGTAAGGGCAACGAGGCCCTCGCGACGATGATCGCGATGGGCGTCGGCGCCGGCATGTGCCTGGATGCGGTCCTGAGCACGAACCGCACGATTTACCGGCGCGACGGTGCGGCGACGAGCTTCGGGCTCCAGCCGCTGCGCGGGGGCGGCGCGGTCGTCGCCAGGATCGCCTGGTGAGTCGAGCTGCGGTTATCGCTCTTTTGGCTGCCCGCCCGCTGCCGCAGGCGATCCCGAGCGCCGCCGGTCGTCTGCTGCGGCGTGCGAGCCGGGTCGTGCAGGCGTCGGACGGTCGATGCTCACGATCGTACGATCCAGTTCTTCCCTCGCCGGAGGGCTCCCGGTTGCCACGTACGCCACTCCTCAGATCCAGGTGAGGCGTGCCAGCTATGCATGCAGCGGGGTGTCTCTGCGACGGCGGCCGCGCGCGCCGTGCCGGTGCTGGACGGCCGGGGCCCTTGGAGCGAGGCGCCGCACCGCGCAGCCGGAAAACGGGCGGAGCGATTCCGCGCGGCGAGTCCGGTCTCTGATCAGATGAAAAGGCCATCCACACTCGAGCGGCATAGGATCGGGGTGCTCAACATCACGCTCCCGGCCAGCCAGAGGAGGACGGCCATGGAGCAGTATATCGGCGTCGACTTACATAAGGCGTTCTTTCAGGTGACGG
>DASPFV010000126.1:0-12833 GCA_035620975.1 Vicinamibacterales bacterium
TCGGCGACGGGCCAGTACCGTACGACGCCGTTACGGGGACTCCAACAGCACGCTCCGTATTTCCACGACGGTAGCGCCTCCGACCTGATCTCTGTCGTCGAGCATTACGACAGGCTGTTCGGGTTGAACCTGACCGCCGCGCAGAAGGCTGACCTCGTCGAGTACCTGAAGTCCCTCTGATCGGCACACGCGATACGATGTGGAGGCGGCACTTTCCGGTGCCGCCTCCACACACGTACAAGGTCATGAAGTACGACTTTCTGATCGACAGCTACGACACTGAAGTCGTGAAGGTCCTGAGCGTCTGGAGCGAGTTCAGAGACGACGATCTTCCTGTCCGGCCGAAGTTCGACGATCCGCGTGGACGCAGCGTGCACGAGCACATGGTGCATCAGTGCGTGAGCGAGGATACGTGGTTTCGGAACATGCTCGGCATCGACATCGGAGCACCGCCGCTTCCAGAGCGGGAGACCCGATTCGAGTTCATGAGGCGCTACGCTGATGCCAGCCGCAAACGGCTTGATCGGTTGCGGCTGACCGACGAGCCGTGGTGGGAAGGGGTCGTCCAGTTTTTCGATGTGCCTCGCTCGAGGGCTTGGGTCATGACGCGCCGGCTCACGCACACATCGCATCACCGTGGCCAGCAGATGGCGATGCTGCGAATGCTCGGCCGCGATCTGCATAGCAATTACGGCCCGACGGCCGACACCGGCGGCCTGATGCAGAATCACGCCCCGACTATTTACGCCTATGCCAGCCTGGACGCCCTGCTGAACGGCGAACGCCTCGGTGGTGCGAAAGCACCGCTGCCTGCAAGGCGTGGCGAGGCTCTTACGGAGCGGCCCGCGTAGGGTATTCATGCCGAACTGTCATTGTGGGGTCGTCGATCGGGCGAGAGTAGGGCCGGTCGAACTACGCGGCCTGGGGAGAATTACTCCAACGGCTCGGAACGGATGAAGCTAAGCGCGGCGGCGGCCCGCGCGGATGCCGAACCGCCGCCTTCGATCGTCCGTCATGCGGCTGGCGCCGGACTCGGTGCAACGACTTCGTTGCCGGCCGCTTTCCAGCCCTCCAGCCCCTCACGGTAGGCGCGGACATTCGTGTAGCCCAGTTCGGTCAGTTTCTTCGCCGCCTCGATGCTCTGCGAGCACGCTGGCCCCCCGCAGTAGGTCACGATCTCCGCATCCTTCGCCAGTTCAGGAGTGCCAGGCCCGATCGCATCGAGCGGCACTCGCCGCGAGCCGGGGATCAACTCGCCGGCGAAGAACTTGTCCGTCTGCACGTTCAGCACGTGCAACCCGCTGTCACGGTCCAGGCCCTGCTGCAGTTCCGCAGTCGTCAGCGCGCGAACGTCGGCGAAACCGACCCGACGGGCGACGAGCGCACCTTCGCGTTGTCGCGGCAGGCACGGCTGATTCCCATCGTCGCGACCCAGAGCGTCAGTGCGCTGCGTTCCGCGCTGCCCGGTGACGAGAGTTGGCGCACGTTGCTCCAGTGTTTCCGGACCAAGTTGTTCCTCGCGACCAGCGACGAGTTCACCGCGCGAGCTGCGGCGGATCTCTGCGGTCGGCGCGACCCCAAGGTCCGCGTGGCGGCTGACTTCCTCAAGCGAATTGCGAGTGAGCCTGACGGCCTTCGCTAGAGGCGTCTCTGAACCGTTGGAAAAAGCTCTGGTGCCGTCGAGACTCAGGGTTCGGCGAAAAGGGAAACGCCCGCCTCGAGCGGTCGTCTCGAGAGCGGGCGTTTCACAGCGTGGGTTACACGCATCCTGGCGCGAGTCAGGATTCGATAACGAACTATGCGTTTGATTGTTCGTACGCGCACCTACGATGGGGCTAACATGCGGTCCCTCGAAGATGCGCCCTACGAGTCCGGTGGTTCCTCCATTTGAACCTCACGTTTCCGTCTCACGTGGTACTAATACCCATACGACCGTCTTCACCGCGTTGTCAAGCCCTGCATGTCCAGCCACTGAAGGCGACGCGCGCTCAGACTCTCTTTGCCGCAATCACCCCTGAAATCACGATCGGGCTGAATCGATGGCCTCAGTGGTAACGCTTACAGAGCGCTAGAATCGTCGTGTGGACGTGCCTGCGGATCCCTTGAGCTCAGGCGCTGCGGCGGCTGTTCGGGCGAACTCGTGCGAAGGCATTTCTTCCGCGGCGTCCCGCTGTCTGACCCTCTGTTGTTCGTCATCGTCCACGCTGAACACTAGGCAAGAACAGCGGTGTGCTGGAACCAAATGCTAGCAGGAAGCAGGTGCGCGATGAGCATCGCGGTTCTGCAGAAGTTGTGTAGCCAGATCCCGTGGTGCGAGCTGGCTGTTCTCGAGCCGACGGTGGAGCTGGCACTCGAGATTGCTCGCGAAGGTCGTGAAGGCCGCCGCATCGGCACGCTCTTCACCCTCGGTAACGCTGAAGCAGTACTTGCGGCGTCTCGACCGCTCATACTCGATCCTTTGGCGGCTCACGCACCTGCGCGCACGCACATCACCGATCCGAATCTGCGCGGCACGATCAAAGAGCTGGCCCAGCTCGATGGCGCCTTCGTGATCTCGGAAGCCGGAACGTTTGTGGCCGCGTGTCGTTATCTCGACGCATCCGGCGAGCACATTGATCTCCCGCTCGGACTCGGAAGCCGCCATTTGGCGGCGGCGTCGATTTCGCAGAAAGTGGGCTCCATCGCCATCGTCATCTCCGAGAGCGGTGTCGTCCGTGTATTCCATCGCGGGGTGATTGAGGCCGCGCTCATCCCAGAACTGTGGCTACTGGATCGCCACCATCCTGAACTCGGCGGGCGCGGCGTCGAAGACCGCCCGCGCGGCGTTGAGGTGCTGACCGTTGAGCCTGTGAGCGACGAATAATGAAGTATCACGCCACGTCAACCAGCCACGTCTTGCCGCATGGAACTCATAGCCGGTGTCGCCGAAGGTCATCGACCGCCCAGGTGTGAAAGGATCGGTCATAGACGCTACAGTCGGCCCGTGAACGGCTCAAGCGTCGGCCGCTGGCCGCCACGACGCGCCACAGCATCGACGGCGCAAAGAGCGATTCGGGTCCGGCGATCATGTGGAAGGCGCTGAGCAGGCGCAGCCGCACCTCCCAGTCGCGGGTTGTCAACCGGCCGACTGCGACCATGTAGCGATGCATCAGGCGGGTACTCAGGCCCGCCTGCGCGCCCTGCGTGCACTCCCTTCGGAAGTGAGCCGCTCGAGCCTTGTGAAAGATCAGGGAATGGTGCCGCGGACGGCCCAAGCGCGCGCGTGCATGACGATAGCCCTATCGGGGCCACCGCCGAGCAGCCTCCCGCGCAGGCGCAGCCGCAACGCTTCCCGGTCCTCACCTGACAGCGACGCCGCGTAGGCGCCGGCAGGCCCCTGCTGTTCCAGAAACGGCTTCCAGAAATCGTCGAACGACGCGAAACGCGTCTCGATGGTCAGCGCCTCTTCGACGACGTCATGCAGGCCCTGCCCGCGCCACAGCGCCGCGAGATCGTCGCGGCGGCAGAGCGGCAGGTTGCGCTCGTCCTTCGTGGCATGCGCCGGTGTGAGCGCTACCGCCTCGTCCCAGAACGCGCGCAGCATCTCCATGCCGTCACCGTAGTCCCAGACCGCGGCTGCGACAGTGCCCTTCGGTTTCGTGACCCGCGTCATTTCGCCCAGGGCCTTGCGTACGTCCGGGATGAAGTTGACGACCAGGAGCGATAACGTGCGGTCGAACATCGCGTCGTCGAAGCGCATGTGCTGCGCGTCGCCGACCTCGAAGAGGACACGCCTGCTGCCGTGCTGCGACTGCGCAAGCGCGACGTACGACGCCGACGGATCGATACCGACGATGCGGCTCGACGGCGCCACTTTCGCGACGGCCGCTGTGAGCGCGCCGGTGCCCGACCCGACGTCGAGTACGGTGTCGGCGTCGCGCACGCCGGCAAAACGGACGAAGAGAGGAGCCAGCCTGCGGCTCCAGCGTCCCATGAAGTGCTCGTAGGCCTGCGCTTCGGAGAAGATGGACTTCTGGCCACTCGAGGCGTCGATCAGCGTCGCAAGAGAGACAGCGAGCAGCGCCGAAATCGCCGTGACGGTTGAAACGCTGACAGGAACGTGCATCGCCTTTCTCCAATGACCGTGTACTCGTCCGTGACGCTATCCATCGTGACGGTGCATCGCGCGGCGCAGCGCCGCCAGCAGCGATGCCTCCAGGTCGGCAGGCATCTCCATCCGAGTCGCATCGCGCACAATGCGCGGCGTCTCGAGGTACGAGGCGATGAATGCGTCGCAGCGTTGACAGCCGGCGACATGCGCCTCGATCGCCGCGCGGACATCCGGTGCCAGGGCGCCTTCCAGGTACTCCATCAACAACTCGACGCCCGACATGCAGACGATGTCTTTCATGGCCTGTCTCCGGCGAGCGCGCCCAGATATTCACGCACCATCAGCCTGGCTCGATGGACGCGCTGCCGTACCGTCGCCGGTTCCACGCCCAACACCTGCGCCACGTCGGCCGTGGACAGTTCCTCGAGGTCGCGCAGCACGAACGCCTCCCGATACAGATCGGGCAGCCCCTCGATGGCGGCCTGTGCCTTCTTCGCCAACACCTGCCGGTCCAGCAACTCGTCGACGCGGGAGGCAGCCCGCAGGGCATCAGGCGTGTCCTCGAGTCTTCCGTCGGCATCGAAGCGCGGTAAGAGTTCATCGAGCGATTCGGCGGGCCGGCGCGCACGAGCGCGGCGATGCATCAGTCCGGCATTGGTCACGATCCGGTAGAGCCATGTGCTGAACCGCGCGCCACCGCGGAATGCCGAAATGTGGCGATAAACCTGCACGAAGGCGTCCTGCATGATGTCCGGCGCATCGGTTTCGCTCGCCAGGCGGCACGCAAGACGAAACACGCGATGCTGATAGCGCAGGACGAGCGTCTCGAAGGCGGCCTCATCGCCAGTCGCGGCCAGCGCCGCGAGGGCCTCGTCGCTCGATTCCGCCGCGCGGACGGTCATAGTCTCGATCTTACTGGCGCCTAATCGCGGCTTTGACCTTCGCGGCCAGCTCCGGCGTCACCTCGGGCACCCCATGATCCTGCGCGGCATGGGCCGCCACCTTGTCGGTTAACTCCTCCTCGGTGTCGGCGCTGGCCGTAAAGCCACATCCGGGGACGACCTCATTGCAGGCGATGTGCACAGTGGTCCTGGGGCGATCGTGTGCTGACATCCCGTTACCCTTTCCTTGGTCGGTGCGAGTCTGCCCTTGAGATGCCGGATCTGGCCGGGTGTGACAGCTCCTGGTCACGACGGTGGGTCGTCCGGCATCAGACGGCCATGGGACTGTACGTGGCCGGCCTGTGGCGCTATCCTGTCAAGACCCTAGCGGGGGAGCGTCTTTCGACGGCGGCGGTTGGCTTCACCGGCATTTTCGGCGATCGCGCGATCTGGGTCGTCGGCCCCGAAGGGATCCGGACGTCGCGGCGGCACTATCGCTTGCTGGGCTTGCGTGGCACGTTGAGCGCGCAACGGCATGTGCTCATCAACGGTTACCTGTGGAAGAGCCGCGAAGCGCTCGCACTCGTCAAGCGAGCCGCCGGCGACGATGCGTGGCTGGCGGCCTCTGACGTGCAGGATCGATTCGATGTCCTGCCCCTGCTGGTGGCGACCGATGGCGCGGTCGCCGCATTCGGACGCGACATTCGCCGCCTGCGGCCGAACATCCTGATCGGTGGCGTGGATGGCCTCGCCGAGTGCGACTGGCCGGGCGCGGAGCTGCACATCGGCAGCCTGATTGTGCGTCTCGATTCGCTCCGGGCTCGATGCCCGATGACGACAGTCGACCCCGACACCCTCGAACGCGACGCCGAAGTCCTGCGCGACATCGGCCGACGCTTCCGTGGCCGCCTGGCCCTCAACTCGGACGTCGCCCGTCCGGGCACGATCGCCATCGGTGATCCAGTGACGCTAGTACGCCCGCACTAGCAGGCACGATCGGCGATTCGCGCACCTCGCGGCGTCACGAGCAGGTTGCGAATTCGTCCCTGACACCAGACTCTTCAAGTCTTTCCACTGCCGTCAGGGAGCAAGCGTGTCCACCGTAGGCGCGAGCGTCAAAACGCCACGAAGGGAAACTCCGGCGCGACCCCGAGATAGACCTGTCCCACCGTCTCCAATCGACTATCAGACACGAAGCCGTGGTGACGGACGGTCTGCGCGTCGCGGAAGTGACGCTCGAGCCGGCTCCGCGTATAGATGCCGCTCGTACCGCCCATACGGTGCATGAGATCGGTCGCCCGGGCTGCGGTGCGCACGGCCCACGTGCTGGCCAGCATGAGGTCTGCCTTGTCCTCGAGCGTGAACGGCTGCTGCGCGACTGCGCGCTCCCACGCCCTGGTCAGCGCGTCGTAGAAAAAGAGGCGCGCCGATCGAGCCATCGCTTCTGCTTCGGCGACGGCGGATTGAACCGCACCCCGATCACGCGCCCTCTTCATCGAACCGAGTGGGACCTTGGTGGTCACAATGTCGCGCAGCTCGCGGATGGCGCCGCTGGCGATCGCCAGCGCGACGGGGGCGATAATCGGGTAGGTCGCGGCGAGCGCAGGCATCCGGTACAGCGGCCCGTCGAACGGCGAAGACGCGATGGAATCGGGCTCGACACGGAAGGCCCGCGACTCTGGTACGAACACGCCGTTTGCCTCGATATCGTTGCTATCGGTGCCGCGCATCCCGAGGGAGCTCCAGGTGTCGATGATCTCGACGTCGGTCGTGCGCATGACGACGGAGATGAAGTCCGGCCCGGCTGGCGTCATGCGCGGCTCGTCGCCATCGAACACGATCGCACTCATCAACGCCCAACGGGAATCATGGATGGTGCTCGCCAGCGGACCACGCCCCGTGATTCGGTAACCGCCGGGCACTTCTTCAGCCCGGTGGGGAGGGGCGAACGACGCGGCCATCATTAAATCGGGGCCGTCCTCGTACAGTTCGGCGACGCCTTCGGGCGACATGCGCGATGTCCACCATGCGCCGGTGTTGACCTGAAACGCCCAGCCCGCGGCACTGTCGAACGTGGACACCTCCTCGACGACGCGCGCGAACGTCACCGGATCCACCTCGAGACCGCCGAGAGCCCGAGGCGTGAACAGACGGAAGAGTCCCGCGGCTCGAAGCGCATCGACCACCGGCGGCGCCAGCCGGCGGTCGCGCTCCGTCGTCTCGACGTGCTTCGAGATGACGGATCCGACGTCGCGCGCGGCGGCGACGATGCCCTCGTCTACCTCGACACGGGTGGCAGACGAAGGGTCTACGGAAGCGACGGTTGACTGCGACGACATTGTCATAAGCGAACCCTCCGAAGCAGTGCCGGCTCCCTCAGTTACGGCCGGCAGACGTAATAAGCGTTCAGCGGATCTCCCTCCACTCTTGAGACATCGACGGACGCGAATCCGGCCTCCGCCACGAGCTCGCGCGCCTTCTCCTCGCCCCAACAGGCGCCCAGTCCCTCGCCGCCCTGCGCCAGCGAGACCGTCATGCAGTGCATCGTGGACACCGTGAAGAGGAATGGCGCCAACGGATTGTCCAGATTGCCTTCAAGGTGACTCGACGCGGCGATATCCACCATCAGAAAAACGCCACCGGTGCGCAGCGCCTCGCGAATCGCACGGAGGACGCGTCGTGGCGCGGCCTGATCGTGAATGGCGTCAAACGCGGTGATGAAATCGAACGCCGCGGGCGCCGAGAAGGTCGCCGCATCCTGGGCCACAAACCGGGCGTTGGTCAGACGGGCGGCCTCGGCTTCAGCCCGGGCTGTCGCGATGGCCTCGGTCGCAATGTCCACACCCACGAACCGGCTGCGTGGAAATCGTTGTGCCATCATGCGGATGGCCACGCCCTCGCCGCAGCCGATATCGAGGACGTCAGTACCGGCCTCGAGTCGATCGACGAGGCCAGGCACGAGCGGAAGTGTGCAGGTCAGCAACGTGGCTTCGAGTGTGGTGTGGCTGCTCTCGGCCATGAGCGCATGGAAACGCTCAAACGCGCGGTAATCGACGCCACCGCCTTTTCGGAACACCTCGACGATAGCGCTCTCGACCTGGCCAAGCATTGCCACGATCTGCGCCAGCTCCGCGAGGTTGTCAGGCCCAGCGGCGCGGGTCAGCGACGCGGCATGCTCCCTAGGCAGCCAGTACGTGCGCGCCGCCGGGTCGTATTCGATGATTCGGCCTGTGACCAACGCGCCGAGCCACTCGCGCACGTACCGTTCGTTCAGACCGGCCGCCGCGGCGATCCGATCCGACGTCGCCGGTTCCAATGTGGCGAGCGTATCGAGCAAGCCGGTGCGATGGCCCACGCTGAGCATCAGCGACAGGAAGCCGCCATTGACGATGTCGAGCGCGTGCTCCGCAAAGGCTTGGGTCCGTGTCGTATCCAGGACGGTGCTCATGTCCATCCCTTACCTCAGTGTTGAAGAAATCGAACGCGGATCAGCCACGGACGCGAACGCAGAGCGTCCGTTCCGCTTCGTCAGAGCCGGACAATCGAGAGCAGGTACTCCTGCGGCAGCCGCAAGCTGCCATCGGTCGCCTCGTTCGCGCGCTTCCAGACGTCGACAACGCCTGCTCGCATTTCGCTGAAGCGTTCCCCCAGCATCGCCTTCGCCGTCACCATCGGCGGAAAATGCGCCATGAAGAAGTCGGCAAACGATTCGAGCGACTCCCACTCGATCCGGTTCACATGGCGCTCGAATTCGAACTTGGTCGCGACGTCACCAAAGAGTTCGCGCACGTGATCCTCGCGGCCCCACAGCGCCGGCGGCGAGGCGTAGTCGGGCGGCGGCGGCATATAGGGTGCCGCCGCTTTCGAGAGGTCGCCGAACACGCCCTCGGGTGTCCACGTCGCGGTGACAATGGCGCCTCCGCGGCGGCACACTCGCGCCATCTCCTGGGCCGTTCGCTGGTGACGCGGAGCGAACATGTGGCCGAACGTCGAGAGCACCCGGTCGAAGCTCCCGTCCTCGAAAGGCAGATGCTCGGCGTCGCCCTCTCGCCACTCGATCTCGAGCCCTTCCGCCCTGGCTCTGGCCCGGCCCACCTCGAGCAGTTTGGCCGCAAGGTCGAGCCCAGTCACGTGAGCGCCGGCCCGGGCCGCGGGCCAGGCAGCGTTTCCGGTGCCGCATGCGACATCGAGTACCCGCATCCCCGGCGTGATGCCGGCGCGCGTCACTACGAGCTCGCCGACGTCGGCGATGTAGGGCGAGCACGCGCTGTAATCGCCGCCCTCCCACGTGGCGCGCTGCCTGGTCTTGAACTCGTCCAGCTGAAGAACGGGCATGGGAATACCTCCTCGTAAGGTTCTACGTTTCTGCCATGAGTGCCGCAGACGGGCCGGACGTTACAGCAGGAGGGTTAGAGGCGAGACCAGCCGCGGAAGGCCGTGAGCAGCGCCTCGCGAGCTTCGGGCGAAAGCGACTCTTCGGGCAGGCGCCCGAGTACGCGGATCGTCTCGCGAAACTGTTCCAGGTAGGTCCGGCAGGCCTCGCACTCCGTGAGGTGCGCCTCGAACCGAGCCCGGTCGATAGGCGAGAGCCGGTCCTCGAGATAGTCGGTCACGAGCTCCACCAGCTCCCGGCACGGCAATTCCGGCAGGTCCGTCACGATCACGTCGCCTCCGTCGCGGCAAAGTACCGCTCGAGCGCATTGCGGACCCGCGAGCGTGCCCGGTGCAGCAGCACTCGTTGATGAGTGTCCGTGATTCGGAGAATGTTACAGACCTCGGTGGATTGGAGTCCTTCGACATCGCGCAGGAGAACGACTTCACGCTGCGTTGACGGGAGCGCATCGATCGCATCGAGGATCACGCTGCGCGTCTCTCGAACGAGCAGCTCCGCTTCCGGCGTGCGCCACTCTGTAGGCTCGGCGGCCCAATGGTGAGGCCATCGGGGATGGTTGGCGGGCAGAAACCGGACCGGATCGACGACGGGGCCCGACTCAGATGAGGTCGTGACGATGCGCCGCTCTGTACGGGCGCGTGACCGCGCACAGTTCACGACGATGCCGAGCACCCAGGTGCGAAGAGAGGAGCGGCGTTCGAACCGATCCAGCGAGCGCAACACTGTCAGCCACGCGTCCTGCACGACCTCCTCCGCAACCGCACGACTCTCGACGTGCGAGAGCGCCAGGCGAAGCATCATGCCGCTCCAGTTTTCGACGACCTCACTGAAGGCGCGCTCGTCCCCCTTCTGCAGCCCCCTGATGAGCGCATCATCATCGCCATGACTGTGAGTCGGTCCAGAAGGTTTCGAAGAATGCACGCTCGTGCCGTCACCTATGTTGGATCTTAGCGACGTTGCTTTGTGGCGCAATGGGCTTCAGAACAAGTGCTGAACAGGTGTATTCTGCCGTCTTGCGTGCCCCTTCGGCACAGCGCCGCGGAGTGCCATGGATTCCCATGAGGCCGCAGGCCTCGCCGGCTCATTCGGTGTCCAGTCGACCGATGGAACGACGATCAGGGTCTGGGTCCAAGGCAAGGGTCCGCCGATCGTGCTCGTGCACGGGTCGTTGCGTGATTACACGATCTTCGAGCCGCTGGTTGCGCACCTGCAACCAGCCATGACCACATACGCGATCGACCGTCGAGGGTTCGGAGCCAGCGGCGACGGCGACGGATACACCATCGAGCAGGAGTTCGAAGATGTCGCGGCCGTGGTGGACGCCATCGCGGCCCGCGCCGGATCCGTCGCCCTCTGGGGCCACTCGTACGGCGCGGGCTGCGCCATGGGTGCTGCGGCGCTCACCAATAACGTGTCGCGCGTGATCCTGTACGAACCCGGATTGGGGATTGCCTATCCGCCGGGGTGGCTTGAAACTCACGAGGAAGCGCTCGCGGGGGGCGATGCCGAGAAAGTGATCCGCGCCGTGCTGATCGACATCCTCGAGATGAGCGAGGAGGACGTTGAGACCAGACGTGCGGCGCCGCAGTGGCCTGCGTATCTGAACGCCGCAGCGACGGTGCTTCGAGAGGCTCGAACCGAGCATACTTGGGTCTACCGGCCGGGCGCCCTCGACCGCGTCGACGCGCCGACGCTCGTCCTGGTCGGCGCCGAGACGTCGCCTGCGCTGATGCGATCCACGCTGCGAGCCGCCGCGGCGATTCCTGGGGCACGCACGCAGGTGCTCGGGGGCCATGGACACCTGGCCTGCATCACCGACCCGAGCTTGATCGCGTCGATTATCACGCAGTTCTGCGGCATCGGAGGTGCGCCCTCTTGACAGGCGCTGCCGCTCCCGGCCGCCGGCTACCTCCGTGAGTGGTTGTGCTCCACGACGTCAGACGGGCGGCACGCTGTACCTTTCGGTGGTGCTCGGACCTGCGTGTAGATTTTTAGCCTTCGCCTCGAATGCAACCGACCAGTGGGGCTCGGAGATGCGTCAACTCTTCAGGCGTGACATTGACACGCGGTGGGAACCGTGGCCAAGCCCCATGTAAATGGCGAAATCAATAACGTCGTTCTTCTGTTTGGGACTGCTGGCCTGTTCAGCCCAGCAAGCGAGTGAGTCCACGACGGCGTCTCATGCGGCACCAAGAATACGCGCCTCGACGGAGTGGTCTATGAGCCGGGCGGTCCTCGATGGCCTCACGCTCGCCTACGAACGCGCCGGCGCGGGTGATCCGATCGTGTTCATACACGGAGCGCTCATTGCAGACGTGTTTCGGCCGCTTGTCACCGAGTCTGCACTCGCGAGTGGGCATGAGCTGGTCGTTTATCATCGCCGCGGCTACACGGGCAGCACGCACGCTGCCGGCGCACTCACGGTTGCGCAACATGCCGCGGATTGCCGCGCCTTACTGCGGCACCTCGGCATCGAGCGTACTCACATGGTCGGGCACTCATACGGCGGTGCCGTCGCACTCCAGCTGGCGCTCGACTCACCGGAGTTGATCGAGTCGTTGGCGCTACTCGAACCGGCGGTCTTCGGCGGTCAAGCGTATCTGGATGCACTATCGAAGGGTCAGGAACGCTCTCGACGAGAGGGCGCCGAAGTCGTGATCGACGACTTCCTGAAAATGCGGTTTGGAGCGGACTACCGCCCCCGACTTGATCGGGTGCTGCCAGGTTCCTTCGCCCAAGCCGTCGTGGACGCCCCGACATGGTTCGAGCAGGAGATCCCCGGTTTGGGAGCGTGGACGTTCAACGAGGATGAGGCGCAGCGAATCACGCAGCCGGTCCTGGCTGTGCTCGGCGGGGAAAGCGACACGCTCTGGCCTCGCTTTGGCGAGACCCATCGGCGGCTTCTGTCGTCGCTGCCCAATGTCGAGGGTGTCGTCATTGCAGGTGTGAACCACGGGATGTTGGTCCAGGATCCCGCTGCGGTCGCCTCGACGCTTGCCACGTTCTTCCGGCGCCATCCAATCTCCCGCTGACATCGCGCAAATGCTTGCGCGGCTTCGATCCGTGACCCTCGGCCTGCGGCCGCATCCGAGGCGTGCTCAAAGCCCTGCATTCAATGATGCTGGAAAAGCGCGAAACCGGAGCGCGACGCAATCGACCGAATTGATCCTGTTCCAGGTGGGTGGCAAGCGCGAGCCGTTGATGATCATCGCAACGCCTCCGCGCGGCAAGGCACCCTCTTCCGCTACTTACGTCCCCCTTCAAGGCGCAGAAACCGGGCCGCGTTGTTGTAGAAGATGTCTCGCTTCTCCTCGGCGGTCAGGTAATTCGCCTCCTCGATCGCTTCGATCGCCTCGTCAATCTTCTCGGGCCATCGCATCTGGTCGGAGCCAAACATCAAGCGGTTCCCGAGGCCGGCGCGAACGAGGGCCTCGACGTACCGGTGAAACGCAGAGCGCGGGATGATCCA
>DASPFV010000127.1:0-54288 GCA_035620975.1 Vicinamibacterales bacterium
CGCCACGATCGTGACGCCGAACCACCACGAGGCGGAGGCGGTGACCCACATGCGCATCCGCTCCTCCGCCGAGGCCAGGGCCGCGGCACGGCGGTTCCGCGAGCGCACGGGCTGCAGCGCCGTCCTCATCACGCGGGGCGAGCACGGCATGTGGCTGGCCGGCCCCGAAGGCGAAGCGGACCTGCCGGCGGAGGCCCGCGAAGTGGCCGACGTGACCGGGGCCGGTGACACGGTGATTGGCGCGCTGGCCCTCGGCCTGGCGGCCGGCGCTCCGCTCATCGAAGCGGCGAAGCTCGCCAACCGCGCCGCGGGGATCGTCGTCGGCAAGTTCGGTCCGGCGACGGTGACCACCGCCGAACTGCGCGGCCGGCCGCTCGAAGAGCGCCACGAAGCCGGGGTGATGCAGTTCGAGTCCTGACCGTCACCTCTGCGTTCCGCTCGCGTCCCCAGGCGCACGGGTGCCCTGCGGCTCGCACCGGTTCGTAATCAGCAGCAGCCGCGGCAAGGGCTCGTCGGCGAGGACATCCCGCAGCTTCAAATCGAACGTGGGATACGTGCTCAGGACGCAGGTGGTCACGCGCGAGCTCGAGCGGAGGATCGCGTAGTCCTCGTTCTGAACGATCACGAACACGCGGCGATCGGACTCCAGCAGCCCCACGATCGGCGCAGGATCGTAGGCCATCTCCACCCGGCGTCCCAGGTAGTACACGAGGCTCGGCACGGCGATGTTGTAGGTCGCGATCCCGTCCGCGGCCGCTGCCCGGCCCGCCAGATCGCGGGCGAGCGCCGGAACGGGCTTGTAGACCTCGAAGCCGGGCAGCACGCGCAGCACGATCAGCCAGTTCGCGGCCGCGAGCGTGGCGGCGACGAGGAGCGACGCCGCCAGAAGGCGATGCCTCAGGGCCGCCGCCAGCGCCGCGATCCCGCCGCACAGCGCCACGGCGCCAACCGGGAGCACGCCGTCGAGGTGGACGGCGGCGGCCGACGGCGGCGGAATCGACGGATCCGAGCCGGACCCCCGGAAGACGAACAGCACTCCCGCCCCCAGAATCAGCAGCAGCGCGGCCGTCAGCACCGCGCCCCATCTGACGAACGACGCGGGTCGGGCCGGGAGCGCGGACGCGCCACGCACCAGCGCGATGGAGGCGAGCGCGGCCACGGCGGGCACAATCGGGAAGATGTAGAGATCCTGCTTGGCCTCCGAAAGGCTGAAGAAGCCGACGATCACCAGAATCCACAGCCAGAGCAGGGCCCGTACGCGCCCGTCGGGACCGAGGGTCGCCTGACGGCGGTCGGCGAACCACCACGCCGCCGCCGCCGGCAGGAACACCGACCACGGCAGCGCGTCGCTGAAGACGACCGGGATGTAGAACAGAGGGCCCCGGCTGGCGTTCACGCCGACACCGTCCGCGAAACGCGCCAGGTTCTCCCCGAGGAGGAACGACACGATGGGTGTCCAGCCATCACGCAGGTACAGAGCGTAGTACCAGGGGAGGACGATCGCGGCGACGATCAGCATTCCGGTCGGGATCATCAGATCCCTGACACGGCGCAGCTCGCGGAAGAGCGTCAGGTAGAGCAGGAACACCAGACCGGGCAGCGCAATCGCCATGGGGCCCTTGGTGAGCGTCGCCAGCCCGATGGCGACGTACATCAGCCCGAGGAAGGTCCGCCGTCGCTGCGGGTGGCGCTCCGCCAGCGCAAAGAACAGGAGCGTGAGCGCCATGAACATCGAGATGTAGATGTCGATGAAAATGCGGCGCGCGAAGAGCAGGAGACGTGGGGACACCGCCAGCCCCAGCGCGGCCCAGAGCCCGGCGTCGAGCGCCTGGGTGCGCGGGCCCGGCCAGCCCGCGCGCGCCAGCAGAAGGGCCACGCCGATCAGCACCAGTCCGCCAATCGCGATCGGCAGGCGCTGGACGCCGGGCGACACGCCGAAGACCGTGTAGAAGGCGGCGACGATCCAGTAGCTCAGGACGGGCTTGTTGAGGCGCGGCTCGTAATTGAACGTCGGGAGGACCAGGTCTCCCCGCTCCAGCATCTCGCGCGGAGTCTGGACGTAGAACGCTTCGTTCGCATCCCAGATCGCCGATACCCCGAGGTTGACGAAATAGGGCGCGACCGACAGCGCCAGCAGCGCGATCAGGATGGAGCGGCGTGACTCGATGCCCATGCTCGAGGAAGCGATCCCACGGCCGTGTCAGTGACGGAAGTGGCGCCTGCCGGTGAACACCATCGCAAGACCGTGCTCGTCGGCCGCGGCAATCACGTCGGCATCGCGGACCGATCCCCCGGGCTGAACGACGGCCGTCGCGCCGGCAGCCGCCAGGGCATCCAGGCCGTCGCGGAACGGGAAGAATGCGTCGGAGGCGACCACCGTCCCCTGCAGCGCCTCCCCTCCCTTCATGACCGCGACGCGGACCGCGTCGACACGGCTCATCTGCCCGGCGCCGACCGCCACGGTCCGATCCTCGGCGGCGAAGATCACGGCATTGGACTTCACGTGGCCGCACACGCGCCATGCGAAGCGCAGGCCGGTCCACTCGGCGGGCGTCGGTACGCGGCGGGTCACGACACGAGGGAAATCGCCGTCCGGCCACGGCGTGCGGGCCTCGGTGACGCGATCGGAATCCTGAATCAGCGAACCGCCCAGAAACGAGCGGGCCTCCCGGTGTGCCGAATCCCCCCATCGCGCCTCCAGCCCGGCGAAGTCGACTGTCACGACCCGCATGTTCGCCTTGCCCGCGAGCACCGCAGCCGCGTCGGGGGACACCGCCGGTGCGACGACCGCTTCGATGAACGTGGACGTCAACGCCCGCGCCGTCTCGACGTCCACCGGGCGATTCAATCCGACGATTCCGCCGAACGCGGACAGGGCGTCGGCCTCGCGCGCCCGGACGTAGGCCTCGGCAAGAGTGGCGCCCGTGGCTACGCCGCACGGGTTCGTGTGCTTGATCACGACGCCGGCAGGCTCCGCGAACTCGAGCGCCACGCGCACGGCGGCGTCGAGATCCAGCAGGTTGGTGAACGACAGCTCCTTGCCCTGATGCACGCTCCAGGCTCGATCGGCCGACCCGCCGGGAATCCAGGCGGCCTTCTGATGCGGGTTCTCGCCGTACCGGAGGGGGACTTCCTGATGGGAAAGGAGCAAGGGTGAAGGGGAAAGCGCACTGGAACCCGGGTCACGGCGGATGCGGTCCCCCGTGACCGTGACGCTGGCCATCGTGGAGGCAATCATCGTGTCGTAGTCGGCCGTGTGTGCAAACGCCTTGCGCATCAGCTCGAGTCGGAACTCGAGGGCGGGCCCCGCCGGACGCTCCAGCTGCTCGAGCACGCGCGGATAGTCCGCGGGATCGACCACGGCGAGCACGTCCCGGAAGTTCTTGGCGGCAGCCCGCAGCAGACTCGGACCGCCGATATCGATCTCTTCGATGAGGTCGTCGAAGGGCGTGTCCGGGTTCGTGGCCGCCTTCCGAAAGGGGTAAAGATTGACGACGACGAGATCGACCGGCGCGATGCCGTGATCGGCGAGCGCCGCCAGGTCCTCGGGTTTGTGCCGCCGGGCGAGAATGCCGCCGTGGATCGCCGGGTGGAGGGTCTTCACCCGGCCGTCGAGCATTTCCGGCATCCCGGTGACAGCCGCCACGCTCGTGACCGTCAACCCGCTGGCTGTCAGTGTCTTGGATGTGCCGCCGGTCGAGATCAGCTCACAGCCGAGCCGGCTCAAACCGCGGCCGAGGTCGACCAGGCCGGCCTTGTCGGAAACGCTCAGAATTGCGCGCATAGTGTTCGATTTACTTGACTTCCCGGCCCTGTGACGCTAGTATGACACCGGCGCTGGGCGGGCCAGCGTCGCAAGCCGAGGCCGCGAGCTCGCGGTCTTTTTTTGTGTCCGGCGCCGATTGCATCTGGCCCGGCGGGCGGACAGGTCTCATGCGGCGAACGATGCCGCGAAAACGCAAGGCAGGAAAAGTACGATGCGTATCACAGGCAAGGTCAAGTGGTTCAACAACGCCAAGGGTTACGGTTTCATCGAGCGGGATGGAGGCAGCGATGTCTTCGTCCACTTCTCGGCCGTCCAGGGAAACGGCTTCCGGACGCTCGAGGAAGGGCAGGCGGTGGAATTCGAGATTGTTGACGGCCCCAAAGGCCCGCAGGCCGGCAACGTCACCAAGGTCAGCTAGCCACCGGAATGAGGCCGGGGCGCGCACCCGCGCCCCGGTCTCGGTTCCTTCCCCGGTCACTCCTTCGCACCCTTCAAGCCCCGCACTGTCAGCGCCACCTTGCCGTCCTTGACGGCGACGCGGAACGCCACCTCGGCGCTTCCGGCGTCGCGCAACTTTGTCACCTGGTTCTTGACCAGCGCCGCGAACTTGTGGAAGGGCACCGCGTCCTCGCCGCTCTGCCGCCGCGCGTCCATCAGCGAGTCGTACAGGGTGTGCAGCTTGTCCATTTCCCGCACCGGGTCGGTGAAGGCCGTGACGTGCACGACCTTTCCGTCCGTTTCCGGCTTCGTCGGCCGCGCCTTCGGAGGCGGCTGCCGGAACGGCCCCGGCCGTCCCTCCTCGCGCGCGCGCAACCCGCGATCCCACAGCTCGGCCTGCTTCTGGAACCGGGCCTGCAGGTTCTCGAACCGGAACCGATCGCCGGTGCCGAAGGCCTGGATGTTCCGATCGTACCGCTTCAGCAGGGCTTCGACACGGCTGCGCGTCTCCCACGGCGGCCGAGGCAGGCGGCCGGCGAAAAACATGTTGTACTCACCCTCGAGCCGCTTGAGGTCCGAGGTGAGCTGATCGAGATCGCGCTGAATGTCGGTCTGTTCGGCCATCGCGCGGTCAGGGGATCAGGAGCCACAGCAGGGGAAGCCAGAGTTCGCGGGCGTACGGCACGGGCCGATCATCGACGAGCACCTCCGTCGCGTCGAGCCGACCTACGATCTCGAACAGGTCCCTGAGCTGCCGCGCATCCTGCGGGTGGAAGCGAGCGCGGTGCCGCGCCACGCCATTCTCGGTTCGCTGCCGATACTCCGCCGACGCACGCGCCAGCTCGAGTGCGCGCGTGTAGCCCGGGCCTTCGAACACCGGGAACTCGAGGCTGATTGAAAACGCGCGACGCGGTGTACCAAAGAGCGCCTCGGCCAGGTCCGGGTCCAGCCGCGCCAGCTCTTCGTCGCTCGGCTGCTCCGGCAGATCCGCGTACGGCCAGAAGCGTTCGATCGGGCGGTAGGCCGGCGGTTCCACAGACGGGGCCGTGTTGTCGCCGGCCGGGCTCTGTTCTGAGGGTTTCATCGGCGCGGAGCGTCGATCGTAACCTGAAAGGCGCATCACACCCAAAAGCGCGTCGAAGCAGGTGACCCCGGCCGTCCGGCTGTGACACGATACCGGGATTCGCCGACGCGAACCATGACCCTTCGATCGATCCCGTCCATCGACGTGCTGCGCCGGCGCGAACGCGTCCGCATACTCGAAGCCGAGTACGGGCACGCGGCGGTCGTGGAGGCGCTGCGGGGCGCCGCCGCGGATCTGCGCGACCGGCTCACGTCGGGCGATGCCCCGGCCGATCCGGCCGGGGCCATCGAAGAGGCGCTGCCGGGCCGGCTGCGCGACTCGCTGGGCTTCTCGCTTCGCCGCGTCCTGAACGCCACCGGGGTCGTGATCCATACGAATCTTGGGCGCGCGCCCCTCGCGGCGTCCGCGGTGGACCGCGTGCGCCAGATCGCAAGCGGCTATTCGAATCTGGAGTACGACCTCGGGGCGGGCTCGCGCGGCCGTCGGGACGCTCACGCCGAGCGGCTGCTCTGTCGACTGACCGGAGCGGAGGCGGCCGTCATCGTCAACAACAACGCGGCCGCCACGCTGCTGGCCCTGGCCGCGCTCGCTGCCGGGCGGGAAGTCCTGATCTCCCGCGGCGAGCTCGTCGAGATCGGCGGGGGCTTCAGGGTTCCCGACGTGATGGCGCAGTCGGGCGCCCTGCTCCGCGAGGTCGGCACCACCAATCGCACGCGGGTCGCGGACTACGGCGCGGCGCTGTCGGACCGGACGGCGCTCATCCTGCGCGTACACCCCTCGAACTTCCGCGTGGAGGGCTTCACGGAGCGGCCGACGCTCGAAGCCCTCGTGGAGCTCGGCCGGAGGTTCCGTATCCCCGTGGCCGAGGATCTCGGCAGCGGCCTGCTGCGACCCGTCGATGCCGCTGCGCTGCGCGAGGAGCCAACCGTCGCAGCCAGCGTGCGCGCCGGCGCGAACCTGGTGATGTTCAGCGGCGACAAGCTCCTGGGCGGCCCCCAGTGCGGCGTCCTGGCCGGGACGACGTCGGCCCTCGAGCCGGTTCGGCGCCACCCCCTCATGCGCGCCCTGCGGGCCGACAAGATGACGTACGCGGCGCTCGAGGCGACCCTCGTCGAGTACGGCGCGGAGCGGGCTCACCGGACGGTGCCGGTCCAGCGCATGATCGCCGCCGGGCTGGACGACGTGGGCCGGCGTGCGGCATCGCTCGTCGCCGCTCTCGGGTCCGAGGACGTCGGGGCTGACGTGGTCGAGGGCGTGTCGGCAGTGGGCGGCGGCAGCGCGCCGGGCTCCGAGCTGCCGACCCGGCTGGTGGCGCTGCATCCGGGGACGCGCTCCCCCGACGCGCTGCTCGCCCGGCTGCGAACGCAGGATCCGCCAGTCATCGGGCGGATCGATCTCGATCGAGTCGTCCTCGATTTGCGGACGATCGATCCCGGCGACGACGCGCTGCTGGCGCGGCTGGTCGCCGCCGCCGCGGGCGACCGGTAGGGTCCGCTCCGCCGCACGCGGCCGATCGCCCGCCGTGCCGCTCAGAAGATCGTGTCGATGGATGCGAGGGCCAGGTTGATGATCGCGGTCGGCAGCACGCCGAGGTACACGACGGCGGCCGTCACGAGCGCGAGGCCGGCCATCGCCGTCGCCGGCACGCGCGGCCTCGACAGTTCCACGCCCTCCGTCATGTACATCATGACCACGATGCGCAGGTAGAAGTAGACCGAGACCACGCTGGTGAGCACGCCGAGGATGGCCAGCCAGTAGTGGCCCCGTTCGACCGCCGCCGCGAAGATGTACCACTTGCCGATGAAGCCGGCCGTCGGCGGGAACCCGCCGAGCGAGAGGAGGAAGAGCGACATGAGCGCCGCGAGGCCGGGTCTCGCGCTCGCGAGGCCGCTGAAGTCGCGCAGCTCGTCGTGCTGGTTCTGCGGCGTGCCGAGCAGGGCCACGATCCCGAGCGCCCCGAGGTTGCTGACCGCGTAAGCCAGCAGGTAGAACAGCACTGCCGCCTTGCCGTTGGACGTCGTCGCGATGATGCCGAGCATCAGGTACCCGGCGTGCGCGATGCTCGAGTAGGCCAGCATGCGCTTGATGTTGCTCTGGACGACGCCGACGACCGTGCCGAGGATCATGGTTGCGGCCGCGACGAGCGAGAGGACGGGAATCCACTGCTCCTGGAGAGGCTCGAGGGGCGAGAGGAACACGCGGACGAACGCGGCAAACGCCGCGGCCTTGACCGCCGTGGACATGAACGCCGTCACGACGGTCGGCGCGCCTTCGTACGCATCGGGCGTCCACATGTGGAACGGCACCGCCGAGACCTTGAACGCGAACCCGACGGCCAGCAGGCCGACGGCGAGCAGCGCCAGGATGTTCGGGTCGCCCGTGCCCTGCGCCGACAGCGCCATGCCTATCTGATCGAGCCGGGTCGAACCCGCGACCGCGAACGCGAACGCCACGCCGTACAGGAAGAACGCGCTCGAGAAGGCGCCCAGCAGGAAGTACTTGAAAGCCGCTTCCGCCCCGGCCGCGCTCGGCCGGCGGATCCCCGTCAGCACGTAGACCGACAGCGACAGGACTTCGAGCGCGAGAAAGATGACGAGGAGGTCGGTGGCCGCCGCCATGAGCATCATCCCGCTGATCCCGAACAGCGTCAGCGCGTAGTACTCGCCGGGAGGAAGCTGCTCCCGGTCCACCAGCTCGTCCGAGAACAGCATCGTCACGATCCCGATCGTGCAGAGAACGATGTTGATGAACAGGGCGAAGTTGTCGGCGCGCACGACCCCGAACGCCCGCGCGTCGGCGTTCCAGAGGAACGCCGAGGCGACGGCAGCGCCACCGAGCCCGATGAGGCCCAGGCCGGCGATGGGCATGCGCTCGCCCCGCTGCCGGAAGGCCTCCGCCAGCATGGCCGCCAGGGCCGACAGGACGACGATCACGATCGGAATGACGGCAGCGAATTCTGTCATGGCTGGACGGCGGGCACCTCGCGCTGAAGGGGAACGGACGCCTGTCGAGCCGGCGGGGCTGAATGCGGATCGACCGAAGCCGGTGCCAGGACCCGCTGCGGCTGGCCTCCGGTCACGCGCTCGATGATCAGAGCCACCGACGGCTCCATCGGACGGAGGAACACGCCAGGCACGACGCCCATCACGACGGCCATCGCCACGGTGGGCACCATCAGCGCCCATTCCCGCGGGGTGAGGTCCGGGAGGTGCCGGTTCTTCTCGTTCGTGAGCGGCCCGAAGTTCACCCGCTGGAACATCCAGAGCATGTAGACGGCCGACAGGATCACGCCGATCGCCGCGAACGCCGTGAGCCTGGCGTCCCAGCGGAACGAGCCGATCAGGATCAGGAACTCGCCGACGAAGCCGTTGAGCCCCGGCAGCGCGATCGAGGACAGCGTGATCAGCAGAAAAGCCGCGACCAGTCGTGGGGTCACGCTCTTCAAGCCGCCGAACTCCGAGATGAGCCGCGTGTGCCGGCGATCCGACAGCATGCCGACGATCATGAAGAGGCCGCCGGTGCTGACACCGTGGTTCAGCATCTGGTAGATGGAGCCCTGCACGCCCTGGACGTTCATGGCGGCCAGGCCCAGCACGACGAACCCGAGGTGGCTCACGCTCGAGTAGGCGACCAGCTTCTTCAGATCGGGCTGGACCATGGCCACGAGCGCCCCGTAGATGATCCCGACCACGGCGAGAGCCGCCAGATAGGGAGCGAAGAAGAGCGCGGCCGCCGGGAACAGCGGAAACGCGAAGCGCAACAGCCCGTACGTCCCCATCTTCAGGAGGACGCCCGCGAGGATGATCGAACCGGCCGTCGGCGCCTCGACGTGCGCGTCGGGGAGCCAGGTGTGGAACGGGAACAGCGGCACCTTGATCGCGAACGCCACGGCGAACGCCAGGAAGAACCACGTCTCGACGTGCGGGGCGAGCTGGAGCCCGTAGAGGTCCGGCAGGTCGAAGCTGGGCACGCCCGACGCTTCCGCTCTCGCGTACGCCAGCCCGATGATCGCGATGAGCATGAGCACGCTGCCGGCCATCGTATAGAGGATGAACTTGACGGCAGCATAGACGCGGCGCTCGTACCCCCAGACCCCGATCAGGAAGTACATGGGGATCAGCATCGCATCCCAGAAGACGTAGAACAGAAACAGATCCACGGCGACGAAGACGCCGAGCATCGCCGTCTCGAGCGCCAGCACGAAGATCGAGAACAGCGGCACGTTCTTGTGCACGGAGTCCCACGACGACAGCAGCGCGAGCGGCGTCAGGAAAGCGGTCAGGACCACCAGCAGCAGGCTGATGCCGTCTACGCCGACGTGGTAGGAGATCCCGAACGCCGGAATCCAGTCGTACCGCTGCTCGAACTGGTACGACGCGACGGACGGATCGAAGCGCCACCAGAGGACCAGCGCGGCCGCGAACGTCGCCAGCGAGGCCAGCAGGGCGAGATTGCGCACGAGCGGCTCGCGATCCGGACGCTCCCCGCGCCCGCCGGCGAGCAGCACGAGCAAAGCCCCCATCAGCGGCAGGAAGACAATCAGCGAGAGCATCGGCTCCCCACCCCAGCGCGGCGACGGCGTGCCTCACCGGATCTTCGGACTCGGGACACTGGTGTCACATCCACAGGTACCACCCCAGAATCAGCACGGCGCCCATGAACAGCGATGCCGCGTAGGTCCGAACCGATCCGGTCTGCAGCCGGCGGAGCACCGCGCTGCTGCCCCGCACCACGTGCCCGATGCCGTTCACCGATCCGTCAATCAGCCCTGCGTCCGCGCCCTTCCAGAGCGCCGCCGTCGACAGGTACTTGATCGGCTGCACGATGACGGCGTCGTACAGCTCGTCGACGTAGTACTTGTTGTAGAGCAGGTTGTAGAGCGCCCGGAAGCGCTCCGCCATCGCGTCAGCCAGCCCGGGCCGGCGAAGCCAGAAATACGCCGCGATCCCGATCCCGGCAAAGGCGACGCCCGTGGAAATGGCCATCAGCAGGAGCTCGGTGGAGGCGCCGCCGTGCGCCCCCTCGGTGTCCGGTGCGTGCGGCGCCGCGGCCGCCTCCGCGCCGGCCGCACCGGCCGTCAGGCTCGCAGGCGCCGCCCCGTGCGCCTCGAAGCTTGGGTGCAGAAACGATTCGATCCAGTTGCTCCCGCCGAGCGCGTGCGGGACGCCGATGTAGCCGGCCAGCACCGATCCGATGGCCAGCACGACGAGCGGCACGGCCATCGAGGGGGGCGCATCGTGGGGCGCGTGGCCGTGCCCGGCTGCGCCGTGACCGTGGCCGGTCTGCTGCGCGTGTGCGTGAGCAGCCGCCGGCTCGTGGCCAGCCTGCGGATCAGCCCCCGAGCGGCGGCGGCCATGGAACGCCAGGAACACGAGCCGGAACATGTACGTCGCGGTCAGCAGGGACGTGATCACGCCGATCACCCAGAACAGCGGGTAGCCGTGGTTGCCCGTGACCTCCGTTCCCACGAAGCTCTTGTAGAGAATCTCGTCCTTGCTGAAGAATCCCGAGAGCCCGGGTATCCCCGCGATCGCCAGCGCACCCACCAGGAAGGTCCAGTACGTGATGGGGAGATACGGCTTCAGCCCGCCCATCTTCCGCAGATCCTGCTCGCCGGCGAGCGCGTGAATGACCGCACCGGAACCGAGGAACAGCAGGGCCTTGAAGAACGCGTGGGTGTACAGGTGGAAGATGCCGGCCGCGTACGCGCCCACGCCCATTGCCAGGAACATGTAGCCGAGCTGCGAGACAGTCGAGTACGCCAGCACGCGCTTGATGTCGTTCTGAACGAGGCCGATGGTGCCAGCCATCAGCGCGGTGGCGACACCGACCGCGGCCACCAGCGCCAGGGTCGCCGGCGCGTGGGAGAACAGCTCGGCGTTGCGGCCGATCATGTAGACGCCCGCGGTCACCATCGTCGCGGCGTGGATGAGTGCCGAGACGGGTGTGGGGCCCTCCATCGCATCGGGGAGCCAGACGTGCAGGGGGATCTGGGCCGACTTGCCAGTGGCGCCGACGAAGAGCAGCAGCGTCGCCATCGTCATCACACCGGCGCCGGCCGTCTCGGGGGCCCGGGCAGCCGCCGCAGCTGCCACCTCCTGGAAGTCGAGCGTGCCGAAGGCCGTGAAGATCAGCAGCATCCCCAGGATGAAGCCGAAGTCACCGATCCGGTTCACGACGAAAGCCTTCTTGCCGGCGTCGGCGGCCGACGGCTTCGTGAACCAGAATCCGATCAGGAGATACGAGCAGAGCCCGACGCCCTCCCACCCGACGAACATCACCGGGAAGCTGGCGCCGAGCACGAGCACGAGCATGAACGCGGCGAACAGGTTCAGGTAGGAGAAGTAGCGCGCGTACTCGCCATCGGACTCCTCGTGCATGTAGCCGATGGAGTAGATGTGAATGAGCGAACCGATTCCGGTGACGACGAGGATCATGACCGCCGCGAGCGGGTCCAGCAGGAGGGCGAACGGGACCTGGAGCTCGCCGGACGGCAGCCAGGTGTAGACGTCCTGCCGGATCGTGCGGGCCTCGACACCCATCATCGCGGCGACGGCCATCGTCGAGACGGCGAAGGCGAGCAGCATGGCCGCGCAGGCCACGCCGCCCGACACGGCCTTCGGCAGCCGGCGTCCGAGGGCCGCGTTCACCACGAAGCCCAGGAACGGCAGGAGTGGAATCAGCAGCAGCATCTGATCGTTCTCACCACTTCAGCGCGGTGAAGGCATCCGGGACCAGCGTCTCGCGGTGGCGGAAGAGCGCAATCACGAGCGCCAGGCCGACGGCGGCCTCTGCGGCGGCGACGGTCATCACGAAGAACGTGATGATCTGCCCGTCCACCGTGCCACGGAAGCGCCCCACCGAGACGAACGTCAGGTTCACCGCGTTGAGCATGATTTCGATCGACAGGAGGACCGTGATCAGGTTGCGCCGCAGGAACACGCCGGCCGTTCCGATGGCGAACAGGATGCCGGACAGGATCAGGAAATAGTTGAGCGGCACCATCTCAGGACTCCCTCCGCGCCAGAACGACCGCCCCGATCATGCTGACGAGAATCAGGATTGACGTCACCTCGAAGGCGAACGCGTGATCGGTGAACAGCACCGCGCCGATCCGGGCGACCGAGCTCACCGCGGCGCCCTCGGCGCCGAAACGGGCCACGCCGATGTTGGACAGCGCCCAGACGATCTCCGCGGCCAGCAGGAGCGACAGCACGGCCCCGATCTTCAGACCGGTCGGCCCGAGCATGCCGGCGACCGTCGAGGGTGCCGGCTCCTCGCGGGGCACGTTGAGCAGCATGACCACGAAGAGAAAGAGCACCATGATGGCGCCGGCGTAGATGATGATCTGCGTGACCGCGGTGAACGGGGAATCGAGCAGGATGTACAGCCCGGCCAGGCCGCCGAACGACACGATGAGCAGCATCACGCTGTACATCGGGTTGCGCTGGCCGACCACCAGCAGCGAGGCGACCACGGTGATGGCGGCGAAGACGTAGAAGGCGACTATCGTCATTGGCGTATGCTCGCGCCGGGCGCTACCCCAGCCACACGACCAGCCCCGCGGTGGCCAACAGGTTCACGACCGCGGCCGGCAGCAGCCACTTCCACCCGAACTCCATGAGCTGGTCGTACCGGTAGCGTGGAAGCGTCCAGCGCATCCACACGTAGAAGAACAGCAGCAGGAACACCTTCACGATGAACCAGACCCACGCCAGCCAGTCGGGCAGGAACGGCCCGAGCCAGCCGCCGAGATACAGGCTCGTCGCGACGGCCGAGACGGTGACCATGTTCACGTACTCGGCGAGGAAGAAGAGCGCGAAGCTCATCGAGCTGTACTCGGTGTGGTACCCCGCCACGAGCTCCTGCTCGGCCTCCGGAAAGTCGAACGGAGCGCGGTTGGTCTCGGCCACGCCGGCGATCATGTAAATCAGGAATCCGAGGGGCTGCAGGAACAGGTACCACTTCGGGATGAAGCCCCACCAGTACCCGGACTGGTCCAGCACGATCTGGCGGAGCGACATCGATCCGGCCAGCATGATCACCGCCGCGAGCGCCAGCCCGTACGACAGCTCGTAGCTGATCATCTGCGCCGCGGAGCGGAGGCCCCCGAGCAGCGAGTACTTGCTGTTGGAGCTCCAGCCCGCGAGGACGATGCCGTAGACGCCCATCGAGGTGATCGCGAAGATCACCAGGACCGCGACGTTCACGTCCGTGACCTGCAGCGGGATCGGCTCGTCCAGCAGCCCGAAGAGCGTGGTCTCTGTGCCGAACGGCACGACCGAGAACGCGGCGAAGGCGGCGGTCGCCGAGATCACGGGGGCGATGGCGAAGAGCAGCGCGTCGGCAGCTTTCGGCCGCAGCTCCTCCTTGAACAGGAGCTTGATGACGTCGGCAAACGGCTGCAGCCAGCCTTCGGCCCCGACGCGGTTGGGGCCGACGCGATCCTGGATGTAGGCGCAGACCTTCCGCTCCATCCACACCATGAAGGCGGCCGAGAGAACCAGCAGGTTGAAGACGACGAAGATCAACCCGAAGTGGGCGACGAGAGTCGGACTCACAGTCATCGGCTGGAGTGAGGCGCAATCGGCGCCACGGTCCTCCCGGGACCACACGCCTGGAGCGCTGAGAAGGCGATCATCGCGTCAGCAGGTCCCCCGTCAGTGCGCCGCCACCGGCACGCGGGTCGCGCGCCAGTCCGCCGGCACGGTGCAGCGGCCTTCGCGGACGTGCGCCTCGAACTCGGGGCGGAAGTGTTTCACGGTGGTCAGCGCCGGAGTGGCCGCCGCATCGCCGAAGGCGCAGAGCGTCTTGCCGACGATGTTGTTGCCGATGGTGACGAGCAGGTCGATGTCGCGCATCGATCCCTCGCCGGCATCGATGCGTGTCAGGATCTTGTGCAGCCAGTCCCCGCCCTCGCGGCACGGCGTGCACTTCCCGCAGGACTCGTGCTTGTAGAAGTGGAGCAGGTTCTTCGCCGCCCAGACCATGCACGTGGTCTCGTCCATCACGATGATGCCGGCCGAGCCGAGCAGCGAGCCGGCCTTCGCCACGTCGTCGAAGCTGGCCGGGACGTCGAGCTGATCGGGCAGCAGGATCGGCACCGACGACCCGCCCGGAATCACCGCCTTCAGCTGGTGGCCCGCCCGCACGCCCCCCGCCCGATCGAAGATCAGCTCGCGCAGGGTCGTCCGCATCGAGGCCTCGTAGACCCCCGGACGCTCGACGTGGCCGCTGACGCAATAGAGCTTGGGCCCGCCGTTGTTCTCCGGCCCGAGCGCGGCGAACCACTCGGCGCCGTTCAGGAGAATGCACGGCAGGTTGCACAGCGTCTCGACGTTGTTCACGGCCGTCGGGCAGTCGTAGAGACCGGAGACGGCCGGGAACGGCGGCTTGATGCGGGGCTGCGCCCGCTTCCCCTCGAGCGACTCGATGAGGGCGGTCTCCTCTCCCGCCTCGTACGCCCCGGCGCCGCGGTGGATGAAGATGTCGCAGTCGAACCCGGTGCCCATGATGTTGCGGCCGACGTAGCCGCGGGCATACGCCTTGGCGAGCTCGGCTTCGAGGACCTGCTGCACGTGGTAGAACTCGCCGCGGATGTAGATGTAGGCGACCTTCGCGCCGATGGCCCAGCAGCCGATCAGGCAGCCCTCGAAGAGGAGGTGCGGATGACGCTCCATGAGCACGTGGTCCTTGAACGTGCCGGGCTCGCTCTCGTCGGCGTTGCAGCAGATGTATTTCGGCTTCGGCGTGTCCTTCAGCACGAACTGCCACTTGAGGCCGGTCGGAAACCCGGCGCCGCCGCGGCCGCGCAGGCCCGAGGCCTTCACCATGTCGATCACGTCCTTCGGCTGCATTCCGAGCGCCCTGCGGAGCCCCTCGTACCCCTCGTGGCGCAGGAAGAAATCGAGCGTGTTGCCGTTCGGCTCGCGGACGTGTTTCGTGAGGATTGGCTCCATTGTGTCCTTGTGCGCCCGCCTACCGCTCGACCTTGAGATGACAGCCGCTGAAGGCGGCAGCCCCCTTCGATCTGATCTCGTCCACCAGCCTGGCCGCGTCCTGGGGCTTCAGGCATTCGTGCCACTGCTCGTTGTTGACCATCACCACCGGCGCGCGGTCGCAGGCGCCCAGGCACTCGAACTCCTGCAGCGTGAACGTGCCCGTCGGATCGGTTTCGCCGACTCCGACGCCGAGCTTCTCGGCGAGCGCCTCGGTGATCCGCTCGGCACCCATCAGCGCGCACGAGAGCGTACGACAGACCTGCAGGACGTACTTGCCGACGGGTGCCTTGTGGAACATCACGTAGTACGACGCGACGTCGTCGACCTCCGCCGGCGTCATGCCGAGGATCTCCGCCACGTGGCGCATGCCGTTCGCGGTCAGGAATCCCTGCTGCGCCTGCAGGAGGTACAGCGCCGCCAGGACCGCGGAACGCCGCTGGTCGGGCGGATACTGGCCGATGATCCGGTCGAGCGTCGCGCGTCGGTCCGGCGTGAAGGCAAAGGGCGGACCCTCGTCGAGGATCTTCCGCTCCGCCTTGTGGAGGCGCTCGTCGTACGCCATCAACGGGTGAAAGCTCATCGATCGACGTCTCCCATGACGACGTCCGTGGAGCCGATGACCGCAATCACGTCCGCAATCAGCCCCCCGACGATCATCTTCGGCAGCCCCTGGCACGCGTAGAACGACGGGGCGCGCAGCTTGACGCGGTACGGCCGGTTGGTGCCGTCGGACACGACCGTGAAGCCGTGCTCTCCGCGCGGTCCTTCGACGGGCACGTACGCCTCGCCGGCGGGAACCGTGAACCCCTGCGAGTAGATGAGGAAGTGCTGAATCAGCGCCTCCATCTCGGTATACACCTTGTCCTTCGGCGGGGGGACGATGCGATAGTCCTGCACGTCGAAGACGCCGCGCGGGGAGATGCGCCCGAGCGCCTGGCGCGCGATCCGCGCGCTCTGCCGCATCTCCTCCATGCGCACCAGGTAGCGATCGTAGACGTCGCCGTCAGTGGCCACGGGGACGTCGAAGTCGTACGTCTCGTAGTTCAGGTACGGGAAGGCCCGGCGGACGTCGTAGGGAATGCCGGAGGCCCGCGCCATCGGGCCGACCAGGCCGTAGTCCAGGGCTTCCTCCCCCGTGATGCGCCCCACCCCGCGGGTCCGCTTCAACCAGATCTGGTTCTTCGTGAGCAGATCCTCGTACTCGTTCAGCTTGTCGGGGAAGGCGTCCAGGAAGGCGCTGACAGCCTGGTGGAAGCCCGTGGGCAGATCCTCGCGCAGCCCGCCGATCCGGAGGTAGCTCGGGAACATCCGGAAGCCGGCGAGCATCTCGTTGATGTTCAGCAGCTGCTCGCGTTCGCGGAAGCAGTACATCATCACCGAGACGGCGCCGATCTCGAGGGCGTGCGTGCCCAGCCACACCAGGTGGCTCGCGATGCGCTGCAGCTCCGCGATGAGGACGCGGATGTTCGTCACCCGCTCGGGCATCTCGAGCCCGAGCAGCCGCTCGACCGACAGGCAGAACGCGAGGCTGTTCGACTGGGCCCCGAGATAGTCCATCCGCTCCACGAGCGGGATCACCTGCTGCCACTTCTTCTGCTCGGCCGTCTTCTCGATGCCCGTGTGGAGGAACCCGATGGTCGTGTCGGCGCTGACGACGGTCTCGCCCGACAGCTCCAGGACCAGGCGCAGCACGCCGTGCGTGCTGGGGTGCTGGGGCCCCATGTTGACGGTCATCGTCTCCGTGCGGAGTTCAGGGCTCATGGGGTTTGCACCGGCTCCACCGCCATCTCGACCAGCTCGCAGAGCACGTGAATCAGCGTGCAGTGAACCTCCTGCACCCGCGCCGTGCAGCGCTCCGGTACGTTCACGTGGATATCGGCGAGACGTCCGGCCTCGCCGCCCTCCGCCCCGGTCAGCGCGACCGTGCGCACGCCGCGCGTGCCGGCAGCTCGCAACGCGGCGATGACGTTCGGCGACCCGCCGCTCGTGCTGATCGCGAACGCCACGTCCCCGGGCTGTCCGAGCGCTTCGACCTGCCGCGCGAAGACGCGCTCGAACCCGTAGTCGTTCGCCACGCTCGTCAGGAGGCTCGTGTCGGCGGTCAACGCGACCGCCCGGTAGCCTGCCCGCTCCCGCTGAAAGCGCCCGACCAGCTCGGCGACGAGATGCTGCGCGTCCGCAGCGCTCCCGCCGTTGCCGAACGCCATGAGCAGGCGGCCCTGACTGAGCGCTCCCGCGACCTCGGCCGCGGCTCTCACCAGCGGGGCCGGATCCAGCGCTCGCACGCGCCGGTGCAGGTCCGCCGCCGCGTCGAGCGTCCGGGCCAGGATCGACGCCGCCACGTCAGCATCGATCGGCGGCATCAGTCGGTCCGCGCCTGTCCGCGCGCCGCCTCGATGTTCGCCACGAACTGCTCTTCGGAGACCTGCAGCGGGGCGTACGTCTTCACCGGCTGCTTGATCTGGACGGGGTAGTCCTTCCGCATCGGATACCCCTCCCAGTCGTCGGGCATGAGAATCCGACGCGGATCCGGATGGCCGTCGAAGGAGATGCCGAAGAAATCGAAGGCCTCCCGTTCCGCCCAGTTCGCCGCGGTCCAGACTCCCGCGACCGACGGTACGGTCTCGCCCGCCTGCACGCGGACCTTGAGACGCGCGCGCCTCGGCGTCGTGCCGAAGCCGCCCGAACCCGGACACACCAGCAGGTACGACAGCTCGTATCGAGGCACGCGCGGGTGGTAATCGACCGGCACGAGATCGACGAGCACGGCGAACCGCAGCTCCGGAGTGTCCCGCAGGAGCCGGCAGGACTCCACGAGGGTCTCGCGCGGGACGTACAGCGTCGGGATCCTGTCGGGAGATTCCACCGCTTCGTAGGATGACGCCTCGACCGCCAGCCCGCGCGCGAGGATCTCGATGATCGCTGCAGCCTGCATGACGTGTCCCGGCCCCTACGCCGACATCCGCTGCTGATCGATCTTGCGCTGCAGCTGGACGATGCCGTAGATGAGCGATTCGGGCCGGGGCGGGCAGCCCGGCACGAAGACGTCGACCGGAACGACCTGGTCCACGCCCTGGACGAGAGCGTAGTTGTCGAAGACCCCGCCGACCGACGCGCAGGCCCCCATGGAGATGACGTACTTCGGCTCGGGCATCTGATCGTAGATGCGGCGCAGCACCGGCGCCATCTTGCGCGACAGCCGCCCGGCCACGATCATCAGATCCGACTGCCGGGGCGAGCCCCGGAAGACCTCGGCGCCGAACCGCGCGATGTCGTAGCGCGACGCGCTCATCGCCATCATCTCGATGGCGCAGCACGCCAGGCCGAAGGTGACGGGCCAGATGGAGGAGCGGCGTGCCCACTGGACCATCTTCTCGACGGTCGTCGTCAGGACGGGAATCTCGAAACCTTCGCGTTCAGCCATGGTGCAGATCGCCGCGTCACGCCCGTGACGCTACGCGCCCTCGTGCCCCCAGTCGAGCACGCCCTTGCGCCAGACATAGATGTAACCCGTCAGCAGGATGCCGAAGAACACCACCATCTGCAGCAGGCCGACCCAGCCCAGCTCGCGCAGGGCCATCGCGAACGGATAGACGAAGGCGACCTCGATGTCGAAGAGCAGGAAGATCATCGCCACGAGGTAGAACTTGACGGGGTGGCGTTCCCGTGCGTCTCCGACGGGCGGCATGCCGCATTCGTAGGGGGCCAGCTTCTCGGGTGTGGGATTCCTGGGCCCGACGAGAAAGGACAGGAGGATGTTGAAGGCCCCGAACCCGGCGCCGAGGCCGATCATGATCAGGATAGGCACCCAGTCCTGCATGCACTCCCCGCCGGCAACAGCCGCGCTTGTGAATCTTTTCTCAAGCGCATCAAGACGACCGCGCCCTGCCGCCGGCCGCGCCCGCCCCGGGCAGGCCCCGCCCGCCCCCTTCGTCAAACCCCGAATGCTACCACGGACGAACACGGATGAACACGGACCCCGTGTAACATCGCAGGAACAGTTCGCGTGACGATCCTATCTGCAATGTCCCTTCCCCCTCCCGTACCGCGGGCGGCCCCGGTCCCCGTGCCACGCATAGCGTGGTTCAGCCCGATGCCTCCGCTCCGCACGGGCGTCGCAGCCTGCAGTCGGGATCTCGTCGCCCGCTTGAGCGACGGCTTCCATCTCGACGTGTTTGTGGACGAGGCGCAGCCGGGGGGCGACGCGCGGGAGCGTCCGGCGCACGAGTTCGTGTGGCGCCAGAGGCGGCAGCGCTACGATCTGGTCGTCTACCAGGTCGGCAATTCGGCGCACCACGAGTTCGTCTGGCCCTACCTCTTCAGGTATCCGGGACTGCTCGTGCTTCACGACGCCCGGCTCCACCATGCGCGCGCGGCGGCGCTCCTTCGGGCAAATCGTGCGGGTGACTACCGCGCGGAATTCGCCGCGAGCCATCCGGACCTCAGCCCGGACCTCGCGGAGCTGGCGGTCCGTGGCTTCGATAATGCGCTGTACTACCGCTGGCCGATGACCCGCCTGGCCGTCCGTGCCTCCCGGACGACCGCCGTTCACAGCCGCTACCTGGCCGACGAGCTCAGGGCGGAGAACCCCGGCGCCCACGTCGAGCTGATCCGGCTCGGCCACGGATCGCCGGAGGCCGCTCCCGATGCCAGACCGAAAATCCGTGCGCGCTACGGGATTGCCGACGACGCCGTGGTCTTCGGCTGTTTCGGCGGGCTGTCGCCCGAGAAGCGCCTGCCGCAGGTGCTGCGGGCGTTCGCCAGGCTGCGCGCGCGCCTCCCGGCCGTTCACCTGCTGCTCGTTGGCGCTGAAGCCGCTCATGCCCCGCTCACCGGCGAGATCGCGCGCGCAGGTCTCGACGGCTCCGTCACGCGGACCGGCTACGTCGATGACGAGGCGCTGTCGTCGTGCCTGGCGGCCACCGATGTCGGGGTGATGCTGAGGTGGCCAACGGCGCGCGAGATCTCGGGCCCGTGGCTGCGCTGCCTCGCACTCGGGCTTCCGACGATCACCGTCCGGTTGCGACAGCTGCTCGAAGTGCCGGCGCTCGATCCTCGTACGTGGCAGCCGTTCGCGCGCGCGGGCGGCGACCTTCCGGTGACCGTCGCGGTGGACATCCTGGACGAGGATCACTCCCTCGGCCTCGCGATGCAGCGGCTCGCCGTCGACGGGCGCCTGCGGGAATCGGTCGGGCGGGCGGCCTCCGAATACTGGGCCCGGCACCATTCCCCCGACGCGATGGCGGAGGACTACCGGCGGGTGATGGGCCAGGCAATCGCCCGCCCGGATCCGGAGCCCCCGCTTCCGCCCCATCTGATCAATGATGGAGACAGGCGGCTCGGTCGCCTGCTCGAACCTTTCGGACTCTCTTCGCCCCTGGGGTAGACTCGTGACGATTCGCGTGAACGGCGAGCCGGTCGAAATCGCCGCCCCCATGAGCCTTGCTGCGCTCCTCGCCGACCTGCACATCGATCCCCGGCGCGTCGCGGTCGAGCACAACCTGCGAGTCGTCAAGCGCGATCGCTACGAGACGCAGCAGGTCGGCGCGGGCGACGAAATCGAGATCGTGAACTTCGTTGGTGGAGGCTAGTACTGGCATGACTTCCGACCCGCTCGTCATCGCCGACCGGACCTTCCGTTCGCGGCTGATCGTGGGCACGGGCAAGTACCCGTCGCACGCCGTCATGGCCGACGCGCACATGGCATCCGGAACCGAGATGGTGACCGTCGCCGTCCGCCGGGTGAACCTCTCCGAGCGCGGCAGGGAGTCGCTGCTCGAGTACATCGACACCTCCCGGATCTTCATTTTGCCCAACACGGCCGGCTGCTACACGGCCGAGGAGGCCATCCGCACCGCGCGCCTGGCCCGCGAGGTGGGGCTGTCGCACTGGGTCAAGCTCGAGGTCATCGGCGACGAACGCACGCTCTTCCCCGACAACGTCGCCCTGCTGGAGGCCACGCGCGTGCTGGTGCGCGAGGGATTCGTGGTGCTCCCGTACACCAACGACGACCCGGTCGTCTGCCGGAAGCTCGAGGAGGCCGGCGCCGCGGCGGTCATGCCGCTCGGCGCGCCGATCGGATCGGGCCTCGGGATCCAGAATGCGAACAATCTCCGTATCATCCGGGAGCAGGCGCGGGTGCCGCTCATCGTGGACGCGGGCGTCGGGACGGCGTCGGATGCCGCCGTCGCGATGGAGCTCGGCGCCGATGGCGTCCTGATGAACACCGCGATCGCGCTCGCGCAGGATCCCGTCGCGATGGCCACCGCGATGAAGCTCGCGGTCGAGGCCGGGCGGCTGGCCTTCAGAGCCGGTCGTATCCCCAGGCGGGCCTACGCCTCCGCCAGCAGCCCCGCAGGCGGCGTGATCGGGACGGGCGCCGGCGCGAGGGCTCGATAGATTGTGTCGCTCGAGGAGACGCTTCGGCGGCTGAAGCAGGAGCGCGACGAAGCCGACCGGCGCTACAACGAAGCCCTGACGGCCCTGGACGCGGCCGTGCCGCCGGCCCGCGAACTGCCCCGCCCGCTGCCGGCGTTCGACGAGCACCAGCTCGGGGCTCTCAACGAGGCCTGGAACATCCTCCCCGGTCCTCCGCCCCCGTCCGGCCTCCAGAGCAGAATCGCCGGGTTCGTCTGGCGTGTCGTCGCGCCGTACCTGCAGAAGCAGCTCACGTTCAATTCGCTCCTCGTCGATCACCTGAACCGGACGGTCGCTGCCGAACGCGAGGCGATGCGCGTGTCGGAGCAGACGACGGATCGACTGCGGGAGCAGATCGCGGCGCTGGTGGGCTTCCACTCGCGGCTCATCCTCTACCTGCAGCAGATCACCGCGTACGTGGACACGAAGGATCGGGATGCCGGCGGTGCGACGCTCGTCCTGAACGCGGCCCTGAGCGGGGCGACGGACGCGGCGGACCGCCGCTGGGAATCGCTCAGCACGGACATGGAAGCGCGGGCCCGGACGCTCGAGGCCTCGCAAGAGACCCTGCGTACCACGGTCGCGACCTCCCAGCAGATTGCGCTCTCGCTCAAGCGGGAGCTCGAGCGCCTGCAGGCGGCGGACGGCGCGCCGCGTCCGACAGCTTCCGTGCCCCAGCCTGCCGAAGCGCCAGGGCAGTGCGGCGGCGCCTTCGCCCCGGCGCTCGACGCCGCAAAGTACGTGGGGTTCGAGGATCTGTTTCGCGGCTCGCGCGAGGTCATTCGTGAACGACTGTCATCCTACGTGCCGTTCTTCGACGGCTCCAGCGACGTGCTGGACGTGGGGTGCGGACGAGGCGAGTTCCTCGAGCTGCTCGGAGCGGCCGGCATCCGCGCACGGGGTATCGATCTAAACCCCGAGATGGCGGACCTCTGCCGATCGCGCGGCCTCGACGTCGCGCAGGCGGATGCCGTCGGCTATCTGTCGTCGCTTCCGGATGCCGCGCTCGGCGGCATCTTCGCCGCCCAGGTGGTCGAGCACCTGCAGCCCTCGTACCTGCTGCGCTTCCTCGAGCTGGCCTTTCACAAGCTGCGGCCGGGCGGCCGGATCGTGCTCGAGACGCTCAACCCGGCGTGCTGGACGGCGTTCTTCGACAGCTACATCCGGGACATCACCCACGTGTGGCCGCTTCATCCCGACACGTTGAAGTACCTGGTGCTTGCGAGCGGCTTCACCACAGCGCGCGTGGAATATCGGTCCCCGGTCCCCGAGCACCAGCGGTTGCAGCGGTTGACGCCGGCGTTGCATGACGCCTCGCGCATCGCAGAAATCGTCGACGTGCTCAACGAGAACGTCGAGCGTCTGAACGCGCGGATGTACACCTTTCTGGACTACGCCATCGTGGGCGAACGCCTCTGAACCCACGACCCTGCCTGCTCCGCCGAACCGGATGGACGGTGCCCCGATGACGCGCATCGGCGCATGGTCGGGGTGGCGCACCCTGTGGCATGACCTCAGAATCGTTGGCGCCGGCGCCGGGTTCGCGGTCTCTCTGGCCCTGCTCGTCTCACTCGGACAGCTCGATCGGGTGCCGGCCTCGCTCCCCTTCGTGCTGCTCGGGCTCTCCGGCCTGACCGCCTGGCGGCCGGAATACGGGCTGGCGGTCCTGGGCCTCACCGTGCCCCTGGCCAGCTGGCTGGGACGCAACTGGGACTACTACGTCGCCTGGTCGGAGGCGGTCGTCGTCGCCTTTGCGGCGGGATGGTTCCTCCGCAGGCTGTTCGGTCGCGACCGCGTCCGGGACGATCTGGATCCACCGGTTCAAATCGGTGCGGCCGTCATCCTGGCCTCCCTGCTCGTGGGCATGGCGACCTCGAACTGGCGGCTGACGGGCGAGCCGCTCAGCGCCGCGTCGCTCGAGGCGTTCGGAAGAGAGTACTTCGTCGTCGCTGGCAGCGCCGACGTCCTGGACGCGGCGATGCGGCTGCTGGAGTCGCTGCTCCTGTTTCGCGTCGCGTCGCTGTGCGCAATGCGGAACGCGGTCGTTGCTCCGCGACTCGCCCGCTTCGCCGTAGTGGGGGCAGCGGCAGCCGGCGCCCTGAATCTGTGGCGCCTGGGGAAATCAGCATGGCGAGCCGAGTCGCCCGCGCTCGTGTTCCTCTCCTATCTCGCGACGGTGCGCGAAAACGTGCACTTTCCCGATCTCAACGCGGCCGGCTCGTACTTCGTCCTGGCCCTGGCCGCCGCGATAGGCCTCGCGCGCCTGCCCGGAAGCCGATGGTGGGCATCGGCGGCGCTCCCGATCGCCGGAGCGCTCTGGGTGACTGGGTCGCGCGCTGCGCTGATCTGCGGGGTTCTCGCGATCCTCGTGCCGGTGAGCTGGCTGGCCCTGCGCAGCAGCCCCGGCCGCACCCGTCGGCTGATTGCGGCCGCCGCCGTGCTCCTCGCGGCCCTTGCTGCAGCCGCGGTCCACTACCTGCCGCAGCGCGGAAATCAGCGTCCGTCCACGGACGCCCTGCAGGTCCGTTGGGAGCTGGCCAGGACGAGCCTGCGCATGACGGCGGCTTATCCCGTTTTCGGCGCGGGCGTGGGGCAGTACTACAACCTGTCCGGGACCTTCAGCTCACCCGAGCTGCTCCAGCTGTTCCCCCCCGCCGAGAACGAAAACGCGCACAACAACTTCCTGCAGATCCTCGCTGAAACCGGAATCATCGGGTTCGCCGCCTTCCTCTGGCTGCTCGTCGTCGCCGGCCGGCGGATCGTCTCAGGGCTGCGGGCGGATCCGGGAAACCCGCTTCGATGGGGTCTGGCCACGGGTCTGCTCGCGTTCGTGCTGACCTGGCTCGGTGGTCACCCGCTCCTCATCGACGAGCCGGCATTCACCTTCTGGATGCTGCTCGGCGCGACAGCGGGCTGGCCGGGTGCCGCGGAACCGTCGTCGGCCGCCTGGACTCCCCGGCGGTGGCTCGTGGCGTCGCTGGCAGTCTGCCTGCTCGCCAGCGTGCCCGGCAGAGTTCTGGCGCGCATCGCCGCGGCCGATATGGAGCATGCCGGGTTCGGTCTTTCCGTCTGGCAACCGGAGCTCGATGGCGTGCGGTATCGCCGGTCGGCCGGGCGCTGCACGGTATTCCTGCCAGCCGCCGCTCGTGCGGTCAGCGTTCCGATCCGTCCGATGCCGTCGGCGGGTGAGCAGCGAATCGATCTGACGCTCGATGGAAGGCCAGCGGGATCCGTCCGGATCCCGCAGGATCGCTGGTTCGACCTGCGGCTCGTGCTTCCACCAAGCGACTCCGGTGGCCGATTCCGTCGGCTCGACCTCCAGGTGATCGGCGCGCCATCGTCCGGCGACGACATCCTGATGGTCGGGAAGGTCGAACCGCGCTGATCGCCGTGTGCTACGATCCGGGCACCTGCGAAGAGACCGCGTCGCCGCCGCGCGTCCGTTGATGGGAGAGACCGGCGTCGCCGCCTGATCTGATGTTTCTGTCGCTGCCTCCGACCATCCTCGCGCTCGCTATCGCCGCCGTCGCGTCTGCGCTGGCGACACCGCTGGTGCGCTCCCTCGCCAGGCGATGGGGCTACTACGCCGTGCCGGTGCGGGACCGGTGGCACAGCACGCCCGTGCCGCTGCTGGGCGGTATCGCCATCGTCAGCGGCTTCGCGGGAGGGCTGAGCGTGGTCGGCGACTGGGGAGGACTCGCCCCGCTCCTGGCGTGCTCCGGGCTCGTGGCCCTCCTCGGGTTCGTCGACGATTTCTGGAAACTGCGGGCCGCGCTGAAGCTCGTCGTGCAGATGCTGGTGGCCGGCCTCTTCCTGCTGCTCGCGCCGCCGCCGGCGATCACGGGTTCCGTGGTGATCGATCAGCTGCTGGCGTTCACGTGGATCGTCGGCATCACGAACGCGTTCAACCTCCTCGACAACATGGACGGGCTCTCGGCCGGCGTCGCGACGATCGCCGGAGCAGGGTACCTGGGCCTGCTCCTGTCGGGTGCCGGTGGGCCGATGGCGATCGCGATGGCAGCTTTCGTCGGCGCTACATCAGGGTTCCTGCTCCACAACTTCCCTCCCGCGTCGATTTTCATGGGGGACGGGGGCAGCTACTTCCTGGGGTTCTTCCTCGGGGGCTCGGCGCTGCTGCTCTCGCCGTCCCTTGGATCCAGCCCCGCGCACCTCGCACTGGTGCCGCTGCTCATTCTGCTGGTTCCCATTTTCGATACCGCGTTCGTGACCTACACGCGGAAGCGGGCCGGCCGCAGCGCCATGGTCGGCGGACGTGATCACACGTCCCATCGCCTGGTCGCCCTGGGGGTCAGCGAGCGTGCGGCCGTCCTCACGCTCTACGGGCTCGCGCTCGCGGGCGCCCTGCTCGCCATCGGCGTCGGGCGATTCTCGCTCGGCCAGGCCGGCATCGCGGTCTTCCTGTACGCCATGGTCGTGATGGCCATCGCCGTGGTGCTCGGCAGCACTGCGGATCCGGGGACCGACGCTCAGGCGCCGCCGCCGCTCCTGTCCGACATCGGCTATCGGCGCCGGCTCTACGCACTCCTGTTCGACACGGGCCTCCTGGCAGTCGCGTACTACGCCGCGTTCCGGCTGAGATTCCAGGGGCCTGACTTCGACGTGTTCTTCCCGCCCTTCGCGCGCTCGCTTCCGCTCGTCCTCGGCCTCCAGGTTGCGGGCCTGTATTTCGCGGGCAAGTACAAGCAGCGCTGGCGCAGCATGACCGCGGCAGAGCTCCTGACGACGCTCAAGGGCCTCGCCCTGGGAATGACCTGGTCGGTGCTGTTCGTGCTGTTCGTGTTCAGGTTCGAGCGCTTCTCGCGCGGCGTGTTCATCATCGACGCGCTGGTGGCGTTCTTCCTGCTGGTCGCCGCGCGCGCCGTCACGAGCGGGATCGACGCCTATCTCCGCAAGGCCCGCGTCCGCGGCAGCCGCGTGCTCGTCTACGGCGCGGGCCGGGGCGGGACACTCCTGGTGCGGGAGCTGCTGCAGAATCCGGACACGAACCTGCGGCCGGTGGGCTTCCTCGACGACGACGACCACAAGTGGCGGCTGCGGTTCGAGGGCATTCCCGTGCTGGGAGGCCTCGATCGCCTAGAGGAGCTCGTCGCGCGCCACGACGTGCAGGAGGTCCTGGTGAGCGTCCGCGATCTGGATTCCGACAGACTGGCCGCGCTGCTCGATCGCTGTGCCGCGCTCGGCATACGACTGCGGCGCATGCGCTTCACGATCGACGAGGTCCGCCCGCCTATCGTGCTGGTGCACGATCAGCAGCGCGGAGGCTGATCGCGGACCGTACGGCGGCAGGATCAGCGCAGGACGGGCGTGCGTGAAGCCGTCAGGCGCCTGATGTCGGCATCGACCATCATCCTGACGAGCCCGTGGAAGTCGACCTCGGGTGCCCACCCGAGCTTCTGGCGGGCTTTCGACGACTCGCCGATCAGATGATCGACCTCGGCAGGACGGAGCAGCTTCGGATCCTGCCTCACGTGGGCTTTCCAATCGAGGCCCACGTGGCCGAAGGCCGTCTCGACCAGCTCCTGCACCGAGTGGCTGACGCCCGTGGCGACGACGTAATCCTCCGGTTCCGACTGCTGGAGCATCAGCCACATGGCCCGAACGTAGTCGCCGGCGAAACCCCAGTCGCGATGGGCGTCCAGATTGCCGAGGTAGAGCGCATCCGCCAGGCCCAGCTTGATTCGCGCCACTCCGTCGGTCACCTTACGCGTGACGAACTCGAGCCCGCGGCGCGGCGATTCGTGGTTGAACAGGATCCCGGACACCGCGAACAGGTTGTAGCTCTCCCGGTAATTCACGGTGATGTAGTGCGCGAAGACCTTGGACACCCCGTACGGGCTGCGCGGATAGAACGGCGTCAGCTCGCTCTGGGGCACTTCCCTGACCTTTCCGAACATCTCGCTCGACGATGCCTGGTAGAACCGGATCGCCGGGTCGACCTGCCGCACGGCCTCGAGCGCGCGCGTCACGCCTTGTGAATTGAACTCGCCCGTGAGCATGGGCTGGTCCCATGACGCCGGGACGAACGACATCGCCGCCAGGTTGTAGAGCTCGTGCGGCCGGACTTCGTCGATGACCCGAATGAGCGAGAGCTGATCGAGCAAGTCCGCCGGCTTCAACTGGATGCGGTCGAGCAGGTGCTCGATTCGCCAGTAGTTCGTGGTGCTCGCCCGACGGACGATGCCGAAGACCTCGTAACCCTTGTCGAGCAGCAGCTCGGCCAGGTACGAGCCGTCCTGTCCGGTGATGCCGGTGATGAGCGCGCGTCTGGCCATGAAGGCCTGAGTGTATAGCAAGCGTGCAGAGCCGTAAACCTGATGGACACCCGGAGTTTGCCGCGGTTGCCGATCGAGCGTGCGCTGCGCCGGCCGACTCATCGATTGTAGGAACTACTCGCGCCGCGTGTGGCTCGTGTAAATCCTCCCACCGCCGTGCGACGAGCTCACAGGGCTTCCGGAGGTACGCTGGAATAACGATTGACGTAAGGACGGAAGACCCCTCGCAGCATCGCTGTGCGAAGCGCACTCACGTCAGCGCGCCTGGCGTGCTGTACGGCGCGGCGCGCCTTCAGCACGGGACCCAGCCCGCGTATCGCGTCGAGCTTCGCGCGCCAGACCGTACGGCCCTGGCCCCGCCACGGGTAGTACGCCAGCGCGGCCAGATTCAGCAGCAGGTGTTGCGGGAGATAGCGCCAGAGCAGCGGTCCCGGCATGTCCTTGATGAACGTCCAGACGAGGTTCCGCTCGCCGTGGTAGACCGCGAAATCGCTGCGATAGCCGCCGAGCCCCGAGCTGACGTGCCGGACGACGGCATCGTGGACGTACAGACAGCGATGGCCCCGCAGGCGCAGCCGGAACCCCAGGTCGACGTCCTCGAAGTAGCAGAAGTATCGCTCGTCGAAACCACCCGCCTCTTCGAAGGCCACCCGGCGGTAGAGCGCGGCTGCCGCGCAGGGCGCGAAGACCTCCGTGTCATCGACCGGCGCCCCGGATCGGAGCGCCTGATGCCCGTTTCGCCATGCGCGACCCGAGACGTGGTAGCTGTCGCCCGTGCCATCGAGGTAGTCGGGCGCGGCGTCGAGGAGCATCTGGCTGGCGAAGCATGCCATCTCCGGGCGGCGGTCGGCCGCCTCGACCAGAGCGTCGAGCCACCCGGGCTCGGCGAACGCGTCCGGGTTGAGCAGCGCCAGCGCGTCGCAGTCGGCGGCCATCCGCGCGGCGAGATTGTTGGCTCGCGCGAACCCGACGTTCTCGGAAAGGCGGACGACGTCCACTCCGCCCAACTCGGATTGCGCCAGCCGAAGCGACTCGTCCGCGCTGGCGTTGTCGACGAGGATCACGCGGTCGGGCCGGCGACGTTGCGCGTGCAGCGATGCCAGGCAACGCGCGAGGAGCGGCCCGGCATTCCAGTTGACGATGAGCGCGGCCACTCTCATGCGCTGGACGCGCGGCCGACTACTCACGTCCGACCGTCGGGCGTGGCCTGACGGGGCGTGGAGGCAACGGGCGGCCGCAGGGCACGCGATAGTGTAACCGTTACAACGAAATCTGAGAGGAACTGTGAAATTCCGATCCCCGACCGGACGAGGCGATCCGGGAAACGTTTTTGCCTCAGCAGCTTCCGGGTGTCGGTTACTGACGGGCTCGGTGGCACATGCGTTGCTCCGCGCAAGCCGCATGGCGCAAGCTCGCTCGCTCAGAATTTTCTGCCTGTCTGCTGCACTTGTGGGGGCCGCCGGCGGCGTCGAGGCGGCGTCCGTGACGCTGGCCTGGAACTCCAACAGCGACGGCAACACCGCCGGATACGTTCTCTACTGGGGCAACCTGCCGGGTGTCCATCCCAACAGCGTGGACGTGGGCAACCAGACGATCCGCACGCTGTCGGGCCTGGCTGACGGCGCGGCCTACTACTTCGTGGTGCGCGCGTACAACGTGTTCGGGATGCTGAGCGGGCCGTCGATGGAAGTGTCGAGGCGGGTGGGGGTGGCGTATTCGGTCGCGAGCGACTTCACCGGCGAGCTGCGGGCGGATCTGGCCGTGTATCGCCCGTCGAATGGCACGTGGCACGTCTTCAATACGACGGCCGGGGTGCCGTTCTCGTCCGCCTGGGGCCTCAGCAGCGACAAGCCGGTCCCCGGAGACTACGACGGGGACGGCCGGATCGACGTCGCCGTCTACAGGCCGTCGTCCGGCCACTGGTTCGTCAAGGAGTCGCGGACGAACTACGCGACGTTCCGCACGTATCAGTGGGGCACCGCCGGGGACATTCCGGTCGCGCGCGATTACGATGGCGACGGGCTGACCGACCTGGCGGTCTACCGGCCGTCCAATGGCACCTGGTACGTCCTCAGATCGAGCACTGGCTTCGCTGGCGGCGCGGCGTACGCGTGGGGAGTCTCGGGCGACGTGCCCGTGCCCGGGGATTTCGACGGCGACGGCATCGCAGACATCACGGTGTTCCGGCCTTCGAGCAGCCACTGGTTCATCCGGAAATCCACCACCGGGTTCGCCTCGAATACGACCTACCAGTGGGGGACGACTGGTGACGTCCCCGTCGAAGCCGACTACGACGGTGACGGGAAGGCCGACCTCGCCGTCTACCGGCCGTCCAACGGCACGTGGTATTTCCTCAGGTCGGGCACCGCCTACACGGCTGGCAGCGCGTACGCGTGGGGCCTGAGCACCGACAAGCCGATGCCGGGCGACTACGACGGCGACGGCCGGGCGGACCTCACAGTCTACCGGCCATCCAGCGGCCACTGGTTCGTGCTCAGATCGAATTCGAACTACACCGCGTGGACCACGTATCAGTGGGGCATCAGCGGAGACGTGCCGATCCTCGACGGACGATAGGTGCCGCAGCCGGTGCGGCGCCGGCTGACTCCCTCGATATCACAGCGTCGTGGCTGCCCCCTGAGCCCCGCGCCGTCGGGTACTTCCAGCTCCGTCACGGGCGCGGCTTCCTTGCGGGGGCTGTTAGCCGGCTGTTAGAATCGTCCCCGCCGAATGCCGCTGGACACCCCCGCCGAGTCACGAGCTGAATCCTTCGGCGCGGACGAGTACAGGGCCAGGCGCGTGGCGCACTGGGAAGCAGTCGCGCGCCGGCAGAGAACGCCGAGTCTCTTCGGGCGCAGTTACCATCACCGGCTCGAGCACGTCTACCGGTTCCTCGTACCTCCCGGCCTTCGCGTCCTCGAGCTCGGATGCAGCGAGGGGGATCTGCTCGCCGCGCTCGAACCAGCCGAGGGCCTCGGCGTCGACTTCGCGCCGGCGATGGTCGAAGCAGCGAGCCGGAAGCACCCCCACCTGCAGTTCGTCCTCGGCGACGCCCACGATCTCGAGCAGCTGTCCGGCCCCTTCGACGTGATCGTCCTCTCCGACCTCCTGCACGACGTGTGGGACGTTCAGGCGATTCTGGCGAGGCTGCAGCGGCTCTGCCATCGCGGCTCGCGCGTGATTCTGAACTTCTACAGCCGGCTGTGGGAGCTTCCGCTGACCGGCGCGGCGAAGCTCGGGCTGGCGCGGCCGGTCCTGCGGCAGAACTGGCTCACCGTCTCGGATGTGGAGAACCTGCTCTACCTGAGCGACTTCCGCGCGTTCAGGGTGTGGCAGGAGGTGCTGTGCCCCCTGCCCGTGCCCCTGCTCGCCGGGTTCTGTAATCGCGTCCTGGTCAAGCTCTGGGGATTCCGCCACCTCGCGCTGTCGAATTTCATCGTGGCGCGTCCCGTGGCGCCGGAACGAGCCCCCGGCCGCGATCTGCGCGTCTCGGTCATCGTCCCCGCGCGCAACGAAGCCGGCAACGTCCCGGCGATCTTCGCGCGAACACCGGAGATGGGCTCAGGGACCGAGCTGATTCTGGTGGAAGGCCATTCGACCGACGACACCTACGCGGCCCTCGAGAGAGCGGTCGTCGCCAATCCTCACCGGAAGGCGCAGCTGTTGCGGCAGACGGGCCGCGGGAAGGGGGACGCGGTGCGCCTGGGCTTCGGGGCGGCCACGGGCGATATCCTGATGATCCTCGACGCGGACCTCACGGTGCCGCCGGAGGATCTGCCGCGCTTCTACGAGGCAATCCGCTCGAACAAAGGCGAGTTCGTCAACGGCGTCCGGCTGACGTACCCGATGGACGATCACGCCATGCGGTTCGCGAATCTCGTCGGGAACAAGTTCTTCAGCCTCGCGTTCAGCTGGCTGCTCGGGCAGCCCATCAAGGACACCCTCTGCGGCACGAAGGTGCTCCGACGCGAGGCATATCAGGCCATTGCGGCGAACCGCGGGTACTTCGGCGACTTCGACCCCTTTGGCGACTTCGACCTGCTGTTCGGCGCGGCGAAGATGGGCCTGGAGATCGTCGAGCTGCCCATCCGCTACCGGGAACGGACCTACGGCACCACCAACATCCAGCGCTGGCGGCACGGCTGGCTGCTGCTGAAGATGTGCTGGTTCGCGGCAGGCCGCATCAAGTTCGTCTAGCGGAGTCGATGGAGCTGCGCCAGTGTGTTCACGCGGCAGGCCGGGTGCTGACCCGCGTCCTGCTCCATCCAGGGTGGCGCGACGCGCCGCCTGCAGCCTGGACGTATCTCCATCTCTATCTGCTCGGGAAGCGCCTGACGGAGAGGCGTGAGCTGGCGCTGCTGCGGTCGCTGATCGAGCCGGGCATGACCATCGCAGACGTTGGCGCGAATACGGGATTCTACACCCTGCACATGGCAGCTTCCGTCGGCCGGGCCGGTCGAATCCTCGCCTTCGAGCCTGATCCGTACAGCCACCAGCTGCTCGAACGGCGCGTCAGGCAGCGAAAGTTGTCGAACATCCGGGTGTACCGGCTGGCGCTCGGCGAGCAGCCCGGCCGCGCGACGCTCTACTGCAGCGCCTTCAACCGCGCGGACAACCGCCTGAGCCAATCGCACGACGAACCCCACGTTGAGGCCTGTGACGTGGAGGTGCGCACGCTGGACGACGTGCTGTCGGAGCTCGGCGTCCCGGCCGTCGACGCCATGAAGATCGACGTCCAGGGGAACGAGGCGCACGTGCTGCGCGGAGCGGAGCGAACACTGCGGGGCGGGTTCCGATGGCTGTGGCTCGAGTTCTCGCCGCAGCATCTCCGTGCCGCCGGATCCAATCCGGAGCGCTTCCTCCGGGATCTCGACGCGTCCGGGCTCAGGCTGCTCGAGGTCTCCGCAGAAGGCCGGCTGGAGGCCGTCACGGATCACCGTGCCCTCGTCGACAGACTGGGCCAGGGCTACGGCGACCTCGTCGTCATGCCCCGCGAAGCCCGGATGCCGACGACGCCTCCGGTGCAGGTGGGAACCTCATGACGGCGACGGAGCATCGGTGGATCTCCCGGCCCTTCGCATGGGTGCTCTGTGCGGGGGTGCTTCTGAGCGGCAGCCTCTACGTCGGGCTGCACTGGTCTCCATCGAGCTACGCGATCGTGCTGCGCGAGCTGGGTGTGGAAGACCGGGGGGTGATCGCGGGGCTCCCGCGGACCGACCGCGGCGACGAGTTCTCCTGGCAGACACCGCTGCTGCAGATGACGATCCGCAGCGGGTTCCAGCGCTTCGATCGGACGCCGCCGTATTTCGAGGATCTGCGCACGCTGTACGGCATGCCCATTCTCGACTGGGCGATCGTGTTCAAGCCGCAGTTCTGGCTGTTCTTCGTCGCGCCGCCGGCGACGGCGTTCTCGTTCTACCACTTCTTCCTGATCGCGCTGTTCGTCGTGGGCTTCACGCTCGTCTTCATCCAGCTCGGCGGCCGGGAAGTCGATTCGCTGCTGATGGCGCTCGTGCTGTTCTTCGCCTCCTACACGCAGTACTGGTGGAACGGCGCAGCGAACTTCCTCTTCCCCTTCTTCCCGTGGATCGTGCTGGCGCCGATGTTGCGCTGGCCGTTCGCCGTCAGGCTCGTGCTCTTTTACTGGCTGATGGCCTGCGGGCTGCTGACGTACTTCTACCCGCCGAACGCGATCGCGCTGGGCTTCGTGGCGCTCGTATTCTGGGCGGGCGCACGACCCGGGCTGCTGCAGTGGCGCACGCTCCTGCCGCTGGGCCTCACGGCCGCCGCCGCCGGCGCCACGGTGCTGTTCTACCTGTGGGAACCGATCGCCATCGTGGCGCAGACCGTCTATCCGGGCCAGCGGGTGTCCGGCGGCGGAGGAGTGTACTTCCGCTGGTGGCTGACGCAGCTGCTCCCGACGTCGCACATGAACCATCATGCGCCGCTCATCCCGGCGCCCAACATCTGCGAGCTCTCGACGATCGGCAGCGTCTACGTGCTGGCGATCCTGTTCTTCGCCCCCTGGCGCGAGCTCGTCCTGCAGAGCACCGGGGCCGAGCGGCGCCGCTGGCTGTGGGTGGCCGCCGGCCTGCTCGCCACCCAGGCGTGGATGACCGTCCGGCTCCCGCCGTGGGCAGGCTACCCGCTGCTCTGGCATCTCGTTCCGCCGGGCCGGATGGTGCTGGCGGGTGGACTCCTGCTCGTCACGTTCGCCTTCCTGATCGGACAGGCGCGACCGCTCCGCCTCACGATCTGGCGGACGGCAGCGTTCGCGCTGACGCTCGGGCTCGGGTGGGCGCTCTTCAAACAGACGCACGGGATCGGGCCCGGCGAGGCATTCCGCGACTGGGCCTTCGCCGTCCCCGTGGCGGTCGCCGCCGTCCTCCAGAGGATGAGCCTGGTGACACCGCCAGCCGTCAACGTGATTCTGCTGGCATCGGCAGTGTTGCTCGGCGCCGTCTCGTTCGGCACCTTCAACCCGATTCAGTCCGCGAAGCCGATCTTCCAGAAGCACCAGACCCCGGTGACGGCGGAGCTCGACCGTCGCCTGGCTGCGGAAGGCCGTGGCTATCTGCTCCTCCCGTGGGGAAGCAGCTTCTTCTCGCATTCGGGGCTGCCCTTGATTGCCCTGGGGTATCCGTCGCTCGCGTACTCGACGTTCGACCCGGCGATGGATCTCTGGACGCGGATCTATCCCGAGCTCCCGGCAGAGAAGCTGAACCGGGCCTTCAACAACGTGGGAACGCTGGGCTTTGGCGACGTTCCCGAACCCGAGTGGATTCCCATCATCACCCAGGCGCCGATGGCGCCGTTCGTGCGTCCGGGGGTGACGGTCTGCGAGGTCATCCGCCCGGCGCGTGCCGCGTTCGCGCCGTCGGTCGGCTGTCCCGTCCCGCTCGCGTCGACGGCAGAGCGGCCTGATTCACGATGAGCGATCGTCCCGGCAAGGCACCGCAGGCGGGAGTGGCCAGTGTCGCCGGCGCATCCGCCTCGACCGCGCGGCACGGGCGTGTGGCGGCGTGGCTGCGCGGCGTGCTCGGACATCCGATGGCGAGGGGCATCGACCTCGACTCGGCCGAGGCCACCGCCGTGCACGCGCGAATCATCCGGGAGAAGTCTTTTCTGCGCCGCGTGTACCTCCACTACTACGAGCAGTACGAGCGCGCGATCGGCCGTGCTGCTCCCGGAGGCCTGGTGATCGAGGTGGGGTCGGGCGCCGGCTTCTATCACGAGGTCAGGCCGTCGGTCGTGTCGGTGGACCTGCGCGCCGGCGCGTACGTGGACGTCCTCGGCTCGGCGCTCGCGCTGCCATTTCGAGCCGGCTCGGCATCGGCCATCCTCCTCCTCAACGTGCTCCACCACCTGCCCGATCCGGCCGCGTTCTTCCGCGAGTGCGAACGTGTGCTGAAACCCGGCGGGCGGGTGTGCCTGGTCGAGCCCTACGTGGGCCCGCTCAGCCGGCGTCTCATCCTCCCCTTTCATCACGAACCATGGGATGAGGCCGCTGGGTGGACGCTGCCCGCGGCCGGCCCGCTCACGGGCGCGAACATGGCGCTGCCCTGGATCGTGTTCTGCCGGGATCGAGCGCGGTACGATGCAGACTTCCCGAATCTGCCGGTCGACAGCATCCGCCTGCACACGATCGTGCTCTATCTCGTCTCGGGCGGCGTGTCGATGCGGGCGCTGCTGCCGGCATCGCTCTTCAGGCTCGTCGTGTGGCTCGAACGTCTGGCCGCCCCCGCCGGACCGCTGCTGGCGAGCATGATGACCATCGAGCTGGTCAGACGGTGAGCGCTCACCGGCGTGCCGAGTCTTCAAGAGCGCGTCGATGCCGTTGGTGGGCCGGGCGCGCTATCTTTCTCGCGCGAGGATCGAGACGTCGCCTGCGGTGCCCCACTGATACGTCAGCCACGTGCTGAACCCCGTGCCTGACTCGAGGATGAACCAGTGGCCGGTTGACGGCCGGTAGACCGCGATATCAGCCCTTCCGTCTCCGTCGTAATCGGCGGGCACGGGTAGATCGCCCCAGCCGCCCCAGGCGCGCCACCTTCCCCCCGTGAATCCCGCTGCTGACTCGAGCGTGAACCAGTCGCCGGTGGAGCGGCGATAGATCCCGATGTCCGTACAACCATCTCCATCGTAATCGGCGGGCACCGGATCATCGTCTTCTCCACCGAACTGGTAGGTAGTCCAGACGGTGTAGGCGGACGATGAGAGCCGGATGAACCAATGGCTCGTCGAAGGCCGATACACGGCGAGATCGGCCCTGCCATCGCCATCGTAATCACCGGGGATCGGGATGTCTTGGCCAGCACCCCACCCGTATCCGGCGCCCGCAGTGAACCCGGACGCTGAGAACAACACGTACCACATCCCGGTGGACGGACGATAAATCGCGACGTCGGTCGTGCCGTCACCGTCGTAGTCGCCGGGTACGGGCATGTCGCCCGTCGTACCCCACTGGTAGGTGGCCCTGGCCCCATACGCCGTGCTCGACTGAAGCACGAACCAGTGACCAGTCGAAGGCCGGTACACGGTCACGTCGGTCCGGCCGTCGCCGTCGTAGTCGCCCCACACCGGGATGTCCAGCGGTGCGCCCCAGATGCGCGCCGTCCCCGCGGTGAACCCCGTGACCGACTCGAGATAGTACCAGCTGCCGCTGGCCGGCCGGTAGATGGCGATCTCCGACCGGCGGTCGCCATCGAAATCCGCGCGCGATCCTTCGAAGCCCTGCATGACCAGGAACCTCTGATCCGCGACGGTGATCTCACCGCGGCGTGCACCAGCAGGACTGGCTGCCGCGATGTAGCCGATCATCCCGCTGCCGGAACTTCCGACGCCAGGGGTGACCACTATCCAGCTGACGTTGCTCTTCACGGTCCAGGAGCACCGGGCGTCGTTCACCACAAGCGGCACGGAGCCGGTACTCCCATGGTTTGGTACGTACACAGCCGTCGAACCGAGCGCATAGGTACATTCGTTGGACTCGAACGCACCGATGTCGCAGGCACTGCCGAAGGGTCGCACGGCCCCTCGTTGATCGGCTGTCAGGAGTTCGCCGGATCTGTTGCGGCACCCCCCTGGGGCGCCGCTATCGATCGCCGGACTCTCCGGAATGAGGGCGTGCGTCGGCGTCGGCCCGCCGTTGTGCGCCAATGCGCCGAGCCCGGGATCAGCGAACATCACCTGGCCCAGCACGGTGCAGTCCAGGGGGTTGGTCTTCATCAGGTTGCCGCCGTTGGACGTCAGCGTCCCCTCGCACTCGTCGGGAACGGTGATGAAACCCAGACCGTCGAACAGCGTCCCCAGATTGCCCGCGAGAATGGTGTTCTCGAAGGTGAAGCGGTCAGGCGCCGGAGCGGTGTGATAGACACCGCCACCCCGGCCCGACGCCTTGATCTGACCCGCCGCCCGATTGTCAGTGATGGTGCTGTTGAAGATCCGAATCGGCTGGGCGACCGGAGCTTCGAAGGCATCGAGCGAGCGGAAGATTCCTCCGCCCAGGTCGGCCGTGTTGCCGCTGATCGTCACGTTCTCGAGCGTGAGCCCTCCCGTGCCTTCGATCTTCAGCCCGCCGCCGCCACAGGAATACGTCGGGCACTCGACCCGGTTCCTGACGACCGCGCTGTCGATGATCACCATGGACGAGGTCAGGAATCCGCCGCCGCCCTCGTAGAGGCCGCCTCCCCGCTCGGCGCGGTTCCCGTCGACAAGGGATCGCCTGATGGTGACCGAGCCACCCACGTTCGAGAGCCCTCCGCCAATCTGCGCGGCGTTGCCGCTGATCTCGGAATCTTCGACCCGCACCACCGCGATGTACGCGTGGAGCCCGCCACCGCTCAGGGCGACGCTCGAGTGAATGCGGCAGTCGCTCAGGGTCAGGTTGCTTCCCGGGCCCGCGTAAACCCCGCCTCCTTCCGTGTAGCCGAGATCGTAGGACGTGGCCTGCCCGTTTCGAATCGTCAGACCCAGGATGGTCACCTCGCCCGCTTCGACGCGGACTGCCCGGCTGTGCAGGACGGCGCCGTTCGCGTCGATGACGGTGCTCAGGGCACCGGCACCAACGAGCGACAGGCCTCGAGTGACATTCAGATCTCCACTGGTCTCGTCGTCGGGGCCTGACGGCAGGATGCCGAGCGTGATGACGTTTCCGGGGACGGCGGTCAGGTCGATGGTTGGACGATCCTCCCCCAGGGCACGGTTGGCTTCCATGACGGCCGCCCGAAGCGTACAGATTCGGCTGCCAGGCGAAATCTCGCATACTCCATCGCCCGCGGCCGAGTCCACCACGTCCGCTGAGCTGTTCACGATGAAGGTGACGGCCTGTGCGCTGGCCGGCAAGAGCCAGCTTCCCGCGATCAGGGCAGGGACGATTGACCGCTGAAGCCAAAGAAGAGTCATGCGCGCGATGCCGATCGACCGGCAGCGGATTCCCGGCATGGAGCCTGGATTGATACGAGCGGCCGCAAGAACTGCGCCGCGAGGTCGACGACGTCAGGTGGGAGACCGTGGGGATCGCAGTGCTGGCGCGAGATGGATCACCGGAAAACCGTGAACCGTGTCGGATATCCGGTCGACGGCGGCCAGCAGAACGGAGCGGCAGCGAGGGGCCGAGCCTGGCCCGGCCCCTCGGAGAAGCTAACGACGGCCCGGCCGTCTCGGAGCGACGGCCGGATCGGCGACTCTGTCCGACGTCTCACCCATTGGCACACCCGGGAGCTCCGGCTCGCTCGGAATGGTGACCTTCTCGAAGCGCTCGCCGGCGATGTCCTTCCGCTTCGCGACCACGCGCCAGGAGAACGCCGCGCGGCTGGTCTCGTCCTTCGACTGCACGCGGAACCCCGTGGGCGTGCGCTCGGTGACGAACAGGTCGCTGTGCTGATCGTACTCGGTGACGAAAACGTGGTACTCGTCGGTCCGCGCAGCCGCAACGAAGTCCGGATCGATCGTCACTTCCGCCTTCCCGCAGTCCAGCTGCCCGGACCCGAAGTCCTCGAACCAGCTCTCGGGGCTCTCGACGCAGTAGAGACGCCGGTGGGAGCCGTCCGGATGCGGGACCGCTGCGCTCTTCGCGCCGCCGACGACGGTGAGGTCTCCGCCGATAATGACAGGACCGTAGAAGGCGCCCGCGTAGGCACCGGCCACGCCGTTGGTCGCGCCCACGACCGCGGCGCCGCCGGCCGATGCGGTGGCGCCGACCAGACCGTGCCCCTTCGCCGAGAGACCGTAGATGCCGAAGCCGCCGGCGCCCGGACCGGGCCCGGCGTAAGTGGAGTAATTCAGCGCGTAAATAGCGATACCGTTGATGCTGCTGCTCGCGGGGATTTCTCCGTACACCCCCATGCCGTTGGCCACGTTGCCGACGTTGATCCCGGCAACGCCCGCGTTGAGCGTCGCCCTGGAGACCTGCGTACCCGTGCCACCACCAGCGACGCCCATGGCTCCGTAGCCCATCCCCTTTCCATGACCGTACATGCCGCCGATGTTCGCCGTCGAGCCGCCGTTCACTGCCGCGTCCACGTCGAACACGGCGTCGAAGCCGAAGTTGGCCGAGCTTGTGCCCAGCAGCGTCAGATTGGACGCCGTGTTTATGTTGTTCAAGAAATTCGACCCGAGCACGAGATTCCCGTCCGCTCCCCCACCCGAGGCGGCTTGAACGGGTTTCGTGGCCCTGGCGGCGACCAGGCCGACCATGGCGGCCCACGCCGCGGTCAGGAGTCCGCGCCGCTTGATGGACGCGCCGGTTGGGTCAGGTTTCTTCGCGATCTGTTCAGCTCGGCTCTCATCGGACATGTACAACCTCCATGGGGGACCCCGCCTACACCTCGGCCGTTTCGTTATATGGATTGATCCGGTTTATGTAACGGTTCGCAGGCGGCACGCGCGCGAACCATAGACGAGTTTCGGGTGCTGTCGGGCTGGACAACAGGACGCGCCGCAAAGGTTCAGAGCGGATCTGGCGGGAACTGTGAAGATGAGCCGAGGCGCCGCCGGCTCGGCTCGGCCGCGTCGACCGGACAATGGCGCACAGTTGCCGTTGCGGCCGATCAACCGGGGCGCGCCTTGGTCGCCACGACAGCGTACTCGCCCGTCGTCGCGCGATCCTGATCCAGATCGCCCACGCCCGCCGGAAAGAGCACGTAGGCCTCCGCGAACCCGAGGAGCCAGCACCAGGCGACGGCCACCTCGGGGAAGATCGGACGCTGGTGCGAGAGATCCGTCCAGAACGTCTTGAACGCCTCCAGGGCGTGCGGGTTCACCGTCTCGAAGATCAGGCGCCCGCCCGGCTCGAGCTTCGCGAGGCTCGATCGCAGGAATCGCAGGAAGTCCTCGAAGACCAGATGCTCGACCACCTGCGCCGCGAAGATGGCCGGAACTGAAGCGTCGGGCTGCGTCTCCAGGAAACGGATGCCGTCCCCGCGCTCGACCGTGTGCCCCTTGTCCCGGCACCGCCGCACCATGCCCTCGTCGACATCGACACCGATGGCCGGAACGCCGGCCTCCCGGAGCAGATCGAGGAGCTCGCCCCGTCCGCACCCGATCTCGACGACCCGCTGGTGCTCGTGCAGTACGCGGACGTACGGGCGCAGCCGATCGCTGATGAAGGCCTCGCTTCCGCGGAAGATGTCCTCGAAGCCTGCGTAACCGTCGCCGTTGGCAGGCGGCCGACCGTTCCGGTAGCCCAGGATGCGTCTGCCCCCGGGCTCCGTGTAGCAGAACCGATCGCCGTCCGCCATGAAGGGCACCGCGTACAAGCGCCGGGAGAGGTCGGTCGTGCGGGCGGTCGTGGACGCGAGCTGCTCGGTCAACGCCTTCAGGTGCTCCGACGCGGCGGACTGGAAGGATCCGCCGGCGCCTTCGAGCGCGTGGATGGCGCTCCACATCGCCTCGCCCGCCGCCCGCTGATGCGCCTCGAACCGCCGCTCGTGTTCGACCTCGCGTGCGACCTCGCTTACGGCATTGATCAGATGCTGCTGCAGTTGCCGCTGCTGCCACCAGTACGGTCGCAGGACACGGAAGAGCAGCCGTTGAAGGGCTGCCAGCGGCGCGCCGAACCGCCTTCCCGGCGCGACGTTCGTGACGGGAGTCAGCAGGCTGGCGGCGACCGACAACTCGGCCGATGCGACGGTCTCTGCGCCAACAGCTTCCGTCGATCCGTGTTCAGGTGCGAATCGGCGAGTGGATGCCATGCCCCGGGCCTTTCGCTCCCGGATGTCGTCGAGTCGCTCCCGGACTGCCCGCCCGCTGGCTTCGGCGCCGTGCCTGGTGAGCACGTCCTCGCGCGCCCGCGCGCCCCGTCGCACCGCCTCCTCCGGAGCCTCGTAGACGCGCCGCATGAGCTCGGCGGCGTGCTCGAGGCTCGGCTCGGCCCACGGCACCCCTTGCGGATACGGGTCGCATCCGCGCGGGACGGGAGCTTCGGCGTAGTTTACGAGATAGCTGTTCTCGGGAGTCATGAACTCGAGATTGCCCGAGTACGCCGTCGCGACGACCGGCTTGCCGAGCGCCATGGCTTCCGCCATCGTCAGCCCCAGTCCCTCGGAGCGGTGCAGCGAGACGTAGCAGTCGCAGAGCCCGAGCAGCGAGTTCTTCTGTTCGGCCGGGTAGTACTCGTCGATCACGAGGATGTCCTCGCGCCCGGCTGCCGCGGCGCGCACGTACTCGAGCTCGGTCAGCTTCCTGTCTCCGTTGATCGACTTGATCACGAGAACGGGACCCTCACCCGGGCGGAAGGCGCGCTCGAATGCCCTGATCAGGCCGACCGGGTTCTTCCGCTCGAGCACGCTGAAGAAGTCGTACACGAACAGGTAAAGGAATCCCTCCGGAAGCCGGAGACTGCGCCGGGACACCTCGGGCGAACACCGCGGGACGGGCACCGGCAGCGGCACGGTGTACACGGGCCTGCGGCCGATTGCCTGGATGCCCCTGGCCACGAAGCGGGAGGCGGTCCACACTTCGTCGACGTACTCGAAGGCGGAGTGCATCACCGCTGGAAAGCGATCGAGCTCCCAGAACCAGTAGCCGACGGTGTAGCGGCCGTCGAAGAATGCGGCGCCGGCGTCGCGGGCGAACCGGGACGTCTGATCCGCATTGACGCAGAGGACGTTCACGTCGTACGGCGCGGCTTGATCTCCACGCTCGGCAAACCTGTGGCCCTTCCGGCTCGGCGTGGCGTCGTAGATGAGCGTGGCGTGTGGAATACCGGCGGCTTCGACCGCGCCGGTCAGCAGCCGCCCCGCCTCGCCGACGCCCAGCTCGGCTGTGAAGTACCCGACGATGTTCGCGCCCTGGACGAGTCGATCGGCCGTCACGAAGGCCGGCCGGGTCTCGGCCGAGACCGGCGGGGCCGACGGCACGAGCGCCTCGGGGATCGCGTGCTGCGCGGTGCCATCGGTCCGGACCCATTCGAGGAATCTCGAACCTGCAGGTCCTGCGAGATGAGGAAATGCCGTCTGCAGGTCCGGACGATCCTCGTAGATCGCGTGCAGGTACCGCGAGATGCTCGGCCGGAGCCCGCCGGCGGTGGGCTCGTTGAGCCAGTCGATGAAGCGCCCTTCCATCGACGGGGCGAACGGCGCCGGCGGTTCCGGCCCCTCACCCGCGTCGAACGCCAGGAGCGCCTCCCGATAGACCCGGCGCATGTGTCGATCGAACGCCAGGCCGGAAGGCAGCGTGTGCCAGCCGTAGGGCACAGCCGACTCGCGGCCAACGCCGCTCTGTTCGAGCTCGACGAGGTATTCGCGGCAGATTCTCGCGAGTGCCGGATGTTCGCTCAGGAGGATGCGGGGCCGGTCTCCCTGGTGCTTGCTCAGCAGATACGGGCGCGTCGAGTCGAAGCCGCTGAAATGAAAGAACGTCAGCGGCCGGTCGTCGACCAGGTACTGCCCGCCGCCCCACGTCAGCTCGCGCTCGTGGAGATTCCAGTACGCGACGTTGTAGGCGGGATCTTTGAGAATGACGTGGTCGAAGAAGGAGGGCACGAAGTCGACCCAGCGCTGGTCCGTGAACATCATCCGGGCCGGATCGATCCGGGCCTCCCGCTGCGTCCTCTCCCACCACCACTCGAGGAAGCCGCCCGCGCCCGAGCCGACGGCGATGAATCCCAGGTTGTACACGCCCGCGGCCAGGATGTGGAACTCATCTACCCGCCTGCCATCGCGCGGCATGGGCGCACGCATGTGCGGGGTCAGCACGACGCCATGCGCCCGTGCCAGCGGCGCGCAGGCGTCGAGCGGACCGTACAGGCGGATATCCGGATCGAGATAGATCACGTCCGGCGCGCCTTCATCGAGCAGCCGGCCGAGGAGCCTGGGCTTGATGGCCGTCGCCAGTTCCGTCACGTCGTAGAAGGCCGCGAGCCGGCCGATCTCAGTGGCTTCCAGATCGATGTCGGCAAGGCGCAGAACCCGGAATCCTTCGCCGGCCGTGTCGAACCTGCGGTTCTCGTCGTCGATCAGGAGGACGCTGAAGACGCCGTCGGGATGATGTTCCCGGAACGATCTGGCGAGCACGCGTGCGTGGGAGATGTAGTTGCGGGCGACGATCGTACAAGCAGTGACCATGTGGGCGCGTTCAGACGAGTGTATCTGAAGCCGGATGACCGCGTCAGCGCACCGGCGGTCTGCTCGCGCGGCCGCGACCTTCGCCGCGGGAGTTGCTGATGGTATTCTGGGCGGGCACTTCGGCCGTCGCTCCGGATCGTTGGTGCGACATGCCCGGACGGAAGTGTTCCAGACACAGGTCCCGGGCGCCGGCGTGAACGCCTCACGAGATTCGAACGCCAAGCATGTCGGCCGTTTCCCCTGATACCGGTGCCGCGCTGCCGGCCACGGTCCGGTGGCTCCCGCGTCCCGGCTGGCCGGCCAGCCTGCTGCTGGATGGCTCGATCGCCACCGGCGCCTACCTGGCCGCGACCTGGATCCGGTTCCAGGACGTGCTGACGACGTTCCTGCCGGCCGCGTGGTCGGTGCTGCCGTTCGTCGTCTCGGCGCAGATCGCCGGGGTTGCCGCCGCAGGGGCGTACTCGCGGCAGCCCGGCGCGGCCTGGCTGCTGCGCATCCTGCTCGGGGCCGTCCTGGGCACCGCGCTCGCGAGCGCGCTCGTCGGCTTCTTCGTGGGGTTCGAAGGGGTGTCGCGCGGGGCGTTCGTGGCGGATGGCCTGTTCCTGGTCATCGGCGTCGTGGGCTGGCGTGGAATGTGGCTCCTGCGCGTGCGGGCCAGCAGCGAGGCCACCGACCAGCTCGTCGATCGCGCCAGCGAGATGGCCTCGCTCGGCGCCACCATCATCGGCTTCTACCGCTATCGCGAGCTGCTCAAGAACCTGGTCCTGAAGGATCTCAAGCTGAAGTACCGGGGGTCGGTCTTCGGGTTTCTCTGGTCGCTCGCGAACCCGCTGCTCATGATCCTGGTCTACTCGCTGGCGTTCGGATTCATCCTCCGGGTCCGCACCGAGGCCTTCGTCTTCTATCTCATGCTCGGTCAGCTCGCGTGGACCTTCTTCGCCAGCTCCACGGCCATGTCGTCGGGCGCCATCGTCGACAACGCCGGCCTGATTCGAAGCGTCCACTTCCCGCGGATTATCCTGCCCGTAGGCACGGTGCTCTTCAATCTCGCGCAGTACCTGCTGACGTTCTCGGTATTCCTGCCCGTCATGCTCGTGTGGTACTCGGTCCCGCCGTCCGCGCCGATGCTGCTGTTCCCCGTGCTCCTCGCTCTGCAGGTGGCCTTCACCATCGGTGTGGGGCTCATCGTCGCGACCGCCACGACGTTTTTCCGGGACGTACGGCACCTGATCGAGGTCGCGCTGGGCGTCCTGTTCTGGACGACGCCGATCGTGTACGAGCTCGCGCAGGTGCCGGAACGGCTGCGCCTGATGATCCTGCTGAGCCCTGTGTCGCCGTTCGTCGTCGGCTACCACTCGCTGTTCTTCTACCGGACGTGGCCGGACCCCGACGTCTGGGTCGTGGCGGCCACCTACGCGATCGGCGCACTCGTCGTGGGGACCGCCTTCTTCCTGGCCTTCGAGGACAGGTTCATGGAGCAGGTCTGACCGGTGGCTGTCATCGACGCACGCGCCGTCTCCAAGCGGTTCCTGCTCCGGCACAACGCATCGGTCGAGCTGAAGGTCCGCTTTCTCGGGCTGCTCCACCCGGAACGGCGCCAGTCCATCGAGGAGTTCTGGGCGCTGAGGGACGTCAGCCTCCGCATCGAGCGCGGCGAAGCCGTCGGCCTGGTGGGGCGGAACGGATCGGGGAAGAGCACGTTCCTCAAGCTGATTGCCGCGATACACCGGCCCACCAGCGGCCACCTGCTGGTGGCCCGCAACGCGCGAATCGCGTCGATGATCGAGCTGGGCGTCGGCTTCCATCCCGAGCTGACCGGCCGCGAGAACGTCTTTCTCAACGCCGCCATTCACGGGCTGTCGAGGCCGGACATCGAGGCGCTGTACGGCGCGATCGTCCAGTACTCTGGGCTCGAACACTTCATCGACGTTCCCATCAAGAACTACTCTTCCGGCATGCACATGCGGCTCGGCTTCGCCGTCGCCGCGAACCTGAATCCGGACATCCTGCTGCTCGACGAGATCTTCGCCGTCGGCGACGCCGATTTCCAGCAGCGCTGCATCGGGACGATCCGGCGGTTCCTGGAGGACGGCAAGACGATCATCTTCGTCTCGCACGCCCCGTCGGCCGTGCGATCCATCTGCCGCCGCGTCTGCGTGCTCGACCAAGGCACCCTCGCGTTCGACGGCGAGATCGAGTCCGGGCTGGCGTTCTACGAACAGTCGCTGGTGCTCGGGCGCGAGGCTGCTGCGCACGCGGCGAGCGGTGGCGGGCCGCTGACCAGCCAGGGGTCGCCGGCGGCGGAACCGGCGGCCGCGCGGGAAGTCGTTTCGCTCGCGCCGGACCCGTGGCTGTTCGATTTTCTGCGCGGCCAGGGCCTGCAGCGCGAGCACTATCTCCTGGAGCTCTCGACGAGGTCTCTCCCCTCGAACAGCCCGCTGGCGGCCTTCCTGGAGGATCGTCACTACCGCGTCGCCGTGCGAGGTGCGGATGCGCGTGAGGCCGACCGCGCGGCCAATGCCTTCGATTTCGACGACATTGCCGCGCAGTTCGACTTCGCCTGCGCGCACTCGGTGTTCCCCCGTTTTCCGCTGAACAGCGTCGTCCGATGCATCGCCAGCGTGCTGCGGAAGCTGCGCCCGGGCGGGCGTTTTTACGCGACCTGCTACGAGAATCCCGACCCCGCGAGCTTCGATCCGATCGCACGTGCCCCTGGCGTCACGACCTATCCCGACCGCCAGCCGTACCACTACCCGTTCGAGCTGCTCGCCAGTGCCTGCGCGATACTGGGTGCAGAGGTCGAGCGGACGGCCGTGACGGATCCTGGAGGGGAGGCGGTCTTCGTGATTACGCGGCGGCACTGAGAGCCAGTGGACGACTCCGCCGCGGCTCGCGGCTCGCGCCTCGCCGGCTAAAGTCCCGTATCAATGATGCGCGGCAGGCGCCGCGGCCGCTATCGGCGATCCAGCACGGCGACGTCTCCAGTCGTCCCCCACTGCACCGTGTACCACGCCGTATAGCCGCTCGTCGAGCGCACGATGAACCAGTGCCCCGTCGAGGGCCTGTACACCGCGATGTCGACCCGGCCGTCTCCGTCGTAGTCCGCCGGGACGGGCGCGTCGGTGCCGAGCCCCCAGGCGAACACGATCGGCGAGGTGAACCCGGTGGTGGATCGGAGGACGTACCAGGTTCCGTTCGACGGCCGGTAGACGGCCAGTTCGGACTTCCCGTCGCCGTCGTAGTCGCCTGGTACTGGCACGTCGCCCATGGTCCCCCACTGGTAGGTCACGAATGTCGTGAAGTTGGTGCTGGACCGCTTCACGAACCAGTGCCCCGTGGGTGGCCGGTAGACGATGATGTCGGCCCGGCCGTCGCCGTCGAAGTCGCCGGTCACGGGCACGTCACCCGCAGCGCCCCAGGCGTACACGTCGCCGCTCGTGAAGTTGCTCGAGGACCTGAGAATGTACCAGGTACCATTCGACGGCCGGTACACCGCGAGATCGGTGATCCCGTCGCCGTCGAAGTCGGCCGGAACAGGCACGTCTCCGGCGATTCCCCATTGGTACGTGGCAGAAGTCGAGTAGTTGGTGCTCGACTCGCGGATGCGCCATTGACCGTTGGACGGCCTGAAGACCGTGAGATCGGTCCTGCCGTCCCCGTCGTAATCGCCCGTCAGCGGCACGTCGGTGCTGACGCCCCAGGAGTACACGTCCGCCGCCGCGAACGTCGTGCTCGACTTGAGCAGATACCACGTTCCTCCCGACGGCCGGAAGACGAAGATTTCGGCCCTGCGGTCCCCGTCGAAGTCGCCGTCCACGACGCCGGGCGGCGCCACGACGGGCGGGTAGACGACAGTGACGCCCGTGGTCACCGCGCCGTAGTTGCCGCCGTTCGCGCTGGTCGCCGTCGCGGTCAGAGAGTAGCCGGTCGAGGCCGAAGGGCTCACGTCGGCCGTCCCCGTCGCGGTGTTGAACGTCCCCACACCCGAGATCGTGACGCTGGTCGCCCGGGCGACGCTCCAGGCGAGCGTGAAAGAGGTTCCGGCGCCGGGGGAAGCGAGGAAGTGCGCGAACCGGGGCACGTTGGCGTTGTTCCCGGACGCCCGGCCGCTCGGCTGGCCGTTGAACTGCGCGATGGTGGACGCCGAACCGGTGTTCCCGGAACAGCCGCTCAGGTAGAAGTCGCTGTTCCCGCTGCGCGGCGTGATCGTGTTCCCGATGTAGTTGAGCGTCGTCCTGGGACAGCCGTGCTCCACGATCTGATAGCCGACGTTGTCCGCGATCGTGCTGCTCTGGACCGTGCCCGTCACGTTCGCGGCCCCGACGAACAGCCCTCCACCCTGACTGGCCGTGTTGTCGTACAACCGGGAGCCGCTCATCTGAATCGAGACGGTGTCGTTCAGGAACACGGCCCCGCCGTACAGGCCGGCGGTGTTGTGGGCGATCGTCGTGCCCGTGACCGTTGCCGTGGCGGTCGTCGTCAGCATGAGCCCTCCGCCGAACGGCGAGCTTCCGCCCGACACCGTGTTGTCGATGATCAGCGAGTCGCTGATCACCGCGTCGGTCCTGTTGAGGAGGAGGCCCCCGCCCTGGCTCTGCGATCGATTGCCGGCGAGCACAGACCCGTTCACCGTCAGGCTGGCCTTGACGGCCGAGAAGTTGTCGCCGACGACCGCGATGCCGGCACCCATCGGGGCGACATTGTTGCGCACGAGCGTGCGGGTCAGGTTGATGACGCTGCCGGGCCGAATCGGCGCGGCCGGGTTGTTCGACGTGGCGGCGATGCCGCCGCCGAACGTCGCGTGGGCCGCTGGCGCCGCGACGTTCCCGTCGATCACCGAGTCCACTAACTCGTACCGCGCCCGATACGCGTTCAGGCCACCACCGGTGTTGGCCCGGTTCCGCAGGACGCGCACGCGGGTCAGCGCCGCCGTGGCGTTGTCCTCCACGTGCATGCCGCCGCCCTCGGCGGGATTCTCGGCGCTGCTGTACTGCGAGGCCACGTTGTCGGCCACTTCCGAGTCCTCGAGCACGAGCGTGGAGAGGGGCGATCCGAACATGCCCATGTGGAAGATGCCGCCAGCCGCGAACTTCGAGGAGTTCGCGTTGACCCGGGAGCCGCGAAACGTGGGGGAGGAATCATGCGAAAAGACACCCCCGCCCGCGCCGTTGTTGCCAATGCCGGTTCCGCCGTTGCCGGAGCTGTTGGTCACGATGTCGCAGTTCGTGAACACGGGCCGCGATCCGGACGTGATGTAGACGCCGCCGCCGAACCGCTGTGCGGTATTGCCGCGGATGACGCAGTTCGTGAACGTCGCATTCGACAGCACGATGGCGCCGCCCCCGCCGTCGAAGGCCGAGCTCGACTCGAACACGGAGTTGACGAATGCCGGCGAAGCCTCCTGCACGACGAATGCCCCGCCCGCAGCCGACGGCCGTGCCCCGTGGCGGAACGTCAAGCCCGTGAACACGACGGTGCCGCTCGATCGCATGACGCTCACCGCCGCCGTGCCGCGACCCGCTGCGTCGACGACCGTCGCCGAGGCCCCCGCGATCCCGCGCACGGTGAACGAGCGATTGCTGTTCGCGACGCTGAGGGCCTCGAAATACGTCCCCGGCTGGACGTTGATGATCGTGCCGTCGGGCAGGCTTCCACTCAGGACCGCGTTGATGGCGGCCTGAATCGACGCGAACTGCCCCGGCACGCTCACGTCAGCCGCCGCGGTCGCAAGCGGCGCCACCAGGAACGAGAAAAGGAGAAGCGCCGAGCGGGTGTGAGAGGCGGGGCGGCTCATGCATATCCGCGAAGCACGAACCGAGCCATTTCGATCTCGTGTGGAGTCTTTCAGTTAGCGTAGTCAGCCTTGGGAAGGGTTTACACGCTCGACCCGATCGCTGGCAATTTCGTAACGCCGGCTGCCGGGATTCTCTTTCACCGGAGCGACCGTCCGACTCCGGCCCGGACCCGCAGGTAGCGCCGGAGCCACTCGCGCCGCTTTTCACCCTGGAGCCGGCGCTGAATGGCGCGGTCGGCCGAAAGCAGCCGTCCCAGGACGGCGGGCTGCATCAGGATCCGCCGGAACGCGCGTGACCCGAACGAGCCTCCATCGGTCGAACCGCGATCGGGCACGGGGATCTCCAGACCCGCCATGTGCGCCCGGAGATTCGCCATCGCGTCGGCGTCGAGCGTCGTCGAGCCGCGCAGGACCTCGTGCTGGGGCGTGCGATCGAAGAACTCCAGCTTCCTGATGACGCTCGCCAGGGTCTGCGCTGCCCCGCACAGCGCCCGATCGGTGGAGTCCGAACACCACTCCTGGATCTTTCCCCTCGTGCGCGCGATGTCGAAGACGATGTCGAACAGCTGATGGAGTCCGCCGCGGAGCCGATCGTCCGGGAGTCCTCCCGTGGACTCGGCGCCCGGCTGGCGGCCGAGCGACCCCAGCGCCTCGTAGGACACGGCAAGAGCCCGGAGCGCCTTGTCGGTCTCGCGATCGAACGCTTCGAGCTGCTGCAGTACAGCCGGCCGGCCGAGCAGCGTCCTGGCCGCGGGAAAGACAGCATCGACCGATCCAACCCTCAGCTCGTCGTCGAGAATCGGGTGCTTCCGGAAGAACACGACGGCCATTTCCCCGGCGCGGAACTCGCGCTGCGTGAAGCTGTCGAGATCCATCCAGTGATCGTGCACGACACGCGCGTCCGGGGCGTACACGAGCCGAAGCCCTCGAGGCGCCAGCCTGAACGCGAACTCCGAATCCTCGAAGGCCGCACGGCGGAAGCACGGGTCGAAGCGGATGCCCGCGTCCGCCGCGTCGATCAGGAAGCGCCGCTTGAGCGAGATATTGCTGGTGTAGAAGAACCGGTGATCCAGGTCCGGAGCGCTCGCGATGTACGAGTACGCGAACTGCAGCATCGCGTCGCCGCAGACGTACTCCATCACGGCATTCGGCTCCACGCCTGGCAGCCAGTCGATGTGGCCGAGGACGGCCACACCGTGGGCCGGCATGCGGGCGTGCGCCAGCAGGTGCTGCTCCAGGAGCCGTTCGTCTGCGTAGGTGTCGTCGCCCATGAACAGCACGAGCTCGCCGCCGGCCCGTTCGAGGCCGAGGTTCCGCGCGGCCCCCGGGCCGGCCGCCTCCTGCCGGCAGTACTGCATCGCGAACGGGAAGACGCGGCTCGCCAGGACGTCGCCCGTGCCGTCGGCCGAGCCGTCGTCGACGACGATGACCTCGAACTCCTGCGGGAGCACCGACTGTCGGGCGAGCGCGTCCAGGCAGCGGAGCAGCTTCTCCTTGCGGTTCCGCGTCGGAATGACGACGCTCACGCGGAGCCCGAGCCAGTACGGAGAGACGCTGCCCCGCGCCGGGGACGCGGCCGGCGCTCCCGACGGCCTCCGAGACCGGCCGGCCAGCCGCGCCAGACGCCGGTTCGTGGTCAGCTCGACGAACCGGGCGGCCGCCGCTGCCCACGAGAACCGCTGGAGGACCTCGTCCCGCGCGCGATCGGCGACGTCCTGCGCCGGGGCCGGATCCTCGAACACCCGTCGCATCTGCAGTCCGAGGTCGTTGCGATCGACCTCAGCCCACAGCGGATGGTTGGTGATCGACAGGGACCTCGTGTCGAGGCAATCGCCCATCGGAATCAGCGAGAACTCGACGGGAACGGCGGTCTCGGGCGTGCAGAAGTCCGTCGGTCCGCCGAACAGCGGGGTGACGATCGGCAGACCGCACGCCATCGCGTCGAGAATCTTCATCCCGAAGCCCTCACCGCGATGCGCCGATACGAAGGCGTGGCACGACCTGTAGAGGCCGACCAGGTCGCGCTTGTCGGTGAACCGGTCGATGTACTCGATCCGCGGGCCTTCGGTGTTCGCCGCCAGCAGCCGTCGGAGCGTCTGGTTGCCGGAAGACGCGCCGTAGTCCTTGACGACCAGCACGACGTCGTCGCGCCGGCTGAACGTGCGGCGAAACGCGTCGACGATGGCCGACGTGTTGTAGCGCTCGAGATCGTGCGAGTTCGTGACGGTCAGGAAGCGGAAGGGGGATTGGTGGCGGGTTGTCGCGTCGCCCTCGAGCACCTCCCTGGCATAACCGGGGTGCCAGACGACGCGATCCGCCTCTGGAACGCCGGCCTGCCCGAGCACGTCTGCACAGAACTCGCTCAACGCTATCTTCGCGTGGTGGTTCTGGCGGAGGCATTGCAGCCAGCGATCCCAGGGCTCGACCCCCGGTGCCCCGAAGACGTAATTGATGACGAAGAGCTCGAAATTCACGTCTCCGGCGAGCTCGAGCGTGAGATGCCGGGAGCGGTAATGCGACCACTTGATCTGCACGCCCCCGACCGGGGCCGTGCTGACGGTCAACGGCTTCAGTTTCTGGCGGGCGGCCGCGGACAGCGTCGTCGAGAGCGGACGGCGGCCGTTTACGAGGACCGGCGCGCCCAGCTCGTGCAAGGCCAGCGCGAGCTCCGCGTTGATCCAGGTGAGCGCGCTGCCCTGATCGAGATCGTCAGCCAGATAGATGCACTCGGGGGGAAGCGTGGCGATGGACCCGCGCGACGATCCGGAGGCGCGGGCGCTCTCGCGCGCGTCCCGGAGCAGATACGCGTCGCGGTCCGGTCGGACGTGGCCCGCCCATTTCCGCGCGAACAGCGCGGCGTTGTCGTCATCCGACGCCGTGCGCCCCTCGGAGATCTGACCGTAATGGTAGATGTACGCGTCGGTGCAGCAGTACACCTTGCGGCCGCGCTGCGTCACGCTCAGGCAGAGATCGACGTCCTCGTACCCGTTCCGGTAATGCTCGTCGAATCCGCCGCAGTCCTCGAACAGTGTGCGATCGATCAGCAGGCAGGCCCCCATGACGGCCTGATACTCGCGCTGCCGGTTGACCTGGGGCAGCGAGGCGTCCAGGTGGGGGTAGAGGTGCTCGGGCCGTCCATCCGGGCCGAAGACGATTCCGGTGTGATAGATGATGTTCGTATAGGGGAACAGCTGTTTGATCCCGACCACGCCGATGGCGGCGTCCGACTCGCGGAGGGCCACCATCGAGGTGAGCCAGTCCGGCTGCACCAGCGTGTCGTTGTTCAGGAACAGCAGGTACCGGCCCCCGGCGAGGCGTGCCCCCGTGTTGTTGGCCTGGGCGAAGCCGAGATTGCGGTCGTGGCGGTGGTAGCGGACTCCTGCCGCAGGCCCCCGTGGATGAGAGAACCATTCGCGCGTGCCATCGGACGAGCCGTTGTCGACGACGATGACCTCGTAATCGGGCGCGGCGGTGTTCCGCCGGATGCGATCCAGGCACTGACGGGTGAACTCGAGCTTGTTGAAGACAGGGATGATGATGGAGACCGTCAACTCACACGTCCGTCGGGAACAGTCGATGCCCTGGTGCGTCGCAGCGAGGCCGCCGGGTTACAGGACAGAATACATCACCGGAACGCCGCGATCCGCGCCTCCTGCCGGACCGTCGGCGCCGGGCGTGCGTGCCCACTGCCCGCCGCGGGTTGAAGGCCCCGGCGGCGGACGGTAGGCTTCAGGTCGTTCGGCAATTCGATTCTCTCGCTCGTGAACAAGGTCGCGAGCGGATACTGGAACATCGCCGATCCGACCAACGGCTACACGGCCATCCACCGCGACGTGCTCGCGTTGCTGCCGCTGGAAAAGCTGGACCAGCGGTTCTTCTTCGAAAGCGACATGCTCTTCAGGCTGAACGTCTGCCGTGCCGTCGTGGTGGACATCCCCATGGAAGCGCGCTACGCGAACGAGATCAGCAACCTGAGCGTCACCCGCGCGCTGTTCGGCTTCCCCGGGAAGTATCTGGCGCGGTTCGTCAAGCGCATCTTCTACACGTATTTCCTCCGCGACTTCACCGCCGGCACGGTGGCGCTGCTCAGCGGAACGTTCCTGACGCTGTCGGGCGCGACGTTCGGGTTCTGGCACTGGTACCTGTCGGCGGTAACCGGCCGGCCGGCCACGAGCGGCGAGGTGATGCTGAGCGCCCTGCCCGTGCTGGTGGGCTGCCAGCTCCTCATCTCGGCCGTCAACTTCGACATCGCAAACGTCCCCACCATTCCGCTGCACCCCAAGCTCACGGCGCGAATGCCCGAGTCCACCTGACCCGACTGCAGTCAGGCGGGGCCCGTCGGGCCCGCCGCCAGCACCCCCTCAAGGTAGCCGGCGATCACCTGGCGCGGCGTCGGATCGTGCGGCGCGCGGACGACCGGGATGAGCGATCTGGGATCGAGCTCCGGATGGCAGTAGGGATCCTCGGCGAAGCCGTTCGCCTGAAGATAGCGGACCAGCAGCTCCATGTCGCCGGGAGGGTCGGCACGGCTGCGGGTGTGCGATTCGTGATGCACGAGTCGCGCGTGGGGAGTGTAGACGACGCGAAAACCCGCCCTCCAGGCTTCCATGCAGAGAACGACGTCGCTGAAGACGAGCTGGAACCGCTCGTCGAAGCCGCCGAGCTGCTCGAAAACCTCCCGCCGCAGCATCTGGCAGGCGCCCGTCACCGCGAGGTAGTTGCGGTATGAGCCCGGAGTGCCGAACAGCCCCGCCGCATCCTCGGCTGCACGCGAGAAGATGTGCCCGACCAGCCCGAGACCGAACACGATTCCGGCGTGCTGGACGAGGCCGTCTGGGTAGAGCAGCTTGGCGCCGACGACGCCGACGGCCGGAAGCTGAGCCCACCGTACGAGCTCGTCCAGCCAGTCAGGACTGAGAACCTCGATAT